>JAHCHX010000001.1:3255000-3555000 GCA_026129545.1 Saprospiraceae bacterium
CGAGACAAGGGCGCATGGGGGATGCCTTGGCTCCCGGAGGCGACGAAGGACGCGGTAAGCTGCGAAAAGCGGCGGGGAGGTGCAAACGACCGCAGATCCGCCGATGTCCGAATGGGGCAACCCGTCACGCTGAAGGCGTGAAGACACAAGTCGCGAACCCGCCGAACTGAAACATCTAAGTAGGCGGAGGAAAAGAAAACAAGTAGTGATTCCGCGAGTAGTGGCGAGCGAAAGCGGAGGAGGCCAAACCGTCCCGCGTGCGGGCCGGGGTTGTAGGACTGCGCCGTGAGGCGGCGTGCGTTAGCCGAGGCCCATGGAAAGGGGCACCGTAGGGGGTGAAAGTCCCGTAGGCGAAAACGCGCGGCGCGCTAGCAGTATCCTGAGTAGGGCGGGGCCGGAGAAACCCTGTCTGAATCCGCCAGCACCATCTGGCAAGCCTAAACACTACCGGGAGACCGATAGCGAACCAGTACCGTAAGGGAAAGGTGAAAAGAACCCTGAGCAAGGGAGTGAAAAGACCCTGAAACCATGCGCCTACAAGCGGTCGGAGTCCGCCATCCGGCGGATGACGGCGTGCCTTTTGCATAATGAGCCTACGAGTTATTCCTCACTGGCGGCCTAAGCCCTTCAGGGGCGGAAGCGAAGCGAAAGCGAGTCTTAACAGGGCGTTCGAGGTCAGTGGGGATAGACGCGAAACCGAGTGATCTATCCATGGGCAGGCTGAAGGTCCGATAATCTCGGAGTGGAGGGCCGAACCGGTAAGGGTTGAAAACCTTTCGGATGACCTGTGGATAGGGGTGAAAGGCCAATCAAACTCGGAGATAGCTCGTACTCCCCGAAATGCATTTAGGTGCAGCGTCGGGCAATGTGTGTCGGAGGTAAAGCTACTGAGAAGGCTAGGGGGCTTCACCGCCTACCAACCCTTAACAAACTCTGAATGCCGCCACACAGTACCGGCAGTGAGCCCCGGGGTGCGAAGGTCACGGGGCGAGAGGGGAACAACCCAGACCATCGGCTAAGGTCCCCAAACGCGGTTAAGTTGCGATAAACGAGGTGGGAATGCAGTGACAGCTAGGATGTTTGCTTGGAAGCAGCAATTCATTTAAAGAGTGCGTAACAGCTCACTAGTCGAGCGTTCCCGCGCGGAAAATAAACGGGCATCAAACCGCGTACCGAAGCCATGGTTCCGACTCAGGTCGGGAGGTAGGGGAGCATTCCGCGGCGACGAAGCGGCCCTGCGAGGGGTGGTGGAGCCAGCGGAAAAGCAAATGTAGGCATAAGTAACGATAAGGACGCTGGAAAAGCGTCCCGCCGCAAGACTAAGGGTTCCTTGATCTACGTTCATCGGATCAGGGTGAGCCGGGTCCTAAGGATAAGCCGAGAGGCGAGGCCGATGGCAAGCGGGTCAACATTCCCGCGCCGGCACGTGCTGCGAAGGGGGGGACGAAGGCGGGGAGGCGCCGCGCCGAGACGGAATTCGGCGTTGAACCGCGCGCGAGCGCGGGATAGTACCGCGATTCCTTCGGGGAGAGCGGATAGCGCGCCCGACCGACTTCCAGGAAAAGCCCCCGAGCGTCAGGCACGCGCCGCCCGTACCGCAAACCGACACAGGTAGTCGAGGAGAGCATCCTAAGGCGCTCGAGTGATTCGTGGCTAAGGAACTAGGCAAAATGGTCTCGTAACTTCGGGAGAAGAGACCCCCGCCGCGAGGCGGGGCGCAGTGAAGAGGCCCAGGCGACTGTTTAGCAAAAACACAGGGCTATGCCAAATCGCGAGATGAAGTATATGGCCTGACACCTGCCCGGTGCCGGAAGGTTAAGGAAGGGGCTTAGCGCGCGAGCGCGAAGGTCTTGACTGAAGCCCCGGTAAACGGCGGCCGTAACTATAACGGTCCTAAGGTAGCGAAATTCCTTGTCGGGTAAGTTCCGACCTGCACGAATGGTGTAACGATCTGGGCGCTGTCTCAGCCACGAGCTCGGTGAAATTGAAGTATCGGTGAAGATGCCGATTACCCGCAACGGGACGGAAAGACCCCGTGAACCTTTACTGCAGCTTTGCGTTGGGCTTGGCTATTCGATGCGTAGGATAGGTGGGAGGCATTGATCCGGCGGTTCAGGCCGTCGGGGAGCCGACGTTGAAATACCACCCTTTGACTAGTTGAGTCCTAACCCCCGATGGTTCGGGGAGACAGTGCATGGCGGGCAGTTTGACTGGGGTGGTCACCTCCAAAAGCGTAACGGAGGTTTGCAAAGGTGCCCTCAGCACGGACGGTAATCGTGCGCAGAGCGTATTAGTACAAGGGCGCTTGACTGAGAGGCCGACGGGCCGATCAGGGTCGAAAGACGGCTAAAGTGATCCGGTGGTTCCGCATGGAAGGGCCATCGCTCAAAGGATAAAAGGTACTCCGGGGATAACAGGCTGATCTCCCCCAAGAGCTCATATCGACGGGGAGGTTTGGCACCTCGATGTCGGCTCGTCGCATCCTGGGGCTGGAGAAGGTCCCAAGGGTTGGGCTGTTCGCCCATTAAAGCGGCACGTGAGCTGGGTTCAGAACGTCGCAAGACAGTTCGGTCCCTATCTGTTGTGGGCGCGGGAAGACTGAGGAGACCTGACACCAGTACGAGAGGACCGTGTTGGACGAACCGCTTGTGTGCCTGTTGTGCCGCCAGGCGCATCGCAGGGTAGCAACGTTCGGCCGGGATAAGCGCTGAAAGCATCTAAGCGCGAAGCCTACTCCGAGATGAGTCTTCCGATGTAAGGGCCGCAGGAGACGACTGCGTTGATAGGCGGCAGGTGGAAGCGTGGCGACACGTTGAGCCGAGCCGTACTAATTGCCCGCAAGCTTCCTTTTTTTTTTGATTTGCTCATGCCCCCCCGGCATGAGGGCCGCCGCGCCGCCTGCGCCCCTGCCCCCTCGCTCCTCCCGCCCCTTGTCATGTCGCCCGCGCCCGTCGCGGCCGGCGAAAAAGAAACAGGACGGGCCGCCTCCGCGCGGGCCCCTCAAGACATGTTGGCGTCTTTGGCGGCGGGGACCCACCTCTTCCCATTCCGAACAGAGCCGTTAAGCCCGCCAGCGCCGATGGTACTGGGGTCGATGCCCCGGGAGAGTAGGTCGGCGCCAACCCAACACAACCCTCGCCCCCGGCGCCTCGCGGCGCCGGGGGCTTCTTTTTTGCTCTCCCAGCAAAAATCCCCAGACAGGAAAATTCGAGCGGAATGGATGTGCACGCCGCGCTCAACTAATAATCCGAAGTGATCAACAAATCCAAGCTGGTGCTTTTCAGCGAAAATCGCTCTCCCAAATACACATTCGTCAGGCAGCCTTTGTAGGTATAGACCCCGTTGCGCAGCCCTTCGTGGCTTGTGATGAGGGGTAGTATGCCGCCAGCTTCTGCTTTTAAAAGCAGCGAGGTGAGGATGTTGCTAATGGCATCGGAAGCCGTGCCAGCTACACGAGATGGGATGTTGGGGACGCAATAATGGATGACCCCGTGTTTCACAAAAGTGGGCTTGTCGTGGGTAGTAGCACGGGATGTCTCGAAACAGCCCCCTTGGTCAATGCTGACATCCACGATGACCGAGCCGGGTTTCATTCTTTGGATGATGTCTTCGGAAACTACGATAGGTGAACTGGCTTGGGGTGAGTGGATGGCACCAATCGTCACGTCGGCGCTCAGGAGTTGCTTTTCCAAATGCCGCGGATTAACCACCGAAGTATGCAATTGACGACCGATTTGGTTTTGTAGGCGAGTCAGTTTATAGACATTATTATCAAAAATGCGCACCTCCGCGCCAAGTCCCAAGGCTGTGCGAGTGGCAAACTCCGCTACAACACCTGCGCCAAGAATGACCACTTTGGCAGGCGGCACCCCAGCGATTCCGCCCAACAACACCCCGGCCCCCCCTCGAGCGGTAGCCAGCAAATCGGCGGCAATGAGTATGGCACTTATCCCAGCGATTTCGCTCATCACATGGACGATGGGGAACACCCCCGTCTCGTCATCGCGGATATATTCCATAGCCAGCGCGATGACTCGTTTTTTTTGCAATTTCACAAGGTATTCAGATGTCATCAAGGGCAGATGAATCGGCGAAAAAACCACCTGATTGGGACGCATTAGGTCTATTTCCTCCAAAGTGGGCGGCCCTACTTTCAACAGAACGTCGGCTTGAAACACCGTCTCACGGCTGCGCACAATTTCAGCTCCTGCTTCGGCATAGTCGAGGTCGCTGCATTTTGCCTTTTCTCCGGCACCAGCCTCTACCACGACGCGGTGGCCATGTGCGGTGAGCGTGGCGACAGAGTGAGGCACGAGCGCCACGCGGTTCTCCTGCAAGGATGCCTCCTTCGGGATGCCAATGAAAAGGCGCTGGTGTTTGGGCAACACTTCCAGCGTTTCGGTTTGGGTGCGTGGTATCGAGAGTGTCTCCATGAATCAATCAGTGGGTTAAGTCTGGGGGGCTATTTTTACGCGAATTGGGGATTGAGGTAATGTGTTGAAAATGTTTGCCATTCAGGCGGTGGTTTCAACTCACTGTCTGAATAAGCGATTGAATAGTGAATAGGCGATTGGTTATCAAACACCAAGAAAATTCAATTCCTAATTTGCACTTTTTACAAAATTAGCAAACGTCGAGATGTTTCGCCCGTTATTTCAATTTGAATTTTTGCGCCATCATCGGGGAAGAGCCGTTCTGCCAATTGCGGCCACTCGACGAGGCAATACCAAGGGTCATTTAGCAAATCCTCGATACCAATGTCCAAAGCTTCCTGAGGCGATTGTAGGCGATATAGGTCCAAATGATGGAACAGCGCCTTGGAACCGTCTTTTTCCGTATAGCTATATTCATTCACCAACGAAAAAGTTGGGCTGGCGGTTGTCTCACGCACGCCGAGGTGTCGACAAAACGCCTTGACAAAAGTTGTTTTGCCAGCTCCCATCTCTCCATACAGCGCGATTTTGCGCCTTCCGGCGAGCGCCTCTATCACATGAGGAATGGAAGCATCCAGTTCGGAAAGGGAATGTGCGATGATTTCCAAGAGATGATGAAAGTTGGTGGAGGTTTGTGTTTCCATGTTAGTTTGCAAGGCACATGAATTTTTATGCGAATTAGAGGTTTAACTTTTTTATCGTCTGATGCTCAGGGATTTATTGAGGCATTGATTTCAAATCAACGCCTCAATAGCATACATTTTCAGCATTTTGCCTCAACCCTTAGTCTGCGTATTGTTGATGACTTAGGGCGTCTAATGGCTGATTGAGGGACGCAAAAATATCAATGTCGCCATGTTTTTCGCCAAAAACACTGACTTTCGCAGCAAATGAAATATCTTATTGCGGACATTCAAAAAATCTTGGGCGCTAAGTGGGTTCAACAGACCGATGCCTCGGCGCACGTCGAGTTTTTGTTGCTCGACAGTCGCCATATCGCCGCGCCTGCTGTTTCCTTGTTTTTTGCCCTACCCGGCAAACGTCACGATGGGCATCGCTATCTTGTTGATTTGCACAAGGCTGGTGTCCGTCATTTTGTGGTGAGTCAGCAGATAGAACCAGCGGATTTGCCGGAAGCAAACATTTTGCAGGTGTCCGACACGCTGACTGCGCTGCAAGCGGTAGCTGCGCATCATCGCTCCCGATTTCACGTTCCCGTGGTGGGCATCACGGGTAGCAATGGCAAGACGGTGGTGAAAGAATGGCTGGAGCAACTGCTCTCGCCCGATTACAACATCGTAAGAAGCCCCAAAAGCTATAATTCGCAGGTGGGGGTGCCGCTTTCTGTGTGGCAAATGCAGCCCGAGCATACGTTGGCCATTTTTGAGGCGGGCATTTCGCAGCCGGGCGAAATGGAGCGGTTGGCACGCATCATTCGCCCCACCATTGGCATTTTTACCAATATCGGCACGGCGCATCGGGAAGGCTTTTCCTCCAAATCTCAAAAGGTTAGGGAAAAAATGCGCCTTTTTGAGAATGCGGAAACACTGATTTACTGTTGCGATTATTCGGAAATTGAGGATGCCGTTCGCTCCGAACATGGTGCTCTTGATAGGTCTTCCCAAAAAAGAGTGTTTTGTTGGTCGAAGGAAGGAAAGGCCGCTGACATGCAAATCACGGGCATCGAGATGATGGCGAACGGATTTACCCGCATCACGGGGGCTTTTGTTTCTTCTGCCCATCCGGCAACGATTGAAATCCCTTTTACGGATGCTGCAAGTATCGAGAACGCTATTCATTGTTGGGCGCTCATGTATGTGCTTGGCATTGCGCGCGAGGAAATAGCGGTTCGGATGTTTCGATTGGAACCGGTGGAAATGCGCCTCGAATTGAAAACGGGCATCAACCGATGTGTGCTGGTCAACGACTTTTACAACAATGACTTGAACTCCTTGCGGATTGCGCTGCAATTTGCGGCTCAACAAGCAAGAACGGGGCGATTTACGGTGGTGTTGTCGGATATTTTGCAAAGCGGTGAGCCGACAGACCGACTATACGCGAAGGTATCAGCTGCCATGTTGGAAAAAAAAGTGACGCGGCTTATCGGTATCGGGCAGGAGGTTGTGGCTATCCGGAATAGTTTGCCGCTTGGGTTTGAGGCGATTTTTTTTCATGACACAGAGGATTTTTTGCAAAAAATACAAAATGTGGAATTTGAAAATGAATTGATTCTGTTGAAGGGGGCGCGTGTTTATGAGTTTGAGCGGATTGCTCGGCGGTTGGAACAAAAAGCGCACAAGACGGTATTGGAAGTAAATTTGAGTGCTTTGATTCATAATTTGAACATTTACAGCCAACTGCTGCGACCCGGCACGAAAATGCTGGCTATGGTGAAGGCTTCTGGCTATGGTAGTGGCTCTGCTGAGGTGGCGAAGTTGTTGGAATTCCATAAAGTGGATTATTTGGGGGTGGCTTATACGGATGAGGGGGTGGAGTTGCGTCAGGCGGGCGTTCGTTTGCCCATTTTGGTGCTCAACCCTGACGCGGCGAGTTTTGACGCAATCTATCGCTACGGCTTGGAGCCTGAGGTCTATGGTCTGCGCTTGCTAGACGAATTGGTGCGTTTTGCCGGAAAGGCTAAGCGGTTAGCAATTCATCTGAAATTGGATACGGGGATGCATCGGCTCGGCTTCGAGCCTAAAGACGTGGCGGAGCTGGCCTCCATCTTGCGACAACATGAGAATTTGGAGGTGCGCTCTGTTTTTTCACACCTTTCGGCCAGTGACGCTCCGCAGCACGATTCGTTCACTCACCAGCAAGCGGCGCGGTTTGCCGAAATGTTTGAAATAATAAAAACCGGGCTTGGTTATGCCCCGTTGCGACATTTGGTCAATACGGGAGGCATCGCGCGATTTCCTTCTTATCATTTTGATATGGTTCGCTTGGGCATTGGGCTTTACGGCATTGATGCCAGCGGGTTGCAAGAGCGACTGCGTGTGGTGAACACATTGAAAGCCACGGTCAGTCAAATCAAGGAAGTACCGCCGGGCGATACGGTGGGGTACAATCGGAACAGTGGCCCGCTCGACCGTGCGCGACGCATAGCGACCATCAGCATTGGCTATGCCGATGGTTTGTTGCGGTTGGCGGGCGGCGGGCGCTACTCGGTGTTGTTGCGCGGTCAATTGGCTCCGACCATCGGCAATGTGTGCATGGATATGACAATGATTGATGTCACCCACATCCCCGCCGCAGAAGAGGGCGACGAAGTGATTGTGTTTGGGGAAAACCCTTCTGTGCAGGCGCTGGCGACTTGCTTGCAGACTATTCCTTACGAGGTGTTTACCAACATTTCAGAGCGCGTGAAAAGGGTTTATTGGCAGGAGTGAAGCAATGCCCAGGTTAAAGAGGGTTTAATGATGTCTTTGATTGATTTGCCTGATTTTCAGAGTAACGCGAGCATAGTTTGTTCAAAACCACGCTGTGTTGACTATATTCTTGATAAAATAATGCAGGAATAAAGGTGAATTGCTTACTTCGCCCAAGTTTTCATGCCTAAAACCACACTAACGATGAGCAGTCTATCATTTAATGAGGTCATCCAGCGCGAAAAGGAACAGCTTCGCATTCGCCGCAAAAAATTGTCGCAAGAGCATGGCACCCCCGAACAAGAGAATTGGTTTGGCATAGCCATGTCGGGGGGGGGCATTCGGTCAGCCACGATTAATCTTGGTTTTCTACAAACGCTCAACAAGTTTGGCATTCTGCAAAAAGCAGATTACCTCAGCACGGTGTCGGGTGGTGGATACACTCACTCTTATGTGCAGGCCACCGCAAAGGAAACGGGCGATTTGGGCCGACTATTCACGCCTGAGCACATCGCCAACCTGCGCAAACACGGCGAATATCTCACGCCGGGTCAGGGCATCTGGAAAACTGGCAATACCTTTTTGTTGGCTGTTGCTTTTGTGGTCAGTTGGGTGATGAGTCTTATCAGCCCCATTATCGTGGCCGGAATACTCTACTATGTGTTGGAAATAATAGTAGGGCTGATAGGGGGGAACCCGCTGACAGCGACCTCACAATTGGCGCACAACATCGAATGGTGGGCGTTGGTGTTGGTGGGCGGTTTGATGCTGATTCACTTCATCGTGAATATCTTGCTGAACTTCAATCTTGACGTTTCCAAGCATTTCAATCGGGCCGAGTCTGTCTTGGCGGTTGTCGGGTTGGTCCTTTATGGGTGGATTGTGCTGGCCGATATGAAAACGGGCCAGCACGAGGTTTCTCATTCGATGCTGACAGACTTCGCTATCAACGCCTTGTTGCTCTTTGTGCTTGGCTTTTTCACCAATCCCAATGCACTGAGTTTTCACCGCTTTTATCGGAAACAATTGGCCGATTTGTTCCTTCAATTTGCTGGCAATCACAAGAACATGGCCTTGAAAGATGTATTCAATGCCAACACGGACAAAAAGACGGATTATTTGGCCCCCTACCCGCTCATCAACACTTGTTTGAACCTGCAAAATCCGGTTGGCGACGATAAATTCAAAGGGGCAAAAGCCAGCGACTATTTTCTGCTCAGCCCGTTCTATTGCGGCTCCAAACTTACTCGATATGTCCCTACCGACCGCTATGCCGACTATAAACAGATGACCCTTCCGGCTGCGGTCACTATTTCAGCGGCTGCGGTCAATCCGGGCTTGGGCATTTACTCCAGCAAGACGCTAAGCATCCTGATGACGCTTTTCAATGCGCGGCTCGGGTTTTGGATTTCCAACCCGTTGAAATTGGAAAAAACACGCGCCATCGTGTGGTGGCCTGTTTATTTTTTCAAGGAGTTGTTGGGGCGCATCGGTTTGGACAACAAGAAGATAAACATCTCTGATGGGGGACACATCGAAAATCTGGGTGTGTATGAGCTCCTGCGGCGGGGATGCCGCCTAATTGTAGCCGTTGATGCGGGTGAGGACAAGAATTATACATTTTTTGACCTTAACAATCTTATTATTAGAGCACGCAACGAGTTGGGTCTCGAAATCAGATTTCGTGACGGCCAACATCCTGAGGACATTATTCGTCCGCGCCCCTCGCAGGTCTATTCTCAAAAACGATTTGCATTGGCCGACATTTATCAATGGTGGGAGGATGGGAAAGTGATTGACACGGCCACTCAGCAAGAGGTGGAGCAAATCATCAATTTCGACAAGCCTCGCAAGGTGGGCACCTTAGTTTATGTGAAATCCGCCGTGCTGGCCCCCATGGGCAAGCCCTATCTTTCGGAAAAAGAGGACCCGCTCAAATACGGCACCTACAAGTATAAAATCTATCACCCGGACTTTCCGCACGAGTCCACGAGCGACCAGTTTTTTGACGAAATTCAGTGGGAGTCCTACTACCAATTGGGGCGCTACATCGGTGCCGACGTGTTGGGCGTGGAGGATTTGGAGCAATACGAAGAGGAAGGGGCATCTGCTCCACAAATATCGGTGGAGCAGATGCTGGCGTTGTTTGACGACGGCAAGGCAATCTTTGCTCCCCCACCAGCGACTCGTGCGCCCACCACCTCGGCTGATGAGGAAGGCATCTTTGAAAGCATGAAAACGCCCGAACAGGTCAGCCGTGCCGTGCGGTATCGGATGTGATTATTATTCAGGGGATGTCGCTGACAGGATTGACAAGATTTGTAGGTTCTTTCATAAATAAATGCGAAAACCCTACAAATCTTGTCAATCCTATAACGAATATCACATGTAAGGGGGCCTCAATAGCACAAGTTTCCAGCATCTTAATCGCAGATTCGGATACTCAACGCACCAGCAATTTTTGAAGAGCCGAGCCTTGCTCGGTGCGCATTTCCACAAAATAAACGCCTGGCGTAAGCAAGTGTGTTTCTAATATCCTTTGGTGCATTCCTGCGGGGTAGGGTTCGGATTCGAGCAAGCCGATTGGCTGACCCGCCGCGTTGAAGAGGCGTATCGTCACGTTTGTTTTTTCCTGCAAATTAAATCGCACGGCGACTTGGTCAGAGGCCGGGTTGGGCGATATGCGAAAATCAATGGCTTGTGACACAGGGGATTGAGTATTTACCATAGGACTGAGCAAGCCGGCACGAGGGCCGAGCAACACGTTGCGCATGATGTCAACTTGGCCTTGTGTGAACATATTCATGCAATCCTCGCTGGCATAGTCCATATAGTTTTCCACCAAATCGGGCATATCGGCATTGTAGAAAGAGTCAATTTTGGTGCAGGTGTTCTTGTTCTTGTTACAATCGAAAGGGGACTGGGCATTGGCGAATGGTGTGTCGTCCACGCCGTCGCTTTGGTTGCAATTGTTGGGCAACCCTAACAAGCCACCATCGCCCCAAATGTGGCGCAATCCCATGTAGTGCCCCATTTCATGCACGGGCGTGCGGCCTTTCACGATGAGGTTGCCCGTGCCACCGGGGACGGGGACGGTGTGGGGGTTGTTGCTGCCAAACACCCGATAGTCAATAACCACCCCGTCTTGTTGGGGCATTGGTGCGCCGCTGTTGGCTGGCCAATGGCCGAGGTTGTTGGGTGGGAAGGCGAAACCGAGGATTTGACCGAGCACCACGCCGCCGAATGTGATAGGTTGTATTTTGCAAATCCAAATGTTGACGTATTGCTCTGTGTCCCAAGCGTCGCTACCGCCTTGGCTGGAGCTTTTCAATTCGGCCAAAAGGTTGTTGCCCGTAAGCGCGACCGTAAATTCCTTGCTGGTTTGCACCCTCACTACATCCACCAAATTAAAGTGAATGTCGGCATTGGCCGCCACATGCTTGAAAATGGAGCGCAGGTTGGCGGTGTCCGCGTTCATGCGGTTGTAATCAGCGTTTAGCACGGCCATTTGGTCGAGGATGATGCTGTCATGGAGGTTCTCTTCGGGGTTTTTCCAAACGACGTGGACAACCACGTTCACAGTGAGCGGGCTTCTGTCGGTAGCGCGTGGCGCTTTGGCCTGCTCAAAGGTGGTGTTGAATGCGTCATGCAGAGCAGGGTAGTGTTCTTGCACGATGTGTGAGAAAACCTCGTTGCCGCAAATAATGGGCGCTTGCGCGGCGGCGGCGGTGCCAAGCAGCAGAAAGAACAGCGTGGAAAGATTGTTCCTCATAACAAAAACGTACTGAGTGGTGAGAAAAAAAAATGCCGAATGAGCAAGAGAGTAGCTCATTCGGCACCGAGTTTAGTGGCCGAAAAGTAAGTCGAAAATTTAATTTGCGAAGTCACTCAGGAATTTCAGCCGCATCAACTGAATTTCTTCCCAAGTGATTTCGTCATCTTTCAGCTCTTTATATGCTGCGTCAATGGAATCGGTCTCGGCCTCTTTGAAGTATTCCATCACGGTTTCTCGCACATATTCGTCCACTACTTTGTTGAGGTAGTAGTCGAGTTTGATTTTTGTACCTGTATTGACGATAGCATCAAGTTCTTCCATCAGGTCCTGCATGCTGAGGTCGTTGGACTTGGCAATATCTTCCAGCGGGATTTTGCGGTCAATGGCCGTGATGATGTTCACCTTTGTTTTGGACTTGTTTGCCACCGTTTTGATGGTGATGTCCATCGGGCGTTCGATTTCATTTTCCTCGCAGTATTTCTTGATGGCATCCACAAAGGGCTGAGCATACTTCTGCGCTTTGCCTTGCGAAACACCCACGATTTTGGACATATCTTCCATAGAAATAGGGTATTGGGTTGCCATTTCTTCGAGCGATGGGTCTTGGAAGATGACGTATGGCGGCAGGTTATGCTTCTTGGCGATGTTCTTGCGCAGGTCTTTGAGTATATTCATCAAGGTCTCATCGAGCACCGCTGTGCCTCCTTTCTCGTCATCAAAGTCATAGTCGCCATCCTCATAGTCGTGGTTGATGGTAATCGTGATGGGATATGGGTTTTTAAGGTAGTCATGCCCTGCCTCTGAGACTTTTAGTATGCCAAACTCCTCTATTTCCTTGTAAATCAGGTTGTTAATCATGGCGTGTCGGAAGATGGAGCTCCAGAAGTTCTCATCCCTATCGTCGCCTACGCCAAAGTTATCCAGTTCGGTGAAGCGGAAATCCTTCATTTCTTTGGTCTCGCGTCCCATCAGATAATCCATCACCGTCTTCATCAGATAATTCTCGTTGAGGTCGAGAATACATTGGATGACATTTTTGATTTCCTGCACTACCTCCATTTTTTCTTTGGGGTTCTTGCAGTTGTCGCACATTTTGTGGCAATTTTCCTCATTGAATTCCTCGCCAAAATAGTGGAGCAAAAAACGGCGGCGACAAGAGGCCGTTTCGGCGTAAGCCACTACTTCTTGCATCAATTGGACACCCATCTCCCGCTCTGCGACTGGCTTGTCGCGCAAGAATTTCTCAAGCCTTAGAATGTCGTTGTAGTTGTAGAAAGCAATGCACTTTCCCGTAAGGCCATCCCTGCCGGCACGTCCGGTTTCTTGGTAATAGTTTTCGATGGACTTCGGCATGTCATAATGAATGACGAAGCGCACGTCGGGCTTGTCAATGCCCATACCGAAGGCAATTGTGGCACAAATGACATCAATGTCTTCCATTAGGAAGGCATCTTGTGTGTTGGCACGGGTTTTAGGGTCAAGGCCGGCATGATAGGGCGCAGCTTTGATGTCGTTGACGACAAGTACTTGAGCAAGGTCTTCGGCCGTTTTGCGGTTTTGCACATAAATGATGCCCGATTCGTTGCGAAACTCCTCCTTGATGACCTGAATGATTTGCTTGATGGTTTGGTCTTTTTTGATTTTCGGGCGAATCTCGTAGAACAGGTTGTCGCGATTGAAAGAGGAGATAAAGGTGTTTTCTCCTGTCATATCGAGGTTCTTCAAGATGTCCTGCTGCACTTTTGGCGTGGCTGTCGCCGTGAGAGCCATGATGGGCACATCGCGTGCGATGGCATCAAGCATGACGCGAATGCGGCGATATTCGGGCCTGAAATCGTGGCCCCATTCGGAAATGCAGTGCGCTTCGTCAACCGCCACAAAGGAGATGTCGCTGTTTTGGAAAAACTCTATGTTCTCTTCTTTGGTGAGGGTCTCGGGAGCGACATAGAGGATTTTTGTTCGGCCATCGGTGATGTCCTGCTTCACTTTTTTCATTTGCGCCTTCGTGAGCGAAGAGTTGAGGAAGTGTGCTACCTCATCCTCTTCGGAGTAGCCGCGCAGGCTGTCCACTTGGTTTTTCATTAGGGCGATAAGCGGGCTAATGACAATGGCCGTGCCGGGCAGCATTAATGCGGGCAATTGGTAGCATAGGCTTTTGCCACCACCCGTAGGCATGATTACGAAAGTGTCTTTGCCGTCGAGGAGGCTTTGGATTATGGCACCTTGGTCGGCCTTGAAAGCGTCGAATCCGAAATACTTCTGGAGGTTCTCGAGTAAAACATCGTGTTCAGTTGCAGTCGCTGTCATCTTCTGTGCGATTAGTTTTTGTTCGTCAGGCGGTGTGCTCCGTCTCTTTTTATGTGTGATAATATGCCACGGCGGCGGGTCTTTTTGTCGCCATGAACTGGTCTTTCGACCGTTTGTTTTTCAGCTGATGAAATTAAGAATTATTAGGGTAATCAAGTGTGCTCAAAGAGATTTTTTGGACGAACGAGCGTCAGGGTTCTTTTAATAACACCATGTGTAGTGCCTTACAAAAAGAATAGGGTGCGTGCCAGGATTGCTTGACCAACGCCCCCCCTTGAAAAAGCCGCCAAAGATAGAAAAATAAATGTTGAAACACCTGCAAGTTTTTGCCACGAAATTTCCAAACAAAAAGCAAACATTCGGAGGATAATTTTGAAAAGCCCCGCTTGGGGGCTTTGATTCCAAATAAAAATTGGACAAACGGCCATGCACAAGGTTGAATCAAATGAGTGAAGGGGAGTTCATTCTGCTTTGTTCTATTTTGGCAAAAAAGTCAACTTTGGATGTTTTGTGTTTAAAATTGGCTTTTTTTCAAACATTGCTTTTTTGTTTCGCTTGAATACCCCAATTTTATCCGAGAAAAAAATTGGCAAACGAATTTGTTTCGCTAACACCATTCGGAAACAAAATCCCCCCGCCTTATGAACCTCCGCGCTTCACCTTGTATGCGGCTGTTCGTGCCGTTTGCGCTCGGCTTGATGTTGGGCGCGTGGCTTGACTACCCAGTGCCTCACCTCGGCAAAGCCGTGGTGCTCATGGCGTGTGTAGTCTGTTTGCTTGCCTTGCAAAAATTTTCTTACCGTTACCGCTGGGTTTTTGGGGCTTGTTGCTCGCTCGCGCTCTTTTTAGCGGGGTATTTTCATGTCGTCCATTACAACGAGCTTAGGCGACCCTCGCATTTTTCCGAAAAAATAAAAGAGGAACGCTATCTCATCGGGACTATCTACGACACGCCGGGCAAAGGCTCCAAGATGAAGGTGCCGATTCGTGTGGAGGCCATTGGCCCATCGCCTGATTCAATGGGACCCGCATCGGGAAATTTGCTTCTTTTCCTTGATTTTTCGCCGGAAGTGGAGGGTTTGCGATATGGCGACCGGCTTGGAATATATGCCAATGTGTTTTCAACAGAATCGGCAAAAAACCCTCATGCTTTTGACTATGGCCGTTATCTCCATTTTCAAAACATACATTTTCAGGCATTTGTAAAATCGGGCTCGCTTGTTCGGCTCTCATCGGGCAACGGAAATATCGTGTGGCAGGCGGCTTTTCATTGTCGGGACAGATTGTTGTCGCTGCTCCACAGGCATTTTCCGACGCAAAACGAGTATGCGGTGGCATCGGCATTGTTGGTCGGATATAAGGAGGATTTGTCGGATGAGTTGAGGGCTGCCTATTCGGCCACAGGCTCCATGCACGCCTTGGCTATTTCGGGCACTCATGTCGGAATGTTGTATGCGGGGCTATTTTTTCTTTTGAAGCGGCTGAGACTGCGAGGCCGCGAGGGGCGCATGGTGGAGACCCTGTTTTTGGTGTCGGCTATATGGGGGTTTGCTTTTCTGACGGGTGCGACCGCTTCGGTATTGCGGGCAACGGTGATGTTCAGTACCTACTTGCTTGGCAAGGCTTTTTTTCGGAGAGCATCTGTGTGGAACGTGTTGCCAGCGTCGGCTTTTGCCCTGTTGCTCTACAACCCGTATTTTCTTTTTCACGCGGGCTTTCAGTTGTCCTACTCTGCGGTGGCGGGTATCGTTTTCTTTTATCCGCGCTTCTATAAACTGATGCCTCTTTTGCCCAAATGGGGGGATGGTGCCGTCCAAATCCTGCTTTTGGGTGTCGCGGCACAATTGGGGACGTTGCCACTGTCGCTCTACTATTTTCACCAGTTTCCCGTGTATTTTTGGTTGGCAGGATGGGCTGTTGTGTTTGGTGGGGCGCTCTATATGGCGGGCGGGGCGGCATTGGTGCTCATGGATGGGCTGTGGCCCTGGCTGGCCGAATGGCTTGGCAAGGGGCTTTACTGGCTGTTGTGGGGTCTCAACCAATTGATATTCGGGATACAGGGACTGCCGGGTAGTGTTCTCGGCGGCATCTGGCTCGCATCGTGGGCGGCTTTTGCTATTGGGCTTCTCGTGGTGGTGTTGGGTGCCTTTTTGGAGTACAAAAGGGCCAAGTGGCTCATAGGGGCGTTAAGTGTGCTTCTGTTTCTTGGTGTTTGCCGAATGGTGAGAGAGACCCAACAAATGAGGCAAGCGCAACTGGCTATCTACTACGTCAACAAAAACCGCTTGATGGACTTTTTTGATGGACAATCGGTGGTTTCGTTGTCGGATTCGGCAACAGCCAAACAGGTTTTGTTCGCGGCACATTCCAATCGTTTGGCCTTGGGCACTCGTGATTTGACGGAATTCAATTTTGCTTCCGATACGGTCTTCGCGTATTTCAATTTTCTGTTCGACCCTCCATTTGCGCAGTTTTTCGAGAAAAGAATGGCGATGATTGATGATGCCCGTTGGGTGAAAAAGGGGAACCCACGGCCCTTGCCGGTTGATGTCCTGATGCTTTCACAAAGCCCGAGAGTCAGCATCGCCGAATGTCAGGAGCGATTTCCATTTCAAATGGTGGTTTTTGATGCTTCCAACAGCTGGAAACAGGCGGGGCGGTGGAAGGAAGAATGCGAGCGACTGGGGGTCCCGTTCCACGATGTGCGGGAGCAGGGGGCTTGGGTGTGGCATAGGTCGGATTGATAGTGCCCCACGAAGAAACGGTTAACCAATATCTGAACAATCATAAAAACACCTTTTGGACAATGAAACGCTTCATCTTCAACTATCTTCATTTTTCCCGCAAGGAACGTCTTGGCACCATTGCACTTGCTATTATTTGCGCATTAGTTTTCATTTTGCCCGAGATTGTGCGCCAATATACTGCTCGGCCTTCCTCAGATTTTTCACAGTTTCAAGCGGATATATTGGCCTTTCGAGCGGCGATGGAGGCCAGCGAAATGCCAGCGGACGCGTCTGCCGCCAACCTGTTCTACTTTGACCCGAACACGGCTTCTTTCGACGACTTTGTTCGATTGGGGCTTTCTGAGAAGGTCGCCAACGTCATTTGCAATTACCGCGACAAGGGAGGCAAGTTTCGCAGACCGGAGGATCTTCAGAAGATTTGGAGCTTGTCGAAAGAAGATTTTGAGCGGCTACTGCCATTTATTCGCATGGAATCGGAAGGGCGTGAGCCTTTGGAGAGAAAATGGGCGAAGCAGGTGGGCGAGCCGTTTTCGTTCGACCCCAACTTGGCTACGGAGCAGGAACTGCTGCGGCTGGGCTTGCCGCAATGGACGGTCAGGAGTATCCTCAATTTTCGCTCAAAGGGTGGCGTTTTCAGAAAAAAGGAGGATTTTAAAAAAATATACACCCTGAGCGACGATGACTACGAGCGTCTTGAATCCTACATTGTTTTTCAACAGGCTGCCATTGCGACCGCTGAGGAAGGGCTCCGTCCCGTCACCTATTCAGGGAGCGGGACGCAGGGGCAGGGTACTCAACCCAACCTCGGGGCAAAAGGCTCGCTCGACATCAACCGCTCCAGCATGGAAGACTGGCAGCGACTGCCCGGCATAGGGGAAAAAAGGGCGCGTCAGATTGTCAATTTCCGCGAAGCATTGGGCGGTTTTTTGTCTGTCGAACAAGTAAAGGAGGTGTATGGACTGCCTGATAGTGTGTTCCAAAGCATTCAGCCGATGCTTGTGTCGGCTCCCTATCAAGTTCGGGCCATCAATATCAATTCGGCATCGGAAGAGGATATGGGCAAGCATCCGTACATTTCTAAAAAACAAGCCAAGCTCATCGTCGCTTACCGTGAGCAACATGGGGCATTCGCATCTGTGGATGATTTGACGAAGATTGTGGCGCTGACCGACAAGCAATGGCTCGAAAGGGCGAGGCCTTACTTGGGCGCATGGTAAATTGGATTATAACGATGGTGGAAAAAGGAGTGCTAATCAAGCGTTTCCTCTTCGCCCAGCTTGGGTATGCCGACATTTTTGAAACCATTTTCGAGCAGATGGTCGCGCCATTTTTCCTGACGGTCGAGGGTGCCGTGCACAAGCCAGATTTTTCGACACGACGGGATTTGATTCTTTAAGAAATCGAGCATTTCCACGCGGTCTCCGTGCGCGGAGAAAGAATCCATGATTTCTACATCGGCCAACACTTGCTTGAATTTGCCCATGACGTGTAGGTGTTTTGCGCCGGCGCGCAGTTGGCCTCCCGGGGTGTTGGGGCTACAATAACCGACGATTAGAAAGGTGTTGCGATGATTCTCGATGTTTTGTGCCAAATGGTGTCGGATTCGCCCTGCGTTCATCATGCCTGATGCCGAGATGATGATGCATGGTTTGTTGATTTGGTTTAGTTGCTTGGAACCTTCCGAGCTTCTTATGTAGTACAAATCGTTGAAGCCAAAAGGATTTTCGTTTTCGGTCATGTAGCGAATCACCTCGTCATCAAAGCACTCTGGGTGGTTCACAAACACTTGTGTGGCATTGACGGCCAAAGGGCTATCCACAAAGACCGGGACTTTTGGTAGTTGCCCGTTGTGATGAAGTTTGTCGAGCATATACACGATTTCCTGTGTGCGCCCAACCGAAAAGGCCGGGATGATGAGCTTGCCTTTTTTCTCGACACAGGTATGGTGCACGATTTTCAAAAAATGCTCGATTTCGTTCGGGCCGGATTCATGTTCGCGGTCGCCATAAGTGCTTTCACAAATGATGTAGTCAACCTCTGGCATCGGGAGCGGGTCGCCGAGAATGGGGCGGTCTGGTCGGCCAATGTCGCCTGTAAATCCTATGCGAATGGTTTGGCCATTTTCCTTTATCTCTAGCGTGACGCTTGCGCTGCCCAAAATGTGGCCTGCGTCGCGGTACAGCACGCGCACGTTTGGGTGAATGTGGAACCATTGTTCGTAGTTGAAGCTGGCAAACTGGCGCATCGCTCTTGCCACGTCTCCCGTAGTGTAGAGCGGCTCCACATCCTTTTCATTCAACGCTTTATGGCGGTTGTGGTAGTCAGCGTCGCCCTCCTGTATTTTGGCGCTATCAAGCAACATTAGGGCGCACAAATCGCGCGTAGCATGGGTGCTGTATATCTTCCCTCGGAAACCGTCGGCTACCAATTTTGGCACTCGACCCGTGTGGTCAATGTGGGCATGGCTGAGCACGAGGCAATCAATTTCTCGTGGGTCAAACAACCATTTTTCGTTGAAGCGGGCGTAGGAGCGTTCATCCGAATTTCGATTTTGCTCATCGGTGGGCGATGCTTCGTCAACATCTCCGCCTTGGTAAAGACCACAATCCAGTAAAATTTTGAAATGGTCATCCAGCTCAATCAAATGCGCCGACCCTGTGACTTCACGAGCGGCTCCGCAGAATTTTATCTTCATGGGACGATGGGTGATTGCGGCAAACGATTGACAAAATCGTCGCCTTGTTTTAGCGGGAAAAGTAGGGTAATTGCGGCGGAATTGAGGCGTTGTTGGTTCAGAAAATGTCGCCTTTGCCTTCATAAATGCAAACGGCCCCAAAATGAGCGGCACCGACGCGCGTTTTCAAGGTTCGACTGCTCGCCGCAGGTGCTATTGGCAGCTATTTTCAAAATCGCCAGCGCAACCCCGCTGACCAGCCCAGCCAAGCCCCCAACCACCCATCACCCGCGTCGGCAGGGAGTAAGTTGTTTTTTACGACCCTCGAGCGAAGGGCGACACTTGACAAATCGGTTGGGTCGCTGATGAAAAAATTGAATGTAGGGCCTACGGCGATATGTAGTCCTCCAACGAGGTGCAGATTGACGGCTGGTGCTATTTGCACCCATTCTTGGACGGCGTTTGCATGGCTGCCATGGCTGACGTGGCGATTTGTCAAATCAAAAGTCAGTCCGCACCAACTATTAAAACGAGTACTGGACCCGAACCCAACACCATAGCCCCAAAGCAAGTCGCTGGGTTCGGATTCGGCTTGTTCGGCTCCTGCGGTCAAGGTGACATAGAATGTGGGCACTCCCGATTTGAAAGACAGATTTGCCCACATCACGTCGTTGGCATTTGCCTCCAACGCGATATAGCCGCCTCGTTTTGAGATATTTAGCAAGCCAAGTTGGAGGCCCTTGTTTTCTTTGGCGATATTGATGACTCCTATTTGAGCACCCTCCAAGTGTCTGGCGTAATTGAACAAGCCACTGATTTGTGTTCCGTGAAGGCTATCGGCTACGTTGCTCAACCCCGCTACTTGTACCCGTATTTTTCCACGCCCGGCACTGTTGGTCAACCCCGCGAATTGTGCCGCAGCATCAGCAGAGGCAGCGTGATTGCCTATCCCGGACGCTTGTACCCCATGCAGGAGCGTTTTTGCGCTGTTCCAGATTCCGGCGGCTTGCAGGGCCGTCATCGTGTCGGTTTGGTTGGCAATCCCGGCGGCCTGCACGGCAAAGCGGCCATGCGGCACGATATTCAATATCCCAGCTGCCTGCACACCCTCTCCATAATGAGCCACATTGAGTATGCCGCTCATTTGTGCGCCTTGCAAGGTGTCGCCCACATAGTTGTAGATACCAGCCGCTTGCACGCCGCTCGCGTTGCCGCGCAAGTTGTTGAACAAGCCCGCTCCTTGAAAGCCCGTCATGTTTTCGCGGGTGATATTGCCCAAACCAGCAATTTCAGCTTTGCGGTTGCCACGCGAATAACCCGCCAAAATGTTGACGGACCAATCATTCACGACACTCCCACTCAATCGGTGGTTGGTTCCGATGCCGGGGAGAAACGACAATTGAAACCGGCGGTGCAACGAATCTTCTACATTGAGGGCAGCCAGCTTTTGGGATGTTTTTACAAAAAAGTTTTCGAGCGAGAGCGACGCGCGGTTGAGCTGCTGGCGGAGCGACGGGCGGGAGGCGAGTGATGGCGTGTCGGGCTGCAATTCGATTTTGACAAATCGGGGTGTCATGGAAGTGATTTGCAGCACCGTGTCGCGGTAGTCGAGGCGCGACACCACGATTTCAGCACGCGTCGACACAGGCAGTTCGTAGAAACCATCTACATTGGTGGTGGCGGAGCGCAGGGTTTGGCGGTCATAGACTGTCACATTCGAGATTTTTTGGCCTGTGCGAGGGTCAGAAATGTATCCGCTCAGTTTTTGTTGCGGTTTTTTGTTTTTCTTCAAAATAAGATACTCGCCGCTTTGCTTGAACGTGTAATCATCACCAAGCAACAGAAGGAGGGTTTCACGAACGGAGCGGGTGCCGGGAGGAAGGCTTACGCGCTGCTCGGTATCAATGATGCGGGTATTGTACGACCATTCAAACCCGCCAAGGCGAGCTACTTCGTCGAGCGCGGTTTTTAGTGGGGTTTCGGAGAATGCGACATGGATGCGTTTTTCCAACACGTCATTGGCAAAAAGGGTGTTGGGGAATAGAAAGGGGAAAAAAATAAGAAAGACAAGCCCGATGAGGCGTGCGTTATTTTCAAAGCTCATAGTCTTGTTCATTTTTGCACGTTGTGGGGCATCTATACTCCGCACGGTTAATTTTTGAGCATGGATAAAGGCGCGCAATCTGTTCAAAATCAAGGAGAGCACTCATGGCGAACTGACAAATCCTAGCGAATCGAGATATAAAAAATCTGGAAGAGGCCAAGGCTCATGGGGCGGCATCATTCATCACAGCCTGCACCGTCGAGGATATACGCTCCATTATCCACCTTAATTAGTCGTAACGAAAAAGATTCGGCAATGAGGTCCAAGACACGTTCTGGAGGTAGATCGTTGTAGCGGGCGGTAAGGATGCAATGTTCCAGATTTTTGTTTTTCAATGTTATTTTTATGTCATAGAGTATTTCAACTTGTCTTACGACATCTCTAAGCGATGTTGCATCGAACTGTAACATTCGGTTTTCCATAAGGGGATTTTGTGAGGCGTTCAGTCGTGAGAGAATATCACGCTGTTTATCATAAACTGCCGATTCGCCAGCCTGCAAAAGCAGCGATTGCTCGCGCGTGCTGACTCGAACTTTTCCTTCGGCGACGGCGACAATGACTTGTCCCGGATTGCTTGCCTCATCCACCCTGAAAGCCGTTCCGACCACTCGTACCTCCAATGTTTGTATCTCCACAACGAAGGGCCGAGTTGTGTCGGATTTTACCTCAAAATATGCCTCGCCGTGCATTCGCAACCTGCGTTCACGAGTGTTAAAGCCTTTGATAACGGTCAATCCCGACTGTGGGGCAAGCGTGATGACGGAGCCATCGGAAAGTGTTTCAATCAGGTGTGCATCAGTGGCAGCTATGACAGTTGCGGGGGCTGAGGGGTTGCGCAGCCACAAAAAATAAACAGCGGTGAGCAACAGCGCCACAGCCGCGGCAGCTCTCCACCAATAACCCAACCGAATGGGGCTGACGCGAAAATGCCCACCTGCGCCCATGCGAGTCTTCACTTTTCGCAACGCCGCTTCCGTATTCACAGGGCGCGACGCGGTTGGTTTTGCGGACATTGATCGTTGCCAGATTGCCTGCAAATCAGCAAAATAACGTTGGTTTTGGGGCGACTGTGCCACCCAAGCTTGCAGCTCGACATCCTCATCGGAAGCGGTTTCCCCGGCCAAGTGGCGGGCGATGAGCGCATCAATATATTCGTCGAAGTTTTCCATAGACTACATCTTGGTTCGGTTCGGTTTGGTCGGAACAAGTGCTGTTGAGTGCATCGTTTCTGAAAAAGCGTTGGTCAAATGAATGCCCCCACCACACACCAAAAGCCAAACAACGTGACAAGATAATCGGCCAATTGGAGGCGAAGGATGCGCAGGGCTTTTCCCATTTGGGTTTCCACTGTCTTGATTGAAATGCCGAGATGGTCGGCTATTTCACGGTATTTCAACTCTTCAAACCGGCTCAACTCAAATATGTGGCGGCATTGTGGCGGCAACAGGTCAAGCGCCTTTTGGAGGTGCTCGCCCAATTCGGATGCGTGGTCGTCGGGCAAAGCTTGCTTGTTGTCCAATTGTGCGGCGTTGAAGTCCAGATATTTGGAACGGGTCTGGCTGGCGCGAATCCTATTGAGGGCTGCATTGTGCACGGTCTTGTATAGGTAAGCTTTGAGCGACCACTCGATGGCAAGACGCTCACGCTGTTCCCAAATTTTCACAAAAACCTGCTGCACAATATCTTCCGCTTCATCAATATCGCTGTCTGTCATCCGACAGGCATATTGACAAAGCGGCTCGTACCAACGCCTGAAAACGGCATCAAATGCCGATTCGTCGCCATTCCGAAGGGCTGCTATTTGGGTCTGAGTGTTTGGTTGTTCCAAAATTTTACGGGTTTTGAACACCCTATGACACACAAGGTGTGACGACACCCTGATGCGGGCAGGTTTAAAAAAAATTTTCATCGCACATCAGGGTAAAGTTTCCGGCTGTGTGTCTCAGGGCAAATTTTCCAAATCATTTTACGGGTGAGACGGAAATTGAAGGAGGGAGGTGCCTGCCTCTCTCCGATTTTTTGAAAACAACAACGAACAATTAAGCTATGCACAAAAACATTTTTTTCTCCGCCTTTCTCTTGTTCTTGACAGCTGCAGCCAACGCACAAACGTACACCCAAACCCTCAAAGGCACGGTGCTCGACAAGGCTGTGAAGACTCCCCTGATTGGGGCTACGGTCGCTTTGCTCAGCACTGACCCCCAACGCGGTGCCGTGACCGATTTGGATGGGCGATTCCGCATGACAGATGTGCCGGTGGGCAAGCAGACTTTGCGAGTGACCTACCTCGGCTACAAAGAATTTGTGACTGCCAACGTGACCGTAAACTCTGGCAAAGAAACCGAACTCGTCATTGAAATGGAAGAAGATTTCATGCAATCGAAAGAGGTGGTCATCACGGCGGGCATTGAGAAGCAAAAACCGCTCAACGAACTCTCGACGGTAAGTGCCCGCACCTTCTCGGTAGAGGAGACGCAGCGATTCGCCGCCGCCGTGAACGACCCAGCCCGTATGGCCTCGTCGTTCGCGGGGGTGGCGATGCCTGCCGATGGCAACAACTATATCTCGATTCGCGGCAACTCGCCCAACGGTCTGCTCTGGCGCATGGAGGGTGTGGACATCCCCAACCCCAACCACTTTTCCTCGGTGGGCACGTCAGGCGGCGGCATTTCTATTTTGAGCGCCCAATTGCTGACCAACTCCGACTTTATGACTGGGGCGTTCGCCGCGGAATACGGTAATGCGCTCTCGGGCGTATTTGATTTGAAACTTCGCAAGGGCAATTCCGAACGCCGCGAATTCACGTTGCAAGCGGGCGTGTTGGGTCTTGATGCCGCTACCGAAGGGCCGTTCCGTGTGGGCAAGCAAACAGGCTCATATCTCATCAATTATCGCTATTCCACGCTTTCCGTCCTGTCGAAAATGGGGGTCAATATCGGCGACGCTGTCACCAATTTTCAGGATTTGTCTTTCAACGTGTGGCTGCCAGCGGGGAAAGCGGGCGTGTTCACCTTGTTCGGGATGGGAGGCTTGAGCGACCAAACTCAACGGGGCAAGGCCGATTCTTTGCTTTGGGAAGAGGATGATTTCAAGCGATACGATTATGATTTTGTGGCGAATACGGGCGTGGCGGGTCTTACGCACAGCCTGATTTTGAACGATAAGACATATTTGAAAACAGTCGTGACTGCTTCTGGCACACGAAATGGCGAGCGCACCGATAAACTGCTCGACGACTACTCGATGCGCCGTCAGTTCGACAATGAACATATTCAGACAAAAATTACCGCGTCGTCCACGCTCAGCCATAAATTCAATGCTCGGCATTTTCTGCGGGCGGGTGGCTATGTCAATTTCCTAAACTTCAATTTCAGCCAACACGAATTTATTGAGGAAAACAATCGCTTGGAAGAGCAGATAAAGGATTCGGGCAGTGGCACTACCCTCAACACCTTTGCGCAATGGCAATTCCGCGCCACCGAGCGCCTCACGCTGAACGCGGGGCTGCACGGGCTGTTTTTTCTCCTGAACAACACCGCCTCGGTGGAACCGCGCGCGTCAGTGAAATACGCATTTTCGGATGCGCAGTCGCTTAGTCTCGGCTATGGGCTGCACTCGCAAATTCAACCTTTGGGGGTTTATTTTGCCAAAATAACAGGGGACGATGGTTCATTCACCACCCCCAACCGTGACCTTGGCCTGACGAAAGCGCACCATTTTGTGCTGTCGTTCGACCAGTCGCTATCTGGCAATTGGCATATAAAACCCGAAATCTACTATCAATCGCTGACCAACGTGCCGGTAAATGGGGCAGTACCCGATGCCTTTTCGATGCTCAACCTGACACAAGGGTTCGTCAACGAAAGCTTGGTGAACGATGGGCTGGGGCGCAACTACGGCCTCGAATTGACGGTGGAAAAATTCCTGACGCGAGGTTTTTACTTCTTGCTGGCTTCTTCTTTGTTCCAATCGGAATATCGAGGCAGCGACGGGGTGTGGCACAACACGCGTTTCAACTCTAACTATGTGAACACGCTCACGGCAGGCAAGGAATGGGAATGGAAAAAGAACCGCACTTTCGGCGTGAACCTTAAATTGACGACCCTTGGAGGCCTGCGCGAAACACCGATTGACTTGGCCGCATCCCGTGAAAAAGGCGAGACGGTGCGCGACGATAGCCGCGCTTTTGAAGAACGAATGCCCGCTTATTTCCGACTGGACACGGGGGTGCGGCTCAAGCGCAACTATCGTGCACTCACCACCACCTTGAGTCTCGACCTGCAAAACACGACCAATCGGCAAAACGTGTTCGGGCGCTACTACAATGAAAAGAAAGGCACCATCGAATACTATTATCAGACTCCGTTGATTCCTGTATTGAGTTACAAGCTGGAGTTTTGATTAAAAACATGAGCTGCTTGTCGTCGTGGAAGCATGATAGGCAGCTCTTGTTTTTAGCAGTAGATGCTGCATCAAGTTTTTGACCCGACAGAAACAAAAATACACGCCGGGGACTTGTCACCAGGCGTGTATTTTCCGAAGTCCTGACCATCGGATAGCGCGGAGATAATTTCGCCAAATTAGCGCACTAGCTCGAACTCGGCCTCTTTCACATCGCGCGAGCTGCCCCCTACGAACACCTTGAACTTGCCGGGGTCGGCCTTGAATTTTAATTCGTGATTCCAGTAACCCAAGTCTTGTTCCGTGAGTCGGAAAGTAACCGTTTTGCTTTCGTAGGTGTCGAGTTTTATTTTTTCAAAACCTTTCAATTCTTTCACTGGCCGAGCAATGTCGGCAACAGGGTCGTGGATGTATAGCTGAACCACCTCCTCCCCGGCGTGTTGTCCCGTGTTGCTCACGGTGACGGAGACTTCAAGGGTCTCGCCAGTTCTTAATTTGGTTTTGTTGAGTTTTATGTCCGAATAAGAGAACGTGGTGTAGCTCAGTCCAAAACCAAACGGGTAGGCGGGTGAGGTGGGCGAATCAAGATAGCCGCTTGTCCACATTTGCCCTTGTTGCTGCTGCGGTCGGCCCGTGTTGAGGGTGTTGTAATAGATGGGCACTTGCCCGACGGAGCGCGGGAAAGTGACAGGCAATTTGCCGGAAGGATTCACCGCCCCGGTGATGATGTCTGCCAAGGCGTTGCCCGTTTCAAAGCCGGGCTGCCAGCACACGAGAATGGCCGGGATATTTTCCGAGGCCCATTGGAAGGTCATTGGGCGGCTGTTGAACAGCGCCATCACGGTGGGCATATTGCCGCGAGCGGCTATTTTCATGATGATTTCTTGGTTGTATTTCAGATTGAGGTCGGTCACGGAGCGACTTTCTCCACAATCAATACCCGTCTCGCCCACACAAACAATGGTCAGGTCTGCTGCCGCTGTTGCTTTCAAAGCCGCCGAAAAGTCTCTTTCGGTGCAGTCAGCATTGAAACAAATTTCGGTAATAGTGACCTCAAAGCCTGCTTCTTCCAAAGAGGACTTCAATGCCATGCCGGGCGTGACTACTTTGGTGGTATCGTATTGGCTGACATCTCCGAGACCGAGCGTCCAGAAGCTCATATAGTTCTTGTTGGCGCGACTATCGGCCAATGGGCCAATGATGGCGATTTTTTTGAATGGCCCATCGGGGCGGAGGGGTAGCAGACCGCCTTCGTTTTTAAGCAGCACCATGCTCTTGGCCGCCAATTCGCGTGCAGCAAGCCGATATTCGGGCTTTTCAAGCGTAGCAGCGCGACGTTTAGGGTCGAGGTAGCGGAATGGGTCGTCGAAGAGGCCCAACGAGAATTTCAGGCGCAACACGCGACGCACGGCCTCGTCTATTTGGGCTTGCGTGACTCGCCCGCTCTCCAATGCTTTTTTCAAGCCTTTTTGGAAGGTGCCGCCAGCCATGTCCATGTCGCTGCCTGCCGAAAGGCATTTGGCGGAAGCGTCGGCCTCATCGGCAGCAGCACCGTGGATGATGGTCTCGCCGAACGAATTCCAATCGCTCACCACCATTCCTTTCCAGCCCCACTCGCCGCGCAGAATATCGGTGAGCAAGTGTTTGTCCATGCTGGCAGGTACGCCGTTGAGCACGTTAAACGCATTCATAAAAGTGGCACAGCCTGCGTCGGCGGCGGCTTTGAATGGGGGCAACACGATTTCGCGGAGGCGTTGTTCGCTCATATCCACCGTGTTGTAGTCGCGTCCTGCCTCGGCGAATCCGTATCCGGCAAAGTGTTTGACGCAAGCGGCAAGGGTGTTGTTTTTGCTCAAATCGTCGCCTTGAAAACCCCTCACGCGAGCCACAGCCACGCGACTTGCGAGATAGGTATCTTCTCCCGAGCCTTCCATGACGCGGCCCCAGCGCGGGTCGCGCGATACATCCACCATAGGCGAAAACGTCCAGTTTTGCCCATCGGCGCTGGCTTCTTCGGCAGCGATTCGCTCGGCGCGTTCGATGGCACCCATATCCCAACTTGCTGCTTGTGCCAATGGGATGGGAAAGATGGTTTTGTAGCCATGTATCACGTCGAAACCGAAAATGAGCGGTATGCCGAGGCGGGTGCCGACCGCGGCGCGTTGCATGGCGATTTTGTTGTCAAAATTGGTGTGGCTCAATATGCTGCCAACCTTGCCAGCCTTGATTTGGGTTAGCAAATCGTCTTTAGCGACATCGGTGCCAGTACTGATGTCGCCGGGAACTTGGTGAAGTTGCCCGATTTTTTCGTCAAGAGTCATTTTGGCAAGTAGTGCCTCGACTCGGGCATCAATGTCCTTTACGGAGGTCTTTTGCGAAAACAGCGGGGAAGAAATTCCTATCGCGACAAGGGCGATGACAGGCAAAAGATATGGCTGAAATTTTATCATGGATAATTGTTTTGCGGGCAAATGTAAGAAACCAATCTGCTAACAATAGGCACGCCTTGCCCGCGGAGGGTGGGCAAGGCGTGTTGACATGGCTAAAAATCAATGTGATTATCGCTTAAAAACGGCTGCATCCACCCCGCGACGCTCCAATTGGTCAACGGTCTGGATGGCGCGATTCTTATCGTTGGTGCGCAAAACCACTACGGCTGCCCAGCCATTGCTGGTCTTTTTGATTTCGGCATTGGTGTAGCCCATGCGAATAACTTGCTCGAGGCGTTCGCGCGCGCCATCCATATACTGGAATGTGCCGGCACGCACCTCCCATTGACCCGAACCCACGCCCGGCACGCTTGTGCCACCGCCTTTTGTGGTGGTTTTTGGGATGGTGGTGGTGGTAGAGGGTGTCGTGGTGGAGGGCGAGGTCGTGGACTGGGGCGTGGTTGGCTTGGTGGCGGCCCCGGTGGAAGCAGGGGGTGGGGTGCCGCTGTTTGAAGAGGGGGGGGGGCTAGTGGCTGTGGTTTGCCGAGTGGAGTCATAGTCCGAGTAGGAGCTGCCACTAGCCGTCGTGTCACCTTCGGGGTAGAGTTTTTTGAGCGTTTCCTGCCATTCGGCTTCTTCCTTGGCTTTTCGCTCTTTGTCTTTCTGCATTTGGCACATCTTGTAGCCAGCAGAAAGGATGAGCGTGGCGAGCAGCGCATAGAGCAGATAGGTGAGCAATGTATTCGATTTCATATTGTGCAGTCGTTCATTTGAAAGGTTAAGAAATCTGGTTTGCGTCGGCGAAAGGTAGCGTTTGTTGGGATGTTAAAACGTTGGTTTAGTGGTGGAAAGTCCAATTAGCCCTCAATTTTTCCATGAATTGTCTTTTTGGTTCGTGTCAGGTATGATTTTGTCGCCCAATCGAACAGCCTTGAGGGTTTTCCCGGCGGGGCAGGTGACGCGAAAAGTCGTGCCTCCATCTTTCCAAACGCTGGCAGTGTTGCGGATGGTTTGTTGCGAGTCATCGGTGTATTCTACTTCGAGATGCACGGGTACGGGGAGGTTCCCTTTGCGTTCTACGACGATGGTTTGGGTATTGAGGGGCTCGTTTTTCAAGACCTCTTTAATTGCCAAATCGGGGTAGCCCCATTCAAAGAACCATGGCCGCCAGAACCAATCCAAATTTTGACCTGATACGTCGTTCCAAGTGTTGAAGAAATCAAAGGGTATGGGGTGTTTGCTTTTCCAGCGATTCATGTACTCGACCATGCACTTGTGAAAGGTCTCATAACCCAGTATATCATACAACGTTAGGTAGGCATTTTGCGGGCGTTGATACGAAGCCACGCGATAGGCGGAGCTGAGATTGCGTGATTTGACCATGGGCGGCACATCATTGTCCGTGCCTGCGATGAAGGAATAGCCGCGCACGTTTCCGATGGTGTGGTTGCTGAGCGAGTCCGAAAGCATATAGTCAAAAAAGGAGGCCCAGCCTTCATCCATCCAAGCGTAATCTTGCTCATTGATGCCCATCATAAAAGGAAAATAAGTGTGGCTTACTTCATGTATGGTCAGCGTCATGGGGGAGCGGGGAGCGGTGCTGGCATCGTTGCACATCATCGGGTATTCCATGCCATCGTCCCCATTGAACACCGTCATTACTGGATAGGGGAAAGGGTAGCCCGGCAGCCAAGTGCTCATCAGGCGAATGCCGTCGGCGGCAATGCGTGCCACTTCGGGATAGTCGGTGGACGCGGTGTTGTATGCTGCGCTGACGAATGTCCGGCGGCCTGTGCGGTCGTCAACAACAACGGAAGTCGCGTCCCAATTGTAATGGTCGCTGGCTGCAAATGCGAAATCGGGCACATCCGTCGCTTTGAAACGAAAAGCGACAAGAGGGCCGGTTTTTCGGTAGATGCCTCCTGCTTGCAATTCTTTTTCCGAAAAAATAGAAATCACATCAGGGGCTGTATGTGCTTTTTGCCAGCGCTCCAGGTATTTTTTTTCCAAAATGTCAGCGGCATTTTGCCATTCGCCTGTTGCCCACACTTGGAAACCCACAGGCATGGAAATCGTCACATCGTAATCTGCAAAGTCGTGATAAAACTCATATTGCCCGGTATATGGTGCGTCGGCCCAGCCGCGCACATCGTCGTACACGGCGATTTGCGGATACCAGTAGGGCACAAAGAAGGTGGTGCTGTCGCACACACATTCGCGGGCAGAACCCTTTTCAGCGGGCAGCGTGTATGACCATTTGACGCTCATGGTAGCCCTGCTGTTGGGGGGCAAGGGTTTTTCCTTCAAATCAATGTCGAGAAATGTGGCGTAACGGCGCTGTTGGGAGGTTTCTACGTTTTGTCCATTGTAAGTCAGTGACTCAATGCGTACGCCCTCATCGGTCACATCGGAGGCGGCCACATCGAATGCTCGCTGGGCTCCTTTGCGATAGCGGTCGTGTTGCAGCTTGAACCGGATGAGCTTGAGCGTGTCTGGGCTGTTGTTGAAGTAGGTGACGGTTTCCTCTCCGCTGAGTCGGTGGGTTTTAGGTTCCAGCGAGGCATTGATGACATAGCTGGCGTGATTCTGCCAATAGTTGGGGCCGGGTTTGCCATCCCTGTTTCGGGTGCCCTTTTCATAGGCTGTTTGCAGGTTGCGCGGGAGGAATAGGGAGGTTTGTGCCAAAGAAGCGCTTAGAAAAGAAGCGACGAGGGAAAAAGAAAAAAGATAACGTAGCATTCAAATTCACGATTAAGTTCGCCGCAAACGTAAGCAAATACGACAAAATTTGTCATACTCGCTCCTCTCCCCCCAATTGGCGAGCCTGACCCACCCAATCGTCCTGATAAATTTTGCCGGGGCTGATGCCTAGTTTTTTTGCTGCGCCGATGATGGCGTCGTCGTCCCACTGGCTGATTTGAGTATAGGTGAAGATGCCTAACCCATGCAGCTGCTGTTCGGTGGCAAAAGAGATGCCCTTGATGCTTTTCAAGTCGTCGGGATTGTCGGGGCCGGGTGTAGAGCGGGCTGGTCCGCCTTTGTTGGAGCGATTTCTTTTGCCGGGTTGAGCGGCTTGCAGTTGTTCGATGTCGGCGCGAGCGGCTTCGAGTTGTTGGCGGAGTTGGTTGCGCTCGGCTTCCAAAGCGGAGGCGGCTTGTTCGAAGGCGAAGAGTTTTTGCTGCATTGCTTGGAAATCGCGGTAGAGCGTTTTCCAAGCCGCGAGTTCTTGTTGCAAGCGCCCCAAGTCTGTGGAGAGTTGTGTGTTGCGAACGCGGAGTGCGTTTGCCTGCATCTCTATGGTGCGGAATCTTTCGGCAAAACGGGCGGCGTTGGATTCGGCTTGCTCCACGCGGGCGGCGCTGAGCTGTTCGGCGTGGGCATGGGCGATGCGTTCCTGTTCCAACACGGCCAGACGGTCGCGCAAATTGTCCAATTCGAGTGTTGCGCGTTTAAAATCTGCCTCGCGGAGGTCGTGTTGGTGTTTGATGTGTGTGTAAAGCCGAGCCAACACGCTGCGGTCATGTTCGCTGCGGTCAAGTGCGCGGCGCACGTCTTTTTCGGGGAAGTTGGCACGCAGCGACCACCCGATGATGGCACCCGCAACGGTAAAAATGGCCCATACCAACCAATAAAAAACAGGATCTTCCAAGAACTCGCTCATGGTCGAGTGATTTTTCTTTTGACCAAAGGTGGCACGAAAGATGCGAAAACTGTGCCTTTTGCACATATCTTGCGCTCTTGTGCGTTATGCCGAACAAACTGTATGATGGTTTCGTTTGGTGCACAAGTTCTTCTTGAGCCAACCAAAGGACGGCAGATTTGCAACGCAAATTTCTAAACTTTTTGTCAATCAATATCTTAGAACTTCGCATAGAAATTTTTTACCGAAAAATCCAAGCAAGCGCCGTATATCCTACCTGCTCGTGCCGCTCGCTTCAACAACCGATTTGCGCATGAAACAGCACTACAGTCGTCACTCCGTTTTTTGGCTGACAATCAAATCGTTGCTGCTGTTTTTTTTCTCCTATCCCGAATCGTATGCGCAAGACGAACTTCAGACAATTGCTCCATTTATCTATATTGACTCCATCACAATGGAGGGCAACCGAAAAACCCGGCCCAGCCTTGTCTTGCGCGAACTGGAATTTGCCCCCGGCGACTCGCTTGCCACAGCTAATCTGGGAGCTACTTTGGAGCGCAACAGCCTGAGATTGATGAACCTGGGCATATTCAATGCTGCTAGCATCAACGTGACCCGATGGGCGGAGGGCAATCATGTGGTGCTGCATATCACGCTTACCGAATCTTGGTACATCTATCCTTCGCCGATATTTGAACTGGCTGACCGCAACTTCAACGTGTGGTGGAAGGAATTCAACCGTTCGCTCAGGCGCGTAAACTATGGCCTTGATTGGACGCAGCTTAATCTTACGGGCAATGCGGATATTCTAAAAGCGAAAGCGCAATTCGGTTATTCCAACAAATACGAACTCCAATACCGGCGCCCAGTGGTCAATCGTCGCAAAACGGTGGGCTTTGAGGCAGGCATCACTTACACAAGGTCGCACGAAGTTGCTTACGCAACGGAAGGGAACAAGCTCCTCTTCCATGTCAATCCCGATATTTGGCAGATTGTCCAGCTTTCCACGGGAGGCAGCGTGCTGTGGCGGCCCGGCTTGTTCACCTCTCACCGATTCACGGCAGAATATCGGGATATTACTGCTGCCGATTCGATTGCGCGTTTTTTCAATCCCAATTTTTTTCTGAACGGAGCCGCGCGCCAACGCTTCGCAAGCGTGATTTACAACGTGCGTTTCGATTATCGCGACATTCATCCTTATCCGCTCGACGGCTGGCTTTTTGTGGGCGAGCTGCGCTACAACGGCTTATTGCCCAATGACGATTTCCGAATGTTCCGCGCTTCTTTTGAATATGCCCAATACTTTCCTTTTTGGGAAAAACGGCTTAGCCTTGAGACAGTCGTTCGCGCACGGACAAGCTTGCCGCGTTGTCGCCCGCCCTATTTTCACAATCAGGCGCTGGGCTATGGAGGCAACTTCGTTCGTGGCTATGAGTACTATGTGTCGGATGGCTTGGATTTCGGTGTGCTAAAAACAGCATTCCGTGTCCAGTTGCTCAACAAATCTTTCAACCTTGGCAAGTTTGTGCCCCTAGATGCCTTTCGCAACCTTCCCTTGAAGATGTATCTGTCTTTCAACAATGACGTGGGCTATGCCAACGACCCATGGTATGCCGCCACCAACCCGTTGTCCAATCGTGTGCTGTGGGGTTATGGGATGGGCATAGACATTATTGCCTACTACAACAAGTCTGTTCGGTTTGAGTGGAGCTGGAACGATTTGGGGGAGAACGGCTTTTTCCTGCGCATCAATACGGGCTTCTGACAGCGCCTATTTTTCCATCACCAATTCCCATGTTATTGGACAATGCGCGCGCAACATTGCCGTCACGCCACAGTATTTTTCTTGTGAAAGTTCGATGGCCTGACGCACTTTGTCTTCTCGGACGTCTTTGCCCGAAATTCGGAAAGTCAGATGGATGGACTTATAGACCTTGGGGTGCTCCTCCGTCTGCTCTGCCTGCGCTTCCACCACAAGGCTGTCAAATGAGATGCGCATTTTGGGCAAGAGCGATGCCACATCCATGCCAGTGCAACCTGTGAGCGCGGTCAGGAGCAGCGCCTTAGGGCCGGGGCCAGAGTCGTCGCCTGTTGGCGATTTGGAATCAATACGAATGACGTGGTTGTTGACTTCGCTATCAAAAGCGAGTTTGCCAACCCAAGTGGTGGTGACGTGGTGGATGCTCATGCAAAGTGTTTTTGCAAACAACAGCAAGTTCGGTGAAGTGTTGGGAGAGGGGAAGACTTAGCCTGTAAATGTCTGCCATATTTACATTGGCGGGTTGTGGAATTTGCCTCTGTGCTCATCGTTTCATACAATGTCAAACAAAAAACTGGCTGCCCACGCATCATACGCGAACAGCCAGTAACGCCAACCTTCTGGTTGGCGAGCGCCATGGAGAAACCAACTGAAAGTTGGCGTTACTTCATTCCAAACCCCTTCCTTATTTTATTCAGTGCGCTCCCTGCTTTTACCCATTCGATTTGTTGCTCGTTGTAGGTGTGCAGCACGTCGAAGGTGTCAGAAGTGCCATCGGCGTGGTCGAGGCGGATTTGCAGGGGCTTGCCGGGCGCGAATTTTTCGAAGCCCAGAATGCTCACCTTGTCGTCCTGACGCACCTTGTCGTAATCTGCTGGGTTGGCGAAGGTGAGCGCCAGCATGCCCTGTTTTTTCAGGTTGGTCTGGTGGATTCGGGCGAAGGATTTGACCACAACGGCCTTCACGCCGAGGTAGCGAGGTTCCATGGCGGCATGTTCGCGGCTGGAGCCTTCGCCGAGGTTTTCCTCGCCGAAAATGATGGTGCCGATGCCTTTTTTCTGATACAGGCGTGCCGAAGCTGGCACCTCCATGTATTCGCCTTTTTCCACGTTCAGCACTTTGTTGCGCTCGTCGTTGAAGGCGTTGGTAGCGCCGATGTAGCAGTTGTTCGAGATGTTTTCAAGGTGGCCGCGATATTTGAGCCACGGGCCAGCCATGGAAATGTGGTCGGTGGTGCACTTGCCTTTAGCCTTGATGAGGACGCGCATATTTTGCAGTTCCTCGTTTTTGATTGGCTCGAATGGCTTGAGCAGTTGCAGCCGTTCCGATTTTTTGTCCACCGCGACTTTGATGGTGCCGCCTTTTTTTGCCGGAGCGATGTAGCCGGCATCCTCCACAGCGAATCCTGCTTTGGGCAGTTCGATTCCTCGCGGGGGGTCGAGTTTGACGGCTTCGCCTTTTTTATTGATTAGGGCGCTGCGTTTTGGGTTGAACGTCAAATCTCCCGCGATGGCGAAGGCTGTCACAATTTCGGGCGAAGCCACGAAGGCGTGAGTGTTCGGGTTGCCATCGTTCCGCGAGGTGAAGTTGCGGTTGAAGGAGGTCATAATCGAGTTGGGGCGGTTCTTGTCGTCAATGTGCCGTGCCCATTGGCCGATGCAGGGGCCGCAGGCGTTGGCGAGTACCACGCCACCGATTTGCTCGAATTCCTTCAAAAGCCCATCGCGTTCGGCGGTGTAGCGAATTTGCTCCGAACCCGGCGTGATGGTGAATTCTGCCCGCACCTCGATGCCTTTTTCTTTCGCCTGTCGCGCCACGGAGGCAGCGCGGGTCAAGTCTTCGTAGGAAGAGTTGGTGCAAGAGCCGATGAGACCGACTTCGAGTTTCGCCGGGTATTTGTTTTTCTTCACAGCTGCCGCAAATTTCGAGAGCGGCCAAGCCAAATCAGGGGTGAAGGGGCCGTTGATGTGCGGCTCCAGTTTTGACAGGTCTATTTCGATGACTTGGTCAAAATACTTTTCCGGGGTTTCGTAGCACTCCGCGTCGCCAGTAAGATAAGGGGCGATTTTGTTGCACAGGGAAGCGACTTTGGCGCGCCCCGTTGCTTTCAAGTAGCGAGCCATGCTCTTGTCGTAGCCGAAAGTGGAGGTCGTTGCGCCGATTTCAGCGCCCATGTTGCAGATGGTGCCTTTGCCAGTGGCGCTCATGCTTTGCGCGCCGGGACCGAAATACTCCACGATGGCCCCCGTGCCGCCTTTCACGGTCAGGATGCCGGCGACCTTCAGAATGACATCTTTTGGCGAAGCCCAGCCACGTAGTTTGCCTGTCAGCTTCACGCCAATCAATTTGGGCATTTGAAGTTCCCACGCCATGCCGCTCATCGCGTCCACCGCATCGGCACCGCCCACGCCGATAGCGACCATACCGAGTCCGCCAGCGTTGACCGTGTGAGAGTCGGTGCCAATCATCAAGCCTCCGGGGAAAGCGTAGTTTTCCAGCACAATTTGGTGAATGATGCCTGCGCCGGGTTTCCAGAAGCCGATGCCGTATTTTTGGCTCACCGTGCTGAGAAAATCGAACACCTCTTTGTTCTTGTTCAACGCGACTTCCATGTCTTTTGCCGCGCCTACTTCGGCTGTGATGAGGTGGTCGCAATGGACAGTGCTGGGCACTGCCACCTTCTTTCGGCCACAGGTCATAAATTGTAGCAAAGCCATTTGCGCGGTGGCATCTTGCATGGCCACTCGGTCCACTTGGAAGAACACATAGTCCGCTCCCCGTTTGTAATCGGCGAGGGGGCTATCCGGGTGGAGGTGGGAAAAGAGGATTTTTTCGGAGAGGGTGAGTGGGCGTTTGAGTTTTGCTTTGGCTGCGTCCACGCGAGCCGGGTAGTTTTTGTAAAACTCCCGAATCATTTTCAAGTCGAATATCATCTTACGGATGTTGGATTTTTAAGACCCAGTGCCTTGGCTGTCAGTTTGGAAATCAAATTCCGACATTCAGGGCAAAAGTCCTTCTTTTGTCAAAAAAAGTGGGCAAATGTAGGGCAAATGGCCGCGAAAATGGAACCAGAGAAAAAAGAAAAAGTTTGAGGATGGCGCAAGATGCCAGCCGAACGCCAATTTTTCGATTTTCACGCAAAAACGAGCCTGTTTTGAATGTGAAAGGCATTGATAATGCGTATTTTTGCTGTCTTTCACCATTGATAAAATTGACCGCCGATGGAAAACAGCGCTAACATCGAATCTGTCCGGGCGCTCCTCGCGCAAGGCGAAACGGGTAAGGCTATTGAGCAATTCGTTCCCCTGCTTGAAAAAGATAAGCGGTTCAAAGGCAATTTGTTGCGCATCTTGCGGGTCGCGGAAGCCAATTTTAATGCGGTCCGGCAGCAGGAGCTCAAGGGCATTTTATCATTTCAAGAGGCGCAGCGCGAATACAGCAAAGTGAATGATACCTTGCTGACCATTCTCGACGATTTTGAGGCGGGACGAGTGCCCGTGTCGGCGGCGGTGCAGGGCGGCCACCGTTGGCTACGCTTGATGATGGCGTTGGGGGGTGTGTTGTTGTTGAGCGTGGTGGTGTTTTTGTTTTTGCAAAAAAACTATTCGGATTGTCCGAAATTTGAAGAGGCACAGGCCCTTCACGTCATTATTTTCCCCTTTGAAAAACTAGCTGGCCCCAATGTTCGCCCTGAGCCACGCATCCGCGACGATATTCAGGAGTTGACCCAAAAGGGAGGGTTCCCCGCCGAAGCCAGAATTTACAATGCCGATGACCCCAATGGGGTGAGTTCGCAAGATGCCGAAAGCCGTGCGCGTGCTTGTGCTGCCGACTTGGTTATTTTTGGTCAATATCAAGCATTTGAGAAAGATTCGGTACGGGTTCGGATGGGGTTCAAGTTTTTGAAAAAGGGTGGAGCGACCTTTAATGCTCCGTTCGAGACCTTCCGCGATGTCACCGCTGTGCAGCCCGCGCGTGATTTGAAAGACGCGGTGTTTTCCTTGTGCGCCATGATTGCCATCGAAAATAAAAACTGGGAATTCGCCAAACGGTGGATTGGACGCATCAAAGAGAAGGACGAGCAGGAAATGAAAATGGCCGCATGGTTGGACCAGCAGGGGCAATAGGCCAATATCACATGGCGCTTCCTATCAGGGTTTGAATATCTCCCATAGCCGAGGTTTTGCCGCGTTGCCTCAATTTGAGGCTATCAAGAAATTGGATGGTGTCCTGCAAGCCATTGAGCACTCGTGCGTTGGGCGGCAATTTGATTGGGTTCACGAATAGCTGAGCTCCAGTAAGCAGCAATTGCGAAGGATTGGCTACTTGCGCTGCCGCATCCAAATACCCTTGAATAGGTTGTCGTGGTATGGGTTCCTGCAAAATGGTGAACACAAAATCGGGCCGCAACGGCTGACAGGCATCTTCCAAATCGCTCAGTGAGATGCGATGCCCAAGATAAACGACTCGCTGTCTGCGATTGCGCAATAGATAGTGCATAAAAAGCAGCGTCAGCTCTTGCGACTCGTCGTCAGGCAAGTAAAGCAGAAACGTGGCAGCGTCGCGGGCTGGTTCGGCAGATTCTTTGTCAATGGCGCACATCAGTTTTCTCCGTATCAAGTGGCCGATGAATTTCTCGTGTGCTGGACTCACGCTGTTGGTGAGCCACAACACATTGAGTTTATCGAGAAAAGGGTACACCAAGTCTACCATCGTCTGCTCAAAACCGTGTTCAGAAGTGTAGGTGGAGAAGATGCGGTCAAATGTCGCCTCGTCCAAGTCAATCATGGCCAGCGTGAGCGCATCAATTTGTGTGTTCTGACTGCCGTTGTTTTGAGCAATGTCCGCCACGCGATGCGCTATTTCGTCTGCCGACATCTGAGCCAATTTGCTGATTTTGTAGCCATGGCGGTTGAGCAGCGCGATGTTGAACAGGAGACGCAAGTTTTCATCGGTGTAATAGCGAATATTGGTATCCGTGCGGGCAGGTTTCACCATCCCATACCGCTGTTCCCAGATACGGATAGTGTGGGCTTTGATGCCCGTCAATTTTTCTAAGTCTCGGATGGAGTAAATCGCCATTTATTTTCTCCTGAAAACTGCTCGACAAATGATTCGTTGCTTCCTAAGGGTTTGATTTTCTTTGAAATAAAAAGCAACGGTTCACAGCAGTCGAACCCAGCCTCAAAAGTCTATGAAACAGGCGAAACTGTGGAATGTTCAGTAGAAAAATTTTGGAATAAGCTGCACAATAGTCGGCTGACTTGCACAAAACAGTGCGAGCAAGCCAGCCGACTGACGAGTGCATAGGTCTGGCAAGACCGTTGTGAGAATACTATTTCCGAAGCGGTCGCGCCATGTAACGTTCCTCAATTTGATTTCACCAATTTCCGAGTGGTCGTTTGACCACTTGCCGTAAGGCGAATGATATACAGCCCGTTCGGGAAGTTTGCAACATCGAGCTGCTCGGCGAACTGGGTCGTGTAAGAGGCATTGGCCTCCCAAATGCGCCGACCAAGCAAATCGGTGATTTCCACATTCAAATCCATGGGGCGGTCAAACGAGACGTTTAGCCACGCAAGCCCGGAGGTGGGGTTGGGGCGCAGCGTCAATGCTTGCAGCCCATCAATGTCGTGTGTGGAGGTGGTGCCGATGTTAATGGTCAGCTCGCCCGTGCAGCCTCGCGCATCGGTCACGGTGACTGAAATGGGGCCAACAGGCAGGCCCGTCACGGTCTGAGTAGTGGCGCCATTGCTCCAGAGATAATTGTAGGGAGGGTTGCCCAAGCCCACATTGACGGTGGCCGCCCCATTTTGCCCATTGGTGGAGGGTGTCACGGTTGCGGACAGCTGCATATCAGTTGCGCAGGCGCGAAGATTGATGTTATCGAGGTCGAAATTAAAATCGCCAGCACCCCAGGTGCCTTTGAAGCGAATTTTGACGGCCTGCCCGGCAAAGCCGCTAAGGTTGAGCCGAATCGTTCGCATAAGGATGGTCGGCGTGTGGGTGATATTGTTGATGGTGTAAATGGTCTGGTAGGTGCTGCAATTGGTAGAGACTTGCACTTCTATTTTCGAGCCTCCGGTCAGCACGGTGGCGGCTGTGCCCCCGCTGCCAAAGTTGGTGATTTTGTATTCGAAGGTCAAAGAGTCGCCCATGCTGATGAGGCCATATCGGGGCAGGTCGTAAGTGAACTCGGGGTTGTTAAACCAAAGGTTCGACGACAAAACATAAGATGTGTTGTTGTTGGCGTTGGTGATACTGCCTCCACCCGACACAAGCCACCCCTCGGGTATGGCGAGGCCCTCAAAGTCTTCCTTGAAGGGCACGGCTTTGGGCAAATGGCTCACACTGTAGTAGGCAGTGTCATTGGTGAAATCTTGTTCGCCCGCGAGGTTAGTCCAACATTTGATGTCGAACGAAGCATCGCGGCTGTCAAACGGTGTGTTGAACGTGTAGGTGAAAAGTTCGTAAGGCAGCACCGTTTCGTTTATCGTCTCCACCACGGGAGTGCCGCCATTCAAGGAATAAGCTACCTGAATCCCCGTCTGCGGCGCGGTGCCAAAATTGGTAAACGAAAAAGTGATTTGGTCGTTTTGAAGTCCGCAATCATTGCCATCCCCTGCACTCTTGACGCTCACGCCGAAAAGGTCTTTTTCAAAGGGAACGTAGATACGAATGTCGTCCACGCCCACTCCTTCCGCCGTGGAGAAGCTAAAGTAACTGCTGAAAGCAAATCGGAATCGCACATTGCTCTCGCCTGCCACGCCCAGTAGTTGAATCCGAGCGGTTTCCCATCCATCATTCGTGCCCGACCAGACATCGCCTAAGTCGTTGGAAGTGTTGAAATCCGTGTACCAGTTGAAGCCTTCATCCAAGGCTCCGACTTTTTCCCAAGTGTCCCCGTCGTTGATTGACATTTCCAGCCATGCGCCATCAAAAGTAGAGAAGTTGCGATAAATGATGGAGAATTGGATGACGGGGTCTATGGTTAGGTTGCTAAAATCAAAACATGGTGATTGCAGGTAAGAAGTTTCTTCCGTGTTGTAGTCGCCATCCAAATTGGTGACCCATGCGTTTTGGCCGCTTGCTGCGGCGGATATGAATGTGGCCGATGGATTGCCATACTCCCATGAAGGGTTGGCGCTGTTCTCGGCATCCACGAACCAACCACCGCTCCATGTCTCGAAATGCTGGTTGTATGGTGCCAACAAACGGTTTACGATGTAATACCTGAAAGTGTCGTTGGAGCGGTCTTCGTCGTTGCTCATTTGTGTGTAAACCAAAATGAGGTACTCACCCGGTTCGGAGAAATCGTAGGTCGTCTCAAATTCAATGACGGCAGAGCTGTCTTTGCCCAATACGCCCGTGTAGTAACCATCCTGTGGTTGTGGCACACCCGCATCTTTCCCGTTCACGCTGTACCGGAACGGTATAAGCGACTGTGGCTTAGCGCCAAAATTGCTCATCACGATTTTCACCGTTTCAACCCCAAGGCTACATCCGCTTTCGGGCGTGATGACGGCAGAAATGCCCACATCATTTGACCAGTAAGTTTGAAAAGAAATAGGGCCTGCCAACTTTGCGAAATCGGTGCTGTCGCACATTTCCAAAAGATACCAGTCGTAATTGGTTTTGGGTGTCAATCCGGTGATTGTGGCTTTGGGGGTGGTCACATACAAGGAGTCGCCTTCGCCCGCAGAGAGGGAGAAGCCTTGAGGTCCGTATATCACCCACCAGCCGAGCGGCTGAACGAGGCTAACTGGTGTCCAACGCACTCTTGCATAGGTATCAAACACGTTTTCCGTCTCCACATCAATGGGTCTGAGGCAGCTGGGGCAAGAGCCTGTTCCGCTAAAAACTGTGCCCGTGCTGGGATTGGAGGTTTGAAAGACGAGGTCGCCATCATAGTCCAGTATTGAAAACGACACCTCTGGGTTGAAAAAGCCGGGCATCCAAGACAACACAAGGGGTTGACCGTTGGCCACGATGAATGTCACGGTGCTATCGGAGCCATTATCGAGCGGGAAGCCTGCCAATGTGAATGAATAGGTCGCAGTGCCGGAGGTGATGTTGAGTGTGCCACCGTTCCACCCATCGCCGAACGAATCGAACATATTGAGGGTGTATTCACATTGAGCGTTTCCTGTATGGAACATCGGAAGGAGAAATGCCAAGAAAGAGAGGCGTAGCAGTTTCAGATTCATTGTCAGCCTTGTTGTTTTATTACCGTTGAGTGCAGTCATGGTTTGGCTTCAAAGGTAAGCGAAGGTTGGAATTTGCAATAGGCGGAGTGCGGTTCGGCGATTTTTGGCAAAAAAATACCCCCGTGAGTTCGTGTAAACTTACGAGGGCATTCACGCGAGGATTGACTCTTTTATTCTAATCCGCCCCGTGCATCATCTTCTTCATGGGGAATGAAAGGCCAAACAATATCAAACCTGCAATGCCGGACATTCCCACGAAAAGTATGAAAAACTGATAGAGGTCTTTCACTGGGCTACCAAGAAAATTGGGGTATTTGAGCGGGAGCGATGCCTCTTGAGCTCTGGCTATCTGTTCGGGCGTGGGCTGGATGGAGCCTTCGAGCAAGCCGCGATAGGTGCTTTCATCTATGCCGTTTTTTTCTGCCAGCGCGAACTCGGCACCCGATGGTGGGTACAGGGCGCTCAACTGGCCAGCCGCCTTGTTGGCGGTGGCATTGGCCAAAAACCACACGCCAAACAGCAGCGACACAAAACGCATGGGCGAGAGCTTGGACACCAGCGACAACCCAATGGGCGACAAGCACAATTCGCCAATCGTGTGTATCACATACAAAGCAATGAGCCAAAACATGCTCACTCTCATGCCCAGCCCAAGCCCTTTCACGCCGATAGCAATAACCACATAGCCCAACGCGAGGATGATAAGGCCAAACGCCTGTTTGGCCAAGGAGTTTGGCTCAGCCTTGCGCTTTGACAAAAAGACCCATATACCTGCCATCACCGGCGCGAGCAACACGACCGACACCGCATTGACCGACTGAAAATAACTCGCCGGAATAGTCCAGCCGAGCAGACTCCGGTTGGTTTGCTCTTCCGCAAAGAATGTCAGCGACGCACCCGCCTGCTCGAAAGCAGCCCAGAAAAACACCACGAAGAAAGCCGACACAAACAACACGATAATGCGGTCGCGCTCGATTTTGGTAAGCGAAGGGTCAGTGATAATCATGACAATCATGGCCACGATGGCTGCATAAATGAAGGCCCCCACCAAGTCGAACCCCGCGACTTTCCAAAACAACAGCGTAGAGGCTACAAACAGTCCTCCCCCCAACATCAACTGGCGCGGGCCGAGACCGGCAGACTGGCTTGCGTTGGGCTGAACGGCCGTGTTCGGCACGGCGCCGATAGGGTTGCCGTCAGGCGTTATCACGTACTTGTCTTTTTGTGTTTGGAACAAGATGGTACCGAACACCATGCCGATACCGGCCGCGAGAAAGCCCCATTTGAAGTCTGCGGGGTTGCCCGTATCGCCCAGAAAGCCACAGACCAAAGGCGCGATGAAGGCACCGAGATTGATGCCCATATAAAATATGGTGTAAGCCGCGTCGCGTCGGCGGTCGCCTTCCGTGTACATCTGTCCAATCATGGAAGAGATGTTGGGCTTGAAAAACCCATTGCCCACAATCAGAAAGACAAGTCCCGTCCACATCAACGTGGTGGCGGTGCCGACATTCTGATAAGCCGATGCGCTAAAAAACATGAAAAACTGACCAATTGCCATCAGCAAGCCACCTGCCACGATGGATTTGCGGTTGCCCCAATAACGGTCTGCCACATAGCCGCCAATCAAAGGAGTCAGATATACCAGCCCGGTGTAGCTCCCATAGATTTCCGAAGCCTTTGCTTTGGAAAAAAGAAGCGCGTTAATCATGTAGAGGGAGAAAATCGCCCGCATACCATAATAACTGAACCGCTCCCACATTTCGGTAAAAAACAAGAGCGCAAGGCCGCGTGGGTGTCCCCAGATTTCGTGTTGCTGTGATGCCATAACTGCTGTTTAAAGTTGAAGAAAAGTGCTGCGTTTTTGCAAGACCGTCGCCCTTCGTTCAGAGGGCGGGTGGCCAATAGTGCGGGCAAATGTGCGAATTTTTCTTTGGCAAGGCCTTTCGCTTGCGGAAAGAAAAATCGGGATAGCGCAATTCCAACACATACGACGCTTGTTTTGCAATGCTTTCACAGCCGTAGAAAGGAAGTGGCGGCATCGAACTCCACGTTATCTTTGCCCGCTTTTTTTGGAAAAATAGTTTTTTTCATGTCTGAAAGCCTCTGTTTTCCCGACCTTTCACCAGAATTTTACTCATTTCAAAATCCGATTGCCATGTTGCGTTTGCCCGCCATTCTCGTCATCGCTCTGCTGTCTGGGTTGTCCGCTTGCGACCAAAAAGAGAGACATCAAGCCACCGTCGCCGCAGCCAAGGCAGCGCGAGATTCCACGAATTGGGCAGCTTGGCGAGCCGACCATTGGAAAAATCACGGCTGTGACATTGTGAGCGACGAAGACGTGCAGGCACTCTTCGAGGTTGACCCCCAACGCGACGTACTCAACACGCGCACCTTGCCCGACCAAGCGTTCTGTTTGCGCACATGGAACAAGCTCGACTGGAAAGAACGCGAAAGCGCCAACGAAAAAGAAAATGCCACCAATTACCTCGACCCTCACAACAGCCTCATCGTGCAGGTATTCAACTACCATTCGGAAGAACATGCGCGCCTACAAATAGAGATGCTCAAGCGCGACCGCCGCGACACATACAATGAGGATGTGCCAGGTATCGGCGAGGGCGCTTTGTGGAGCAACAACACCGTCACCCTCTTGGTAAAAAAAGGACAGTATGTGTTGAGCATTGCCCTCAACTACGAAGATGTGCCGCACGATAATTTGGAAAAAGCAATAGAAGTGGCCGAAGTGGCGCTCAAAAAAATGTAGCGCCCCTGCCAACAACTCGTGGCGGGAATAAGGGTGCCCAGGTGCTCCTTTAATTCGCTACACACACCCGCCCTCGGCCAGCCATAAAATTCCAAACCTTCAATGCCGGGCAAACCCCGAACTTTCGCCCGTCCAAAACAAGTTCATCCATGTATTCCACCACCGAACAACGCACACTCTACGAGCTTTCCAAAAAACTCCTCTACACCCCACAAACCGACCTGTTCGGGGAGGAAGCCTCTCGCCGCGCCGAAGAGCTTCGCCAAGTCATCCGGTATCACGAATGGCGGTATTATGTGCAGAACGCCCCTGTCATCAGCGACTTTGAGTACGACCAGCTCTACAAACAACTTGAGGCCATCGAGCGACAGAATCCCGACTTGGTGACACTCGACTCCCCCACACAAAGGGTTGGCAAAGACCTCATCGAAGATTTTGTGCAGGTGCCCCATCTCACCCCCATGCTCTCGCTCGACAACTCCTACAACGCCGACGACCTCAACGATTTCGACGAGCAGGTGAAAAAGCTGTGCAAGCTCGACAAGGATGCCGACGTGGAATACTGCGTGGAACCCAAGTTCGACGGCGGCACTATCGCCATCGTGTATGAGCATGACAGCCTCGTTCGGGCCGCCACCCGCGGCAACGGCTTCGTGGGTGACGATATCACGCTCAATATCAAAACACTCAAATCGGTGCCGTTGCGGGCATCCTTTTCAAAACATGGCATCTCGAAGGCTGAGCTGCGCGGTGAGACCCTCATCCGAAAAGATATTTTTGAGAAAATAAACAAGAAGCGGCAAGAAGCGGGCGAGGCACTCTTTGCCAATCCGCGCAATGCGGCTACAGGTGGCTTGCGCATGAAAGACCCCAAAGAGACCGCTGTGCGGGGACTTGAGGCCTTCCTCTACCAATTGGGCTATGCCATAGACCATGAAGGCGGCAATGTGCTGAAAAAATTCAGCACCCACGACGAGAGCATACACCTCTTGCGCCAACTCGGATTTAAAGTCCCGCTCCATCAGCCCGAACCCGGCAACCATCTGGAAGAAACCAAGACTTGCCGAAACATAGCGGAAGTCATAGATTTTTGTCAGGCTTGGCAGGATTTCCGCGACGAATATCCTTACGAGATTGACGGCATGGTGGTAAAAGTCAATAGCCTCGAGTTGCAGGAGCGGTGCGGCTCCACGAGCCACCACCCGCGCTGGGCCATAGCCTTCAAGTTCAAGGCTCGACAAGCCACCACCCGTTTGCGCGATGTGGAATTTCAAGTCGGCAAAACAGGAGCCATCACCCCGGTTGCCAAACTCGAACCCGTGCCGCTGGCGGGAGTTATCGTGCAAAACGTGAGCCTGCACAACGAAGAGTTCATCCGTTCCAAAGACATTCGCATTGGCGACCAAGTGTTGGTGGAGCGCGCAGGCGATGTCATCCCCTACATCGTGAAAAGCCTTAGCGAGCTGCGCACTGGTGACGAACGCGAGATTCACTATCCCACACACTGCCCCGTTTGCCAATCAGAGCTCGTCAAGCCCGAAGATGAGGCGATATGGCGCTGCGAAAATGCGGAATGTGAGGCGCAGGTGTTGGCACGCATGATTTTCCATACCTCCAAACACGCGATGGACATAGAGGGGCTGGGCGAAAGCACCATCGAAAAATTCTACAAGCTCGGTTGGCTCCACTCCATCGCCGACTTGTACCGCCTTGATTATGAAAAAATAGCGCAACTCGAAGGCTTTGGGGAAAAGTCAGCCACAAACCTTCGCAACGCCGTCGAAAAAGCCAAGCGCAACCCGATTCACCGGTTGCTGCACTCGCTGAGTATCCACCATTTGGGGCGCAAAGGCTCCACGCTTCTGGCTGCCGAAGTGGGGCACGTCCTTGATTTGAAAGATTGGGATTTGGAAAAATACCAGACCATCAAAGACATCGGCCCAGTGCTGGCGCAAAACGTCTTCAACTTTTTCCAGAACCCGCACAATATCGAGTTGTTGGAAACAATGGAGCGCCTCGGTGTCAATCTTTGCCAGACCAACGAAGACAAAAAAACCGATGTGAACACGGAAGGCGTGCTCTACGGCAAAAGCATCCTGTTTACAGGGACGCTTTCGCAAATGACTCGTGAGGAGGCCGAAAAACGCGCTGCCGCTGCCGGAGCCAGCATCGCCAGTGGCGTGAGCAAACATTTGAGCATCCTCGTGGTGGGCGAAAAGGCGGGTTCAAAATTGAAGAAAGCCCAAGAGCTAGGGACGGTAGAGATATGGAGCGAGCAAGCGTTTTTGGAAAAAACAAAAGAGTAGCCTGTTCAATACGTCGCCACCAACCCCTTCAAATCCTCCAAATACATTTGCTTCACGGGTTCGCGGAGCGATTTGTTGGTGAGCGTGTGAAATTTGTGCGCGGAAAGAAAACTGACTTGCAGGCGGTTCCATTCCTGCTCGTCGTGGATAAGGTGATATTCCTTGAGCTCTTCGAAGAGCGAATCGCCAATGCGGTAAAAATCGTCGCGTCCCAAGTAATCGAGGTCTGCGTCGCAGATGATTTCCTCCAAGAGGTTGGTGGGCGACTGCGGTATTTTGGTCGCCATTATCATCCCGCAAATGGCTTTGACATCTTCGGAAGTGTATCCGAAGCGCGGCAGCATGTCCTGCACCATCAGACACCCTTCTTGTTCATGTCCAGCGTGTTTGTCTTTCACAAAACCCGCGTCGTGGAACAGGGCGGCGGTTTTCAAAAGGGTCAAGTCTCGCCCAACCACACCTTCGCTGGCGGCAATCTCCTTGGCCATCCTGAGCACATCCATAGTATGGTGCAACCCGTGATAGTAGAGCTTGTCGGAAAGCTCGTCGCGGAGTTTGGAGAGAATGAATTGTTTGGCGGAGCGGTAATCCATGAGCGCGGTTTCGGTGTTCAGGTGAACGCCATTGGGCAAGCGTTTGTTGGACGACAGGCAGCGTAAAAATCCGCATTTTTCCCAAAACGAAACGAAATGGAAAAAATATTTTGCCTCTTCGCCAATTTTGTGCCGCTTTTCGGCTTCCAATTGCACATTTGCGCCTACTTTTGAAATCCGAGACGAAACAGCTTGCCCACGCGCATGCTTCAATCTCACAACATTACAAAATAATTTTTCACAAAACAAAACAGGGTACATTATGGACATCATGCAAATCCTCCAAAACCAGATTGCTGGTAACACCCTCAATCAACTGAGCCAACAAATCGGCGCCAACCCACAGCAGACAAAAGCTGCCGCGACAGGCATCTTCTCCGCCCTGCTCGGCGGGCTTGCAAACAACGCTGCCAGCGGAGGCCTCAACAGCCTGATGGCGGCGCTCGACAAAAACCACAACGGCAGCATTCTCGATGACATGGCTGGACTCATCAACAGCGGCGGCCAAGGTACTGGCGCGCTCAATGGTATGGCCATTGTCAATCACATCCTCGGCGGCAAAACACAATCCGTCGCCCAACAAGTCGGCGCGAAATCGGGACTAAATGCCAACCAAATCATGCAATTGCTGCCCGTGTTGGCACCCGTCGTGATGGGGGTGATTGGCCAACTGAAAAACAACGGCCAGCTCAACCTCGGCAACATAGCCAACATGCTGCTCGGAGCCGCGCAAAATGGTGCCCAACAGTCGGGGCTTGGAGGCGCATTGGGCCAAGTGTTGGGTGGCGTGCTGGCAGGAGGTGGCAAACAAGGCGGCGGGCTATTGGGCGGTGTGCTCGGTGGCCTTTTTGGTAAAAAGTAAGTGCTTTCAACGGAACACTTGACTTTCTCTCACTCTAATTCTCCTAATTATTTCACCCACAAACACAACTCAAACATGGATTTGATGCAGATTCTACAAAGCCAGCTCGACGACAACCTTCTGGGGCAAATGAGCGAGCAAATTGGCGCCACCCCCCAACAAACCGCCGTGGCAGCCAACGGCATTTTCGCTTCGCTTCTGGGAGGCATGGCCAACAATGCCGCTTCCGAGAACGGGTTGTCCTCGCTCCTGTCGGCACTCGACAAGAATCACGATGGAAGCGTCCTTGATGACCTCGCTGGCATCGTGGGCAACTTGATGCAGAATGGCGGACAAGGACATGGCGCAACCAATGGCCTCGGTATCCTCAACCATGTGCTGGGCAACCAACAAGAGGCGGTGGCACAACAGGTTAGCCAATCTTCGGGGCTGAATATGAATCAAGTGATGAAACTCTTGCCCGTCATGGCTCCCATCGTCATGGGCGTGCTGGGGCGTGCCAAAAGCCAAGGCGGCTTAGACCTCGGCAATTTGGGAAACATCCTCATGGGGTCGGCCCAAAGCGGTGCGCAGCAAAGTGGCATGGGCGATTTGCTCGGCCAAGTATTAGGCGGCGTGTTGGGTGGTGGCCGTCAGCAAGGCGGCGGCGGATTGGGAGGCATACTCGGCAACATACTCGGAGGAGGCCGATAGACGAAAAAGCTGCGGCTCGTAAGCCAAGACGGCTTGCTCGAGATTTTTTACGACAGACAATTTTCAGAGCGGGTGCCTCACCACGGGCACCCGCTCTCATTTTTCCTGCACCCCTACTTTGGCCTTTTTGTCGGCACACGACCATATTTCGCATGGAACACTAAGGGAAATTTGGTGAGATGCTACCTTTGCGAACACATATTTTGGAACCCACACGCATGAAGCACCTTTTACCCATCGCCCTTTTCGCACTTACCTTATCCGGATTGACGGCACAGAACACCGCCCGCATCACTGGCAACCTGCAAACAAACGGCAACTTTTTCATACGAGACTCTATCATCGGAGCTGCCGGCCCCCCGCAACCCGGCCCCCCGCAATATGATTTTCAAAAATTTGGCGCGGAGAGCTGGCTCGCCCTCAATTACTCCAACTGGGGTTTTGACATGGGCATTCGATTCGACCTTTTCAACAACTCCAACCTTCTCAATCCATCCGGCGCTTATACAGATGAAGGTATCGGCCGCTGGTATGTGCACAAGAAAATTGACAAGTTCGACCTTGCGGGGGGGTACCTCTACGACCAAATCGGTTCCGGCATCATTTTCAGGGCGTACGAAGAACGCGCCCTGATGATTGACAACGCGCTTTTTGGGGTCAAAGTAGGCTACGACATCAATGACAACTGGAAAGTCAAAGCTTTCACAGGGCGACAGAAAAGACAATTCAACATTTATGGCTCTGTGATTCGCGGCGCTGCCGTGGATGGATTCATCAGACCCGACTCCACGAAAAACTTCACGCTCGCCCCCGGAGCCGGGATAGTGGCACGAACCAACGACGACGAAACCATCAATCGCATCGTGAACGAAGTAGCCTCCTACGCCCCGCAAGACAGCATCGGGGCGCAGTACAATACCTACGCCATGACGGTTTTCAATACCCTGACCGCTGGCGACTTTTCTTGGTACATGGAGGGCGCTTACAAAACAAAAGATGTCATCTTCAACGAATTTGAGCGGCAAGTGACGGGAGCCAATGGCAAGCTCGTCAATACCGATGGCTACATGGCCTACACCAGCCTCACCTTTGCCAAAAGGGGATTGGGCATCACGCTCGAGGGCAAATACACAAAAAATTTTCGCTTCCGAACCGACCCCTTTCAGATAGGAGTGCAGGGGCAAATCAACTACCTCCCGCCAATCGCACGGCAAAACACTTTCAGGCTCCCCGCTCGATTCGCCCCCAACACACAGGAACTCGGCGAGCGAGGGCTTCAACTCGATGCCAAGTATTCCATCAACAAGCGGCTTTCAATCGGTCTCAATGTCGCGGATATTTACAACCTCGATGGCGTGGAACTCTACCGCGAAATAGCGCCCGAGATCACTTACAAAAAAGACCGAAAATGGCAGGCGCTGCTGGGGCTTCAGTTCCTAAAGTACAACATCGCCATTTACCAGTTCAAAGGCGACCCGGAAGACCCCAGAGACATACTGCCTTGGATAGGCAAAGGCAGGGAGAATTTTGTGGATGCCTTCACGCCATACACTGAAATTCTCTATAAATTCACCCCCAAGAAGTCATTGAGATTGGAGGCACAGTACCTCTTGACCGACGATGAATTCGGCTCTTGGGTGAATGTATTGGCCGAATGGGGCTGGGCGCCACATTGGCTGTTCTACGTCTCGGATATGTACAAAATCAAGCACCGCTCGACCGGGGAATTTACGCCCGAACAGACACGCTACGACGGGCTGCACTACCCGACAGTAGGCGTTGTTTACACCCATCGCGCCAACCGTTTTTCGCTTGCTTACGTCAAGCAAGTGGAAGGCATCAATTGCGCGGGTGGTATCTGCCGCTACGAGCCAACGTTTAGCGGTGTCCGCTTGAATGTCAGTTCTTCATTTTAAAATTGATTATTCGGTTGAGATTGTGTCAAATGACCGTATCAACGAATAACCAAAATCAACAAATCAACAATAGGATATGAAACACAAATTATTTCTCCCGCTTCTCGTCGCGGCCGCGTTGCAGGCTTGCAAAGAAGTCCCCGTAGCCATCCCCGAGCTCAGTGTGGGCGACCGTAAAGTGCTGGTGGAGGAGCTCACCGGTGTGCGTTGTCCCAACTGCCCCGACGGCACGGCAGCCCTGGTGGCATTGAGCAAGCAAATTGGCAAAAACCTCGTGATAGTAGGCGTGCACGCTGCCCCGGGCTACGATGTGCCATATCCGCAAAGCAAGTACGATTTCCGAACAGACGAAGGCACTGCCATGGCAAAATATATCGGCACCGCCGCTTTTTTCCCCACGGCCTCCATCAACCGTCGCATCGTGCCGCCCGAAATAGAGCCGTATCTGCCGCGCTCCATCTGGGCGGGCATCATAAGCGAGGAACTCTCAAAGCCGCCCGTCGTCGGCGTGTTTATGAACACCACCTTCGACTCCCTAAGTCGCAAACTCGGGGTTGAAGTCACCATCGCCCCCGAGCAAACACTCACAGGCGACCATCGCCTCACCGTGCTCATCACGCAAGACAGTATTCAGGACTACCAAAAGGACGGCCTCCAGACGATTCCCGACTATTATCACCGCCATGTGCTGCGCAAGATATTGACACAACCCACTGGCGATGTGATTTCAGAATCGCTTACCCCTTCATCCACCCTCACCCGAAACTATAATTTCGTGTTGCCCAACGACTGGGTGGAAAAGCATTGCAGCGTGGTGGCTTTCGTGCATCGCGGCGCTTCGCCCGACAAAGAGGTGCTGCAGGTAGAGGAAGTGCATGTAATCAAATAGGGAAATTTTTTGAGAAAAAAAAGCGCGGGTTTGTTCGGTGAGGCCGAATGAACCCGCGCTTTTTTGAAGGAGGGGTCAGAAGAGTTGCAACTGAGTCGAAGCGTCCGCATTATGGCGAAAACGATAAAAATCCGACTCCTCAATGGCACTTTTCACTCCTGCCCGTGCAAGTATTTTTAAAATTTCTCCAAAGCTTACGGCATTTGCCACTCCTCGCAGGTCAACTCGCATGAGCACATCTTTTGTAAAAGTCCTTTTGGCATCTGAAAAAGTGATAGCGTTTAGCAGGCCCGTTACAAAAGGATGATTTAACAGTGCAAAAGCAATGGCAGCATCGCTAAATTTTTCAAAACCAATAAAATAGCAGGTGTCATCCAGCATCAAAGGTTTGTCGTTTTCCGGCAGTACAAGCGTAAACGTTGGCAATTTGTAAAGCCCCGATATAGCAATTTTGTAAGGTAGAAATGAATAATCGCCAATGCCGAAAATTGAAAACGATGGCTTGCTGCGATAAATGCTTGACTTGCGATTGGCAAAATGCTCTCTGTGAGAATAAAGATAGGAGTAGGTTTGGGGAAGTAAATTTTGAATGTACGTCGTGTCCTGTCCTACGCTGCGCTGGGTGACAATCGTAAACCGTCGAGCGTTGGAGACAACTCCTCCTTTCAAGTCAGAACTTTTCAAAATGCCATAAACCAAATCGTTTTCCAACTCAACAGACTGGCCTCGGTTCGTTACAAAATAGCCATTTAGGCGTTCAAATTCCATCACTTCCGAGCAATCATGCTTCAATCCTTGCCGCCATTCGAAGGGGCAAATTCCGTCGAACGCTTCAAATGATTCATATTTTTCAGTGTTGGCTACAAATCGGTTTTCCTGCCAGCCAAAATGATAATCAGGCTCTGAGGCAGGAATCATTTGGGTTTGAGCGCATTGATATTCAGGAATCTGATTCAATTTGCAGGAGAATAGCGACGCTTCTACTGCCGCGCCAAACTCTTTTTTTGCGTCAATCGGAAACTGTTTCAATTCCCCGATTCGCAGTTTAGCAGCCTTTTGGTCAAACACGATGTTTTTTATGACCGAGTTTTTTACCAAAAAGGCCATTCGACCGGAATGGTTTTGAAATGCGCGGAGCAGCATCAGCGTGATGTATTCGCCAATATCAAAATTGCCTTTCCCAGTCATGGCGTCGAGGCCATTCAGGTTCTTGAAGTTCGACTTTATTGGCAGGTTTTCAGAGTTCAAAACCCCTAATTTCGCGTTGGTGACCCACGGCGGATTGCCTAAAATCAAAACTTCTCCGCTGAGGTCACGACTTAGCTTCTCAAAGTCAAAATCAAAAACGTTCTGGTGAAAAAGACGAATGTCCGGTTTGGAGCGGTCAGAATTTAGGAGGAAAAAATCGAGAATAACAAACTTGGCTTCCCAAACGTAGGGTTTGTAAATCTCTACTCCTCTGATTTGCAGGAGTTGTGGGAAGTGCTGCAAAGCTGCAAGGATAAAATTTCCTTTTCCGAAAGTTGGCTCGACCAAAGCTTCGGGAGAAATGCCTTCCGTTTTTAAGAAAGAGGCAATTCGATTGGCAAGATTTGAGTTGGTTTGAAAATCGCCGTATTCCGCTCGGTCAGCTTCTTGAACGGAGGTTTGTTCATCGGCTAAAAATCTTCTTAGTTCTTCGTAATCTTCCTTGTTTTCAAAAAAATCCGCGATACCGCAAACAGACTTTAACTCCTGATTTACAGCGGTATAATCTTCACTCTTCCCCCATAGGTCACACAGAAAAGACTTTGTCTCAAAACTGATATTGACAGAAGAAAACTGCATCAGAGATTGATTTTGTCGGTGATTTTGGTGATGCCATTTACGGTCTCATGGAGGTTTACGACAACGATTCTCGCTTTGTCGGGTTCTGCAGGTGTCATCCCGGAAGCATGGAGGGGTGACATCTCAAAAACAGGCCGAGATGTCACCTTTTTCGTTCCTCAAAAGATGACACCTCTTACAAACCTAGAATAGATGGGTTCACGATACGTTGGTATTGTGCAAGGTTCGGTTTCATACGCTGATTTTTCCGGCATCAAGTTAACCCCTTTCACCATTTTTCATTTGAAGCAAAATTTCCTTCTCAAAACATTTTATTTCTAAACTCCCCTCTCATTTCCAAACTTCCTACCTTCGCCCTAAACCGCCAGCCCATGAGTTATTTGGATGAATTGAACGATGTGCAGCGCGCTGCCGTCACCACCACCGAAGGCCCGGTGCTCGTCATCGCAGGCCCCGGCTCTGGCAAGACGCGGGTATTGACCTACCGTATCGCGCACCTCCTGCAAAATGGCGTGGCCCCCTGGGAAATCCTGACCCTGACGTTCACCAACAAGTCGGCCCGCGAGATGAAAGACCGCATCGAAAAAGTGGTGGGGCCGAAAGCGCAGCAAGTTTGGGCAGGCACGTTTCACTCCATTTTTGCCCGCATCCTGCGCGTGGAAGCAAGCAAAATCGGCTATCCCTCGTCGTTTACCATTTACGACACGGACGATACGATGAGTGTGTTGCGTGCCATTATCAAGGAAATGAATCTCGACCCCAACGCCTACAATGCCTCGGCCATCCGCTCGCGCATTTCGCTGTGCAAGAGCAACTTGATTTCGCCGAAAGCTTACCGCGACAACGAGGAAATGCTCGCGCAAGACCGTGCCGCCCGTCGCCCTTACGTCGTGGATATTTATGAAAAATACGTGGCACGCTGCCAACGCTCCGGCGCGATGGACTTCGACGATTTGTTGTTCCAACTCTACCGCCTCTTCCGCGACAACCCCGACAATGTGTTGGAAAAATACCAGCGCAAGTTCCGCTACATCCACGTAGATGAATTTCAGGACACCAATTTTTTGCAGTACGCCATACTTCGCCGCTTGGTGAAATACGAGGGCAGCCCCGAAAACGTGTTCGTCGTGGGCGACGACGCGCAGAGTATCTACGCTTTCCGCGGCGCGACGATTGACAACATCCTCGATTTTGAAAAAGATTATCCCAACCTTAAAACCTTCAAACTCGAACAAAACTACCGCAGCACCCACCATATCGTGTCGGCGGCCAACGAAGTGATTTCCTTCAATCGCCGCCAGCTGCAAAAAACAATTTGGACCGACAAGGAAGACCGCCACAAAATCAAACTCCTCAAATGCCTCACTGACGACGAGGAGGGCCGCCGAGTGGCCGATTTGCTTTTGGAACAAAAACACCGCTACCACTTGCCGAACTCGGAAATCGCCATCCTCTATCGCACCAACGCGCAAAGCCGCAAGTTCGAGGAACATTTGCGCAAGCTCAATCTGCCCTACCGCGTCTTTGGCGGAACGTCGTTTTACCAGCGCAAGGAGGTCAAAGACTTCATCGCTTACCTCCGCCTCGCTGTCAATCCCCGCGACGAGGAAGCCCTGCGCCGCGTCGTCAACTTACCCGCGCGCGGCATCAGCGACGCGACGGTGGACAAACTCAGCGCCCTCGCCGAAGCCTCCAACATGACGATGTGGGAGGCCATGCTCGACCCCGCGCTCGACGTAACCGACCGCGCCAAAAAGTCTATGGCGACTTTCCGAAACATGGTGCAGGACTGGCAAAAACGCGCCGCCTCCGAGTCGGCCTACCGCCTCGCCGCCGACATCCTGAAAAAGTCCGGCCTGCTCGACCTGCTCAAAGGCGACACCAGCCCCGAAGGCATCGGTCGCCTCGAAAACGTGAACGCCGTGCTCGACGCTATTTCCGAATTTACTGACAACCAAGCCAACAATGACCTTAATGACCTCAATGACCCTAATTACCCTAATGACTCCAATGACCCTAATTACCCTAATGACCGCTCCTTAGCGGCTTACCTCCAAACCATCACTCTGCTCACCGATGCCGACGAAAAAAACGACAGCAACGACCACATCACCCTGATGAGCGTACACTCGGCGAAGGGGCTGGAGTTCAAGAGTGTTTTCGTCACGGGCCTGGAAGAAAACCTCTTCCCCTCCTTCATGGCGCTGGAAGAGCCGAACGGTTTGGACGAGGAGCGCCGCCTGTTTTACGTCGCTGTGACGCGGGCGAAAGAGTTTTTGACTTTGAGTTTTGCCCAAAACCGCTACCGATTCGGGCAAATCCGCGTGAGCGAGCCGTCGCGTTTTTTGGATGAAATCACTGGACAACATTACGAACTCTTGGGCGGCATCGGCTCGGCACGCAACACGCAGCCGGCACGACCCGAACTGCAGCCCCGCGCCAGCGTGAGCGGCAATTTCGCCAACCCGCGCCTGCGCGCCATGCAAAAAAATGCCGCGCCTGTCGCCATTCCCGCCGACTTCAAAGCCTCGCCGCTGGAGGACATTGTGCCGGGCGTGCGGGTGCTGCACCTGAAATTCGGCGAAGGAAAAATCGTGAGCGTGGAAGGCCCGAAGGACAACAAGGTGGCGACCATCCAATTCAAAAACGACGATATGCCGGAGCGGAGGATTGTGCTGAAGTTTGCGAAGTTGCAGGTGGTGTGAGCGAAAATCGCTACATTTGTACAGCGTTTCGCGCTGAAAAAATATTTGAAGTTATGACTGCTCAAAAGAAATTGACAAACCTCCAACTCGAGATGTTGAAGGTTTTTAGCCGCGAACTCCCGGAAGAACAACTGCTGGAAATCAGGCAGTTGTTGGCAAAATACTTTGCCCAAAAAGTGGACGAAGAAATGGACGAACTTTGGAAAGAAAAAGGCTGGACAGAGGAAACCATGCGCGAATGGGCGAACGAACACCTGCGTTCTTACAAAAAAGCGCCTGAACAAGTCACGATGGTCAATGAAAAATGAAAGTCGTTCTCGACACCAGCGTGCTCATCGCGTCTTTCGCTAAAAACTCGCCTTTTCGACCCATTTACAGCGCGTTGTTGGAGGGGAATACGAGTTGGCCGTTTCTACCGAAATCTTGCTGGAATATGCCGAGAAAATCGAAGAAAAAACCACGCCTTCCATTTCGCACAACCTGCTCGAACTCCTCACCCTCCTTCCCAATGTGCGCTTGCAGGAAATTTTCTACAACTGGAATCTCATCGCCAACGACCCTGACGCCAACAAGTTTGTGGATTGCTACATCGCCGCCGGCGCCGATTATCTCGTTAGCAACGACCGCCATTTCAGCGTGCTCAAACCCAACGATTTTCCGCCGGTTCAAGTGATTCGCATGGAGGCGTTTATGGAAATTCTTTCGAGTCTGTAAAAACGACGATATGCCGGAGCGGCGGATTGTGCTGAAGTTTGCGAAGTTGCAGGTGGTGTGAGGGGGACTGAAATTTTCAATTGTTTCTTGCCTTTTGCCACTGTTGGCATCCCGCCAACAACACCTCGAATGGACCGACTAAAAACACTTTAGACCATGCAATTTGACATATTTGGTGGCGCCACCTTGGCCGTGCCCGATACGGAAGGCATCAAATACGCGGGTTCAAAATTGAAACTGCTTCCCTACATTGTTGACATCATCTCCGAACTGGACGTTTCTCATGTTTTGGACGGATTCAGCGGTTCGACACGGGTAAGCCAGGCGTTTGCAAAACTTGGGTTTGATACCACCTCAAGCGATATTTCTGCTTGGTCTGAAACATTTGCGACATGCTATTTGCTAAACGATAAGCCCCCAAAGTTTTACCAGGAACTTATCAGGCATCTGAACTCTGTAAAAGGCTACGACGGCTGGTTCACGGAGCACTATGGGGGCGACGAAACGGATGCCGACAAGCGACCTTTTCAAAGAAAAAACACGCAAAAACTTGACGGAATACGCGACGAAATAGAGCGGCTGAACTTGAATAAAGTTGAAAAAGCCGTCGCACTGACGAGCCTGATTTTGGCCCTTGATTCTGTGGACAGCACCTTGGGCCACTACGCGGCTTACCTGGCAGATTGGTCGCCCCGCTCCTGCAACGACCTGATGCTGAAAGTGCCCAATTTGTTTGTTCCAACAGGCTCAAACAAGGTCATTCGGGGGGATATATTTGAAACGGTAAAAGACCGCTGGTTTGATTTCGCCTACTTCGACCCGCCCTACGGTTCCAACAATGACAAAATGCCGCCGAGCAGGGTCCGATATGCCGCCTATTACCACATTTGGACCACTGTCGTCTTGAACGACAAACCTCGGTTGTTTGGCAAAGTAAACAGACGCGAGGATACCCGCGACCAGATTTCTGCTTCTGTTTTTGAAGAATTTAGAAAAGACAACGATGGCAACTTGTTAGCGATGAAGGCCATTCGCAGGCTGATATCGGAGACCAATGCGCGGTACATATTGCTGTCGTATAGTTCGGGCGGAAGGGCGACCAAGCAAGAATTGATGGACATCATCAACACCTCCGGCACCTTGCTAAAGGCGCTTGAGATTGACTACAAACACAACGTCATGGCCACTATGCGCTGGACAAACGAGTGGGTCAACAGCGACAAAAAACACTTGGAGTATCTATTTTTGATGGAAAAGTGCTGATACTTTTTGCCGTTGTTGGCATTCCGCCCACAACACCTCGCGCGCGAGGCCAGATTAAAGCCTCACACATTTCACTGGCATCGATCTCTGCCGCTTGTTGTCGGCGAGACGCACGACAACGGCAAGTGTGGCAGGAAAGTGAAAACCACCTACCTTTCCCCCCCAAAATGGCTAGCCACAAGTTGCGTAAACACGCTCACCTCCAATCATTTCCCATCCTCCTTTTGGCATTTTCCACTATCCCCAACACGCTGCTGGCGCAAACGGATTTGGGAAAACTCATCGCTACCATCCTGCATCAAGACAGCCTGTTTTGGAAAACTTATACCTTGATTCGCTAGGATTTGTTAGATTAACATGATTGATGTTCTTGATTTTGAACAGATTGCGATTGCAGCCATGCCCAAAACCTAACGGCGCGAAGTATCCAACGACTGTGACACGGCGCAGGCGAGGCATTTTTTCACGGAAGATGTGGAGTTTTACCACGACAAAGGCGGGCCGACGTATGGCAGGGAGCGTCTCATGGCCGATACGAAGAAAAATCTTTGCAGCAACGAGCATTTCCGGCTGAGGCGGGAGGCAGTGGCGGGCAGTGTTCAGGTGTTTCCATTGGAAAACGACGGGAGCATCTATGGGGCTATCCTATCAGGCGAACACGTTTTTTACATTTGGGGAAAAGACCGAGCGGAGTATCTGGACGGTCGGGCGCGATTCACGCATGTCTGGCTCCTGCAAGCTGATGGCGGCTGGAAGATGTCGCGCATTTTGAGTTACGGCCATCGCCCGGCGACGGCCTCAAAGGAGTAGCCTCCATCTTGGACAATATGCCTACTTTTGGCCGCCGAAAAAAAACATAAAGCATCTTTTCATGCCACTTTATGAGCAAATACAGGAAGCCGTCGCCTTCGTTCGTTCCAAGACAGACTTCCGCCCTCGCACGGGCATCATCCTCGGTACGGGATTGGGCGATTTGACAGACGATGTGGAAGTGGAGGCCGAAATAGCCTATAGCGATATCCCGCATTTTGCTGCAAGTACTGTGACGAGTCACAAAGGGAAAATGATATTGGGTCATTTAGGGGGGCATCCGGTGGCGGTGATGGCTGGCAGGTTTCACTACTACGAGGGCTGGGCCATGCAACAGGTGACCTTTCCCGTGCGGGTGCTAAAATTTCTTGAAATAGAGCGACTTATCATCACGAACGTCTCCGGCGGGGTGAACCCTCATCTACAGGCTGGCGACCTTGTGGTGGTGCGCGACCATATCAATCTACTGCCCGAACATCCGCTGCGAGGAGCGAACGACGAGCGCCTCGGCCCGCGCTTCCCAGATATGTTGCACACCTACGATGCCGAGTTGCGTCGTCGCGCACTTGCCATCGCCAAGTCGCATCATATCCGGGTCATGGAAGGGGTCTATTCGGCCATGCAAGGACCGAACTTGGAGACACCCGCTGAATACGCGATGCTTCGTCGGCTTGGCAGCGACTGCACCGGGATGTCGTCGGTGCCAGAGGTGTTGGTGGCGCGACACAGTGATTTGCCAGTGCTGATGCTTTCCATGGTGAGCAATGTGGCCTATCCGCCATCTGTCATCAAGGTCACGACTGTGGAAGACGTGATTGAGATGGGGCGTGCTGCCGAGCCGCGATTGAGTTTGGTGATTAAAAAATTATTGGAAACGATTTGAATCCCTGTTGCTTATGCTTGTATCCGCTATTGTCGCCGTCGCCAAAAACAATGTTATCGGAAAAGACAACCAGATTCCTTGGTATCTTCCTGCCGACCTTGCCTATTTCAAGCGAACCACGCTGGAGCATCATGTCATCATGGGGCGCAACTCTTTTCACAGCATAGGCAAGCCGCTGCCCAAGCGTACCAATATCGTCATCACCCGCGACCCATTTTTTCAGGCGGATGGGGTGTTGGTCGCCCATTCTATCGAAGAGGCGCTGGGCATGGCCTACGACAATGGAGAGACGGAAGCCTTCATCATTGGTGGCGGCATGATTTACGAGGAAAGTCAGGCCCTCTGGGACAAGGTTTATCTGACAGAGGTTGATTTGGAGGTGGAGGGCGACGTGTTTTTCCCCACGCTCCATCCCGAGGAATGGCGCGAGACATGGAGCGAGCATCACCTACCCGACGAGAAAAACAAATGTGCCTACACTTTCAAGGTGTTGGAAAGGATGCTTTGAGGCATCAATTCCCATCCCGCAAGGCCCGCCTCAGTATTTTGCCCACGTTCGTCTTTGGTAGTTCTGAGCGAAACTCAATGTGTTTCGGCACTTTGTAAGCGGTCAGATTGGCGCGACAGTGCGCGATGATTTCCTCCTCTGTGAGCGAAGGGTCTTTTTTCACCACAAATACTTTCACGACCTCGCTTGATTTTTCATCAGGTACACCGATGGCGCAGGACTCAAGCACCTTGGGGTGCATGGCCAACACATCTTCCACCTCGTTGGGATACACATTGAAGCCTGACACGAGAATCATGTCTTTTTTGCGGTCAACAATTTGGAAAAAACCATCCGGGTGCATGAACCCCATATCGCCCGTGCACAGCCAACCGTCTTGGATGGTCTTGGCGGTTTCGTCGGGGCGCTGCCAATAACCTTTCATGATTTGCGGCCCTTTGGCTTGCAGTTCTCCCACGTTTTCGGGACCGGGCGGCAGCGGATTGCCCTGCTCATCAGCCACGCGCAAATCGGTGGAAGGCACGGGCATCCCGATGGTGCCGATGCGGGCATTGGCACCCAGTGGATTGACGGTAAGCACTGGGCTGCTCTCGGTGAGGCCCCAGCCTTCGGTGATGCCACAACCAGTGACTTGCTGCCAACGCTCGGCGACGGCTCGCTGCACGGCCATGCCACCGCCGACGGTTGCTTTTACGCTGGAGAAATCCAATGAGGCAAAGTCGGGGTGATTGAGCAAGGCGTTGAACAGGGTGTTCAGGCCAATCACGATATCCGGCGGGTTTTTGCGCCACTCCTTGATGAGTGCCTTCAAATCGCGGGCATTGACGATGAGCACGTTGCGAGCGCCGCAGTTCATGAAAGCGAGGCAATTGACCGTGAAGGCAAAAATATGGTAGAGTGGCAGCGGGCATAGGGCAGTGAGCCCGTCCTCTGTCAGCACTTGCGAAAGCCAAGCGCGGATTTGCATCATGTTGGCCACGAGGTTGCGGTTGGTCAGCATGGCACCTTTCGACACGCCAGTGGTGCCGCCCGTGTATTGGAGCGCGACGACATCGTCGGGGCCGCTCTGAAACGGCTTGATGGTGAATTGCCGCCCTTGTTTCAAGGCAGTTTTAAAGTTGACAGTGTTGGGTAGGCTGAACTTCGGCACCATCTTTTTGATGTGCCGCACCACCAGATTGACGACCCACCCTTTGAAGCCGAGCATTTCGCCTATGCTGGTGACTATGACAGTCTTGATTTGCGTCTCACCGATGATTTGTTGCAAGTTGGCCGCAAAATTCTCGACAATGATAATCGCCTTGGCACCTGAATCCACAAATTGATGCCGCATCTCGCGCGGCGTGTATAGCGGGTTGGTATTCACCAGCACCAACCCTGCCCGAAGGCACCCAAACAACGCGATGGGGTACTGTATCAAATTGGGCATCATGAGCGCGACGCGGTCGCCGGGTTCGAGGCCACGCGATTGGAGGTAGGCGCCAAAGTGCCTGCTCATTTCGTCCACTTCTCTGAACGTGAGCGTTTTTCCCATATACACAAAGGCGGGCGAATGGCTATATTTTTTGAAACACTCGTCCAGCGCATCTATCACGCGCGGATATTGCTCTGGGTCAATGTTGGCTGGTACGCCGGCGGGGTAGTGCTGTAGCCAAGGCTTGTCTATCATTTTGCGTAGTTAGTTTTAAAAATTGTGAATGAGGCGGAGGGGTGTAAGTACAATGTTTGAAGCGACAAGATTGGGAAAAGAACAGAATTTAAAAATGGAAGTTGAGAGGTTTTGTTCAATCAATAGGTGTCCACCAAACTCTTCGCCCGAAACGCATTGGCGGGGTCGTCCAAGATTCGCTGTGTTTTGAAAAGCACGGTTTTGCGTTCGCCGGGCAACATATCGAAATAGTTGTCGGTGAAGAAGCCATCTGTCTCTGTTGTTATCATGAGGTTTTTGGCAAGCTTGTCGCTTTGGAGCGTGAGCAAATAGCCGTCGTTGGCTTGGGTCACTTTCAGATTGACTTTTGTCTTGGGCAAGAACAATTTGCGCGGAGGGCATAGATAGTGCAATCGGCGATAAACGAGCTCGCCCGCTGCATTTCTCAACGTTATTTCAATAACAGACTGCTCGATTTTGTTCTTGTCAAGCACCGTTTTTAAGTAGCCTTGCCAAATCATCCGACTCGAATCGGCAGGGATTTCCGTGTCGAGTTGTGTCACGTCGCTTAGCAATTTGCCGTCAAAATCAAAGGCGCGTACTCGCAGGGTCGTGCTTGTTTTTTCCAACAAATCAGACACCCCGTACAGCCTAAGGATATCGCCATCCACGAGCGGCAATGCGGCTACATGGCTAAATGCCTCGCGTGCGTAGTAGTGGAGTGCTTTCCAGCGGCCGAAGTAATCGCGGCTCGACCACGACGCTACTGGCCACACATCGTTGAGCTGCCAGTAGAGCGTGCCCATGCAATAGGGCTTGTTGCGGCGATGTGCCTCGATACCTGTGCGCATCCCCTCGGCCTGAAGGATTTGGCTGACATAGACGAAATCCTCGAACGTCTTGGTGGGGCGAAAGTCGCGTTTCATGTATTCGGCGATGAGGGCATTGCCGCGTGGGTGTTTTTGGTGCGTGAGCATCACCTTGCTTTCCAAGCGGCGGTCGTCGGGCAGGGTGAACGATTCGATGGTGCGCCATTCGGGAAAGCTTTGAAAACCGTATTCGCTCATGAAGCGCGGCACTTTTTTGTTGAACACCTCAAATGGCTCTTCATCGTGCCACACGCCCCAATAGTGTGAGTCGCCTTCGGTGTTCGACTTGGGGTTGCGTCGCCCGTATTTGGGAGAGCTTTCCCAATAAGGCACTCCGCCCGCGTAGTTCTCCACATAGGTAGGCAACAAATCGTTGAACAGCACTTGATAGTCGCGCCAAATCTGGTTGCGTTGGCCTTCGTTGAATTGCATTTGCCAGCCCCAATTATGCCAAGCCTCATTGTTCTCATTGTTGCCACACCACAACGCGATGCAGGGGTGCTGGCGGAGTCGCTCTATCTGCTCAAAGGCTTCGAGCGCCGCACTTTTCAAAAAACTCCCGCTGCCCGGATACATGGCGCAGGCGTACATGAAATCTTGCCAAACAAGTATGCCTCGGGCATCGCAGAGCTGATAAAACAGCTCGTCCTCGTAGATGCCGCCTCCCCACACCCGCAGCATATTCATGTTGGCCGACACGGCATCGTCCAATATCTGTCTGTATTGCGCTGGGGTCACGCGGTCTTGAAACATATCAAGGGGGATATAATTGGCTCCTTTTGCAAATACTGGCATCCCATTGAGTTTGAAATAAAAACTTTCCCCCTTGGGCTCTTTGTTCGTCACGAGCTCGATGGTGCGGATACCAGTGCGCACATCAGCTTTCTCGATGAACATGGCCCCGCGCTTGATGCTTACCGAGAAGTCGTAGAGATGAGGCTCTCCCATGCCGTTGCACCACCATAATTTGGGGTCGGGCACGTCCCAAGTCACGGAGTCCTCGTGCACGCCGATTCGAAGCTCCCGCTCTTCCACCGACCGGCGTTTTTCATACTGAGCCATCAAGGTGATTTTGCCTTCAATGTCGGAGCGATAACGGATGCGTGCCACCATTTGGGCATTTTGCTTCGTAATGTTTTGCGTGGTGACGAAGATGTTTTCAATCAAAACGTCATCCCAAGCAACCATTTCGGGTGCTTTGAGGATGCCGCAACCCACAAAACGTGGCCCCCAATCCCAACCATAATGAAACTGGGCTTTGCGCGTCATGGTGCGGATGCCGCCCGGCAACTCGTAGCCCAAGTTCTTCCAGTCTTGCTCGACTTTTTTGGTAGGGCTTTCAAAATAAATGTGGAGTCTGTTGTTGCTCGGCTTGAGATGGCGCTTGACATCCGCCTTCCAAGTGCGAAACATATTGTTGGTTTGCAGAATCAAGCTGTCATTGAGAAAAACCTGTGCGTAAGTGTCCAAGTTTTTGAAAATGAGCTCGACGTGTTTGCGCTGCAACACCGTGGAATCCACATCGAAAGCACATTGGAATTCCCAGTCCTCGCGCTCAATCCATTGCAGCTTTTCCTCGTTGTCGCGGTAGAAGGGGTCTTCAATCATGCCATTTTGTAGCAACGCCGTATGCACGCTGACGGGCACCTTCGTTGGTTTCCATGCTTCGGTGTTGGCTTGGCGGAACTCCCAAGCGACATTGATGGTCTGTCGGATAGGAGCGGTGTAGTTTTGGGCGGTGGCGGACATAGGCAGCGAGGCAAGCGAGGCGAGAAAAAAAAAGTTCTTCATAGGGTGGCAAAAATACATTTTGCCTGAATACTGCCTGTCGGTCTCGGTTTTTAGTTGTGTCGGGGGCCAAACACGGTGTTTTTTCTGGCCTTTACTCCGCGCTGTCAAATTCCGGGTACGGTAAAAAGCGCAGTCCATTTATACCTCGCGCCGCCAGGTTTTGGGCATGGCCGCAATCGCAATCTGCTCAAAATCAGGGGCATCAATCATGTTCATCCGACAAATCCTAGCGAATCAAGGTATAAATTGGTCTTTATGTCGAACGCCCGCTATTAGTTCTCCGAAAGCGATTACTTTTGGGGGTGTTTAGATACAATGTGCAAACCGTCAAGACACCAAAAACTCGGCGCATAACTTTTGTGTTGAAAAAACGTTCTTCACTGGTTTTGCGAACCCACCCTCTGAATACATATCTACTTTTATTGCAGCTATGCCTGTCAACCATTCAAACCTGCCGCAAGTCGGCGATGTAGCCCCCTCCTTTATTTTCCCCACGCCACAAGGAGAAATATCTTTTCCTGCGTATTGTCAGGGCTATTGGTGCGTGTTCTTCGCGCACCCCGCCAATTTTACTTCGGCTTGGACGATGTTCTCGGCTTTCCTTGCCAAAAAAGAACGCTGGCTCAATGAGCGAAATACCAAAGCGTTGGCCCTTTCGACCGTCCCCATCAACCAAAACGACTGGTCGGACAAGGCGCGCCGTTTTATAGGAATCCACCTCAAGGCACCCGTGCTGGAGGATTTGGATTTCAATATCGCCAACCTCTACGGCATGGCCTCCGGACGACGCCCACAAGCCGGGTGCGACCGTCTGGCTTTTATCATTGACCCCGAAGGTATCATACGGCTCATCATCACTCGACCGCTTATGCCCGACATCGAGAGTGCCCTTATGGAAATTGAGGCAGCGTTTCACCGTCTGCAAGGCAATCTCGTAGAAGGGTTCGTCCCGCCATTGGAGCCTGTGGATGCCTTGGAGCAATCGGATGCCACCGATGGCCTATACAGAACCAAACCCGCGCATTTCTCGAAGAAGCGGATAAGCCCAAATTGAGAACTGACGGTGCCCTAATCTCCTTCCTCCAACTCAAACACCTCCTCTACTTTTTTGCCAAACGCCCGTGCGATTTTCATGGCCAAAGTTGCTGACGGCACATATTTTCCCAGTTCGATGGCATTAATCGTTTGGCGGGTCACCTGCACCCGTTCGGCCAGCTCGGCCTGCGATATGTTCAAGATGGCCCGCTCAACACGGATATTGTTTTTCATAGTCTATATTTTTGAAAATAAGGGCTTCAAGTGCAAGATGTAATGGAAGCGCCCCACGAAAATCAATAGTGGTGTGAACATATTGAAAGTCATGACGGTGAGGAAAGGTATGCCGTGCACGAAAATGATGAACAACATAAGCAACGCCGCATTGATAAAAATCGCCCATTGCAACGATTCCAAGCGCACCCGCTGAATCCATTCGTCTTCCACCCGTTCTTTTGAAAATGTCAACAAGAGCAACCCGACGAGCAGGCTAAGCGAAATGAACTCATCCAAAAGGCAAATTGAGATGCTTTTGGATGTTGAGAAATGGTCAATCCACAGGAAATGGTCTGCCCATGCGGGAAGAGCAACACACCAGTATTCGAAGTGCTCTTCAATGAGCAGGAAATACAAACCCGCAAGGGCGGACGGAATGGTCATTGTCCAGCCCAACGTTTTCCATCTGTAAGACAAAAGCAATGAGTTTTTCATTTTTAGTCGTTTTTTAATGACATTATGCAAACAATAAACGACTAAAAGTAAAGTATGTTTTACATTTTGTAAAAAAAATACCTGCCCTGTGTCAAGCAGCGTAGTTTTGCTCCATGAAAGTTGCAGGCTTCACTTTTATCCGCAATGCGCTGCGCTATGACTATCCGGTAGTGGAAGCCGTTACTTCCATTCTCCCGATTTGCGACTATTTTTTGGTGGCGGTTGGTCGTTCCGACGACGAGACGCTTGATTTGGTGCGCGGTATCGGCGACTCAAAAATTCATGTTCTTGAGACGGTGTGGGACGAGTCGTTGCGCGAAGGAGGGCGGGTATTGGCTGTCGAGACCAACAAAGCGTTCGATGCCATCCCGCCAGAATATGACTGGTGCTTCTACATCCAAGCAGATGAGTGTGTGCATGAAGACGCTCTGCCTGCCATACGAACAGGCATGGAACAGTACCTTGCCGACCCGCTCACGGAAGGCTTGTTGTTCCATTATCTCCATTTTTACGGTTCCTACGATTTTGTCGGAGCGAGTCGGCGCTGGTATCGCCACGAGGTGCGGATTGTGCGCAACGACAAGAGGATTCGCTCGTGGAAAGATGCACAGGGGTTTCGCATCGCCCGGCATCAAAACGTGGATGTCGCATCGCCAAGCGAATCATTGAAGGAAGCAGAAAAGCTGCGCGTCCGTCTGTTGCCTGCGCACATCCATCACTACGGCTGGGTGAAGCATCCCTTGGCGCAACAGCGCAAGCAAGCAAGTTTCAATCGTTGGTGGCATTCCGACGATGTAGCCAGAGCAATGGCCGGAGAAAAAGCGGTTTATCAATACGATGGCAAGGAGCCGCTCAGCTGGTTTGAGGGTTCGCACCCGGCGGTGATGCTGCCTCGCATTCGTGCGATGAACTGGCAGTTTGAAGGCGACCCTTCGCAAGTGCGCTGGTCGTGGAAAGACCGCGCTTCGATGTGGCTGGAAAAAACAATCGGCTGGCGACCGGGGGAGTACAGGAACTACGAGCTTCTTTGATGGCGGGGCGTTCGCTCCAAGTCTTGCACCACCGATTCGGCAGCCCGCCAAGTGCTTTCCATCTGTGCAGAGAGGGACTGCCCGGCAAAAAGAGCCTGTTCGCAGGTTTGCCAGACGACCAGCAGATTCTGAATGGTCCCGGCAGGCACCCCGCGCTCGGTCAGGGCTATGCGGATGTTTTCCTGTGTCATCTGGGCTGGGGTGAATTGAAAACGAGCCGCAAGATAGCCCTGTAGCACCTTGAACAGTTCGTCGTAGAAGGCTCGAGGCTGGCCGCTATGGAGCAGGGGCGCGACTCTCAAAAAGCGTTCGCGGATGGCTTTTGCCGAAGGCCGATTGATGGGTGGCTCAGGGGGGGAAATGGGCTTGGCGGGTTTATTTTTTTGTTTTTTCAACAAATAAAAAATACCGAATAAGGAAATGGGCAGGGCAATCAAGCTCCATAGGATTGGAGAATGGAGCCATTCTGAGACCTTTTCCCATGCCTCCATGCCGCGGGAAGTGGTGGGTAGTGACGGGGTGTCAATGTCTGCTTGGTCGGGATGGTAATTTTTGCCTGCGCTTATTTTCACGGCGGGCAAATGGTCTGCTTTTAGCTCGACAAAGCGGTTGCTGTCGGGGTCGAAATAGGTCAAAGAGGGTACTATGCTGTATTCGCCCGGCTCTTTGGGCAATATCACATATTCAAGCACTTTGGAGTGGACCAACTCTTCCCCGTTTTCGTAAACTTCTTCCTCTGCGATGCGCGGCTCAAAACCTTCCAATCCTTCGGGCAACGCGAGCTTGGGAGCGGCAAAACGCTTGGAGTCGCCGTTGCCTCGCAGCGCAATGGTCAGCGTGATGGCATCATCGGTTGAGAGGGTGTCGCGGTCTATATCCACCTGCCAGTTGTATTGCCCCACGCCTCCGGTAAAGTTGTCAGGCCAAGGGTCGGGCAGGGCTTTCACGGCCAGCGTAAGTGGCTGTGTTTGGAGAATCACGGGCTTTGGCCCCAGAAAAGACCTGAAGGTGCCGGGTGGCTCTTCCACCCCGACGCGCACTCTTGCCACTCCTATAAATAGGTCTTCGCTTTTTTGAGGGAATATAGCTTCCTCGTGGAGGGTTTTCACCGCGTATTTTTTTCCATTGACGGTTTGGTAGGTCACGCGAGTGTCGAAACGGCGTTTTTCCTTGGAATAGAAGCCCTCAAAGTCTGGCAATTCGATGATGTCGGCACCTTCGAGCGAGAGTTGGGTGTATAGTTTGATGCGCCAAGTAATTTGTTGGCCGATGTAAGCTTCATTGTGGTCGAGCTCGCCCACGATGAACAGGTTGTCCGAAATGCCGGGAGGCAGGTTGACGCTGGGCTTCGATTTTGGGGACATTACTTTTACGGTGAGCGTGGGGGTGGAGAGCGTCTTGCCGTCCACCACGACATTGGCGGGGCCGATGGTGAAGGTGCCGGTGCGGCGCGGTTCCAGCTCATAACTCCATGTCTGATGAGACGACGAGCGGCCATTGATGATGACCACGCCACGCATTTCGTTGGGGCCGCCCACTATTTTGAAGTCCGAGAATTCGGGGGCCTTGAAGCGCTCGCCTCGCGCACCTTTGAGCGAAAAGGCTATTTCAAACGAACTGCCCAACACGACTTCTTTGGAATTCGACTTGACTTCAAAAGTTTGCGCGAAAAGCAAGTTCGGCACAACAAACAATAAACCTATCGCCCGCCAGCGTCGGGTGTTTGTGAAAGTTCGGATGAGCGATGGCAAGTTGCAGTTCATCTGAAAAGCATTTTTTTCGCGGGGCCGAACAGCCCCTTTGCTGTTGCCGACAAAGTTACTGTCGTCGGGGTTTGTATTTCGACTGTTCCAAAAACTTCTGTGCATCGGTGAGACTCAACATTGCTTCCAACGTGGTGTCGGGGTGGCGCTTCATGTATGCTTCCACGATTCGCCACCCTATCCAATTGCCGATTTCGCCGGGGGCCTCCTGGAAAACGACGGGGGCATTGGGGCTGGGGCTGACTAATTTTTTGAGTTTGCGGGCATCGGTGGAGTAGAGCAGATTTTGCTCCAGCAGACGCGCCCACACTTCTTGCTCGTTGGCGTAGCATCCCTCCATTTGTTCTCGCGTGTAGCCCATCTTCAAGCTATCGGGCACCTTTGGCAAAAGACGGTCAACGACGTAGAGCAGCTTGCCGTTGTGCAGCATCTGGTCGAGCAGGCGCTCCCCGGGGGGGGCATCATTGAGATTTTGGGCAATGGCCTTGGCGAGTCGCACGGCGATGTAGTCTTTTTGAAATTGCCGCCGTATGTAGGCGGGTTTGGTGTTTTCATTGGCAAGATAGGCGGGATAATCCTCTCCGAGGTACATATCCAGCCCGATGCCACACAGGCTGTCGCCTGCCGTGAAGGCATCCGTGACAAATTCGGACACGATGGCTACCACTTCGGGTACGGGTTTGTCGGGGAAATAATGTTTGTAGTATTTGAACATTTGAGTCAAGTCGCGTTCCAACCAGCGCAAATCGCCATAAACTTGCTGCACCGTGTCGTAAAGATGTCGAATTTCGGGAGCCGTGAGAAAGCCCCGCACCGCCTCGAGCGGTGTTTCTTTCGGGTTGGTCACATCATGTATGATATTGACGGCAAAGAGCGGGAACATTTCGGGATACATTTGCGCCATGCGTTGCATTCCCGCTTCGAGTTGATGGGTGTCGAGCGCAAACAGGTCTTGGTCAAATCTGCGAATCTTGATGTCCAGCTCGATGTGCGACACATCGGGAGCATTGCTGGAATCGCCTATGCAACCGTTCAAAACAGCACAGATGACCAGCAAGATTAATCCTGTCGCGTTGTATTTCGCCTTTGATAACAAACTCATGAAAAAAACTTCGATTTTAGCGGCCGATTTTGGAAGTCCATATTTTAACACGCAAAACAACAACTGATTATGAAAAAAATTGCCTCAACTTTTTGCTTTTTGACATTCACCCTGTCCGTGCTCATGGCGCAAGAAGACGTGGGTTTTCGCTTCGGCGTGCAGGCCAGCCCCACTTGGTCGTGGATGCGAACGAACGATAAAAAACTGGAAGGCACGGGTTCCAACTGGGGACTCAAGTTTGGGATGCTGGGAGAGTTTTACTTTGCTCCCAACTATGCGCTCGTCACGGGGTTGGGCTTTGGCTTCAATCAAGGTGGCAACATACTCAATGGCTACCCGACCGCCGACCTTTGGAAAGACTCGCAACTGAGCAGAAACGAGCTCCATGCAATCCCCCAAAACGGCAAGTATCACTATCGGCTCACTTATGTGGAGATTCCGATGGGGCTTAAATTGCGCGGCGGAAGCGACGAAACCATCAAATACTATTTTGAAATTCCGGTGTTCACATTAGGCTTTCTGACACGCGCCCAAGGCGACATTCGGGGAACGAACGACCGCAATGAAAACGACGAGGACATCCGGGATGATGTCAACGGTTTGGCCCTTTCTTGGGGTTTTGGAGGCGGCGTGGAGTATAAAATGTCTGGAGCCACCTTGGTGGCGGGGCTTTCTTTTCAACAACAATTCACCAATGCCAAAGGCAAAGGCCGTGTGCAGCGTGAGCCGGGCGGCGAGTTTACCGAAGAAAAATCGAAAGCCAACATCGGCCTTATCGCTCTTAGAACAGGGGTGTTTTTCTGACGTTTCCCATTTTGATGAAATAGTCTCCGCTACTATTGCAATAAAAAGCCCCGTGATGGATACACGGGGCTTTTTTAGAGTCACTCTTTGAGATGCTTTAGTTGGTCATTTATGGTCTTTTCCCATTTTCTAATCATCTGAAGCTCTCCACTTAGCTGCATAGAATCTTGTGCGTTGTAGAACTCCATCAAGATATCCGGCTTGCTCGAATCAGTGGGGGTAAAGTGCAGGTCGAGTCTATCAACCATTTTGTGGCTGCCATCCTTATTGCTAATTGTCCTACCTGTCTCCTCGACCCTGCAATGCTTCGTCTCAGCAAGTCTGACGTGCTTAATCACTTCCTCTTCTTTGTCCTTTTTTAGAAAAAAAACGCTATTCGTGCTGTTGTCAAGCCCGATAATGAAATTTCCAAAAATTTCGTGCTGGACTATATTGCCGCCATACTGGTTGGCAATTGCCGAAAGTGATTTTAAAAGTTGTTTTTCTTTGTTTTTTTTGATGCGGCTCATTGCCACAAAGGGTAATATGCAAAGGGTCATCAGGGATATCCCGACGACAAAAGTTCCTATGTCCATTTTATGCTGTTTAGAAAATTGAATTAGACAAACGAGCATTGTGCGAGACAATGCCAATTCGACATGACGAGAGGTCGCCGACAAGGGCGATATTTCTTAGAAATGGACTACCAGAAATAGTGGAAGGGGAAGATAATATCTATGCCTCGAAGATTGATAAGAATATAACTTCCGATAGAAAGGCGCTTAAATGCTTCAAACCCTAATAGATTTTCTATTCTATTGGCAACTCCCCAAAAGCAATCAAACAGGCTTTTAGAGGAAGATGGTGAAGCAGTGTTTGAGGCGCCGACGGAAGGTTCGGATGAGGCAACATGATAGAAAAGGCTTGTCGCGCTTACCGATGCATAGATGTTGTGTGTTTGCTCAGAATTGTATGCTTGGGTATGGTGATGGGAATGAACATTGCCCATGCTTATCAGACAATAATAAAGCAAGGGGGCAAACACCATTGTGCCAATTCTGGTTGAATTTTTCACGTCGCAAAAGTAGGGTGATATTTAGTGCTTTTTTGACAATCACAAATCATTTACAAAGGTCTTCAAGATGGGGTTGTGAGGGATTTAATCACGCCAGCTCCGTCGGCCTGAAATCTTTGGCTTGCAAGGACAGCGTCGTTTCTCCGCGCCAATGTTCAGCACGCAGATTGAAGGCCACATCGAACGGGCGGCCTTTCACTTCCATAAATTTGTCGCCTAAGCCGAAGCCTACTCCTTTGAACACGGTGTTCCCATCCGAATGTCGGAGCGACAGCCGGACGTGATTGTTCTTAAGCAGGCAACTTTGGCCAGTATCCATCACATTTTCGGCCCAGAAAACGGGATTTCGATTGTGCGGGCCAAAAGGCTCGAACTGTTTGAGCGTATTCCAAAATTTTGCGGATAGGTCGTCGAGCCTGATTTTGGCACATATCTCTATCACCGGATGCTCGTTGTCGGAGGTGATTTTTTGGTGCGCAATGGACTCGAAGCGCAACGCAAAGGCATCCACGTTCTCTATCGGCATTTGCATTCCGGCAGCGTGTGCGTGGCCTCCAAAAGAAAAGAATAGGTCTTCGCAATCTTGCAGCGCCGCGTAAAGGTCGAACCCCGGCACCGAGCGAGCCGAGCCGACTGCTCGCCCGTTGCTTTGCGTCAGGATGACCGAGGGTCGGTGGAAAGTCTCCGTCATGCGGCTGGCTGCGATGCCGATGATGCCTTTGTGCCATGAAGGGTCAAATAGGACAATGCTGCGCTTTTGTTCCCAATCGGGCGTTTCCGTGAATCGGCGGCGGGCTTGGTCGGCCATAGCGTAGTCCACTTCGCGGCGCTCTTTGTTTCGGTGCACAAGTGTGCCAGCGTGGTTGAGTGCGCTATTGCGCTCGGCGGCCAACAGCAACCGCACGGCATCCCGCGCATCGCCCAGTCGGCCTGCGGAGTTGATGAGCGGCCCCAAGCCAAATACCACATCGGCGACAGTCAGGGGCAGCGAGCGGTTGATGCGTTGGATGAGCGCCCAAAGGCCGGTGCGGGGCGAGCGGTTGAGCCGTTGAAGGCCGAAACGAGCGAGTGTGCGGTTCTCCCCGACCATCGGCACGATGTCGCACGCAGTACTGACGGCCACGAGGTCGAGCAAATCATCCAACTCTTCGGAAGGGGTGTTGTGATGCATCGCCAGTGCCTGTGCCAGTTTGAAAGAGATGCCACAGCCACTCAGCTCCTTGAAAGGGTAAGGGCAATCATCGCGCTTTGGGTCAAGATTGGCCACTGCTTCGGGCAGCCCCCCCTCTGGAAGATGGTGGTCGCAGATGATGTAGTCAATGCCGTACCCTTTTGCCCGCCTTATTGCTTCATGGGCCTTAATGCCGCAATCCATCGCCACCACGAGCGTGGCCCCGGTCTCGCGGGCATATTCCACGCTGGCAAGGCTCACGCCATAACCTTCCTTTTCCCTGTCAGGCAGGTAATAGTCTAAGTTTTGATAGAAATTTGATAGAAACGCATACATGAGCGCCACGCTGGTGGTGCCGTCCACATCGTAATCGCCATAAAGCAATATGCGTTCGTTTCGGCGAAAAGCCTCACTTAGCCTATGCACCGCCGCATCCATGTCTTTCATCAAAAAAGGATTGTGCAAGTCGGAAAGGCTGGGGCGGAAGAAGGCACGGGCATCCTCGTAGCTGGTGATGCCCCGTTGGACAAGCAGCCGGCAAAAAATAGGGGCAATGCCCAACGCCTCTTGCAGCGATTGCGCGCGATGCTCGTCAGTGGGGGTGAGTTGCCAGCGGGGCGATTTCATGTGAAGGCGGGGTGTTGATGAATCGGCGGCTAAAATAGGCCTTTTTCGGCAAATTCTTCTGCGCGTTTGGAGATTTAAGGTAGATAACCAACCTTGCTAGGGCCTTTTTAAACAAACGTAGAAACTTAGGCAGCCCCAAGCGCATAAGACTCGGTTGACAGGCTTACAGGTTTTTGGCGTCGAAGCCACTTCATTGAACCTGCAAATCTTGTAAATCCTGTCAAAAATTCAATGCCTGCTGTCCTGTCTAAGTTTTTACGATTTTCAAACGATTGCGAGCACCGTTCGTCCAAAACCGCCTTGTCAGGCCCTGTACTCAGGGGCTTGCCCGGCCAAGTGAAGCGGAGAGAGTGTTCAGAAAACTGTGTCATCCCAATGGAGACGATAAGAAAACACAGAGGCACGAAGGGCACAGAGTTTTGGTTTTCAATAATTTACATTCCTTTAAGCGCGGCGTGTATTGCGTAAAAAGAAAACACCCGGTATGGTTTGACACACTTTTCTGAACACTCTCGAAGCGACGGGGCTGATTTGCGTCAGCCATTCTCGGTTTGTAAGAGGTTTCATCTTTTGAGGAATGAAAAAGGTGACATCTCGGCCTGTTTCTGAGATGTCACCCCTCCATGCTTCCGGGATGACACCTCGGCCCCCCCCCAAAGCGAGAATGGCTGGATTTGCGTTGACTAAAAAGACCACTCCAATTGAATCCTGTGAATCGCTTGGGAGCATAGCCGGCAAATTCTGTATTTGCAAAAAATTTGCACCTGTCCTGTTTTAATGTTCGCGCTGCTTCCGACCTTTGCGCATGGAAACGAAGAAAATAACAGCCGAATCAAAATTCCTCGGCGAGTCGCTCACCTACGACGACGTGCTGCTCGTCCCTGCTTACAGCGAAGTCTTACCAAGAGAAGTTGACATCTCAAGCCAGCTCACGCGAGGCATCCGCCTCAATGTCCCTATTGTCTCTGCCGCCATGGACACCGTGACGGACAAAAATCTCGCAATTGCCATTGCCCGGCAGGGAGGTATCGGGATGATTCATAAAAACATGAGCATCGCAGACCAAGCGGAGCAAGTGCGGGCGGTGAAACGCTCCGAGGCCGGGATGATTATTGACCCCGTCACCCTGCACCCCGATGCGCGTATCAGCGAGGCGCTGGATTTGATGAAAAAATACAGCATCGGTGGCATACCGGTCACCGACCGCCGGGGCAAGCTCGTGGGCATCCTCACCAACCGCGACCTGCGGTTCGAGACTGACCGCAACCGCTTTGTGCGCGAGCTGATGACGAAAAAAAACCTCGTGACCGCCCCGCTCGGCACCACGTTGGAGCAAGCCCGCGACATTCTCCAATTTCGGAAAATCGAAAAACTGCCTGTGGTGGATGACAAATTCCACCTTGTCGGGCTTATCACCTACAAAGACATCATGAAAGGGGTGAATTTTCCCCATGCGTGCAAGGATTCCTTTGGTCGCCTTGTGGTGGGTGCTGCGGTGGGTGTCACTTCCGATGTGGAGGAGCGTGTGGCCGCCTTGGTCAAAGTCGGCGTGGATGTGGTGTGTGTGGACACCGCTCATGGTCATTCACGCGGTGTGTTGGATGCGGTGAAACACCTGAAGAATAAATTTCCCCAGCTGCAAATCATCGGCGGCAATGTGGCTACGGGAGATGGTGCCAAGGCCTTGGTGGATGCTGGCGCCGATGCCGTGAAGGTTGGGGTAGGGCCGGGCAGTATCTGCACCACGCGCATTGTGGCAGGCGTGGGCGTTGCACAACTATCGGCCATTTTCAATTCGGCGCAGGCGATTCGAGGCTCTGGGGTGCCTATTATTGGCGATGGTGGAATTCGCTACACGGGCGACATCGTGAAGGCATTGGTGGCAGGTGCGAGCACTATCATGGCGGGTTCTTTGTTTGCAGGCGTGGAGGAGTCTCCCGGCGAGACCATCATCTATGATGGGCGCAAATTCAAATCCTATCGCGGCATGGGTAGCCTCGGCGCTATGCAATTAGGCTCTAAAGACCGCTACTTTCAGGATGTGGAAGACGATATCAAGAAATTGGTGCCCGAAGGCATCGAGGGCCGCGTGCCTTACAAGGGTACGTTGCAAGAGGTGATGGTTCAGTACATTGGCGGCTTGAGGGCTGGCATGGGCTATTGCGGTGCCGCGACGGTGGCAGAGTTGCAGGAAAAAGGCCGGTTCGTCAAAATCACCAATGCTGGCATGACAGAAAGCCACCCGCACAACATCATCATCACGCGAGAATCGCCCAACTATTCAAGAAGTTGAGGCGCGCGGTCTAATGGTGTTTTACCAATTCTTCGTTTTCCACCCAAAACGATTGAGGATATAGCGATTTTGAATAAGCCGCGAAAGTATGTTGCGGAGCCAGCGATTCTCGCTTTGTCGGGTTCTGAGGTGTCATCCCGGAAGAATGGAGGGGTGACATCTCAAAAACAGGCCGAAATGTCACCTTTTTCGTTCCTCAAAAGATGATACCTCTTGCAAACCGAGAATAGCTGTTGCGGAGCACACTACTTGACATTTTTTTGTGCTGCAAAGACGCAAAGGCACATAATGCGGTAAATCAATGAGTATTTTGCTTTGCGCTTTTGTGGCTTCGTGGCAAATTTGAAAATGTTCGATAGTGTGGTCGCGTAGCCAAATGGCTGTCTACCAAAATAATATTTCAAGCAACAATGCACGGTGGTTTGGAGACCATCAGAAAGAAATTGGGCACTAGCTTTTATACCTCACGCCGCCAAGTTTTCAGCATGGCGGAATAGTTGAAAATTAGGAGCCAAACGGGACTTGAGTTCATTTTTTAGCGGTTTTGAGTGCAGGCTGTTGAGGAAGTTGACGATGGCGTTTTGAAAAGTCTGTGCATCGGGAAAATAGTTTGCGGCACAGACCTCTGCTTTGACAAATTTCCACAGCCGTTCGATGAGGTTCGGGTTTGGGGAATATGGAGGCAGGAAAACAAGGTTGATGTTCAATCTTTTGGCGGCATCTTTGACGAACTGGCAATGCTGGTATCGGGCATTGTCCAGAACGATGTGGATGGGCAGACCGGCGTATTTGCGTGCGATATGCACCAAGAGTTCCACCACGGTGGTGGCAGTGATATAGGTGGTGCTGTACAGGGCTGTGAGTTCTTGGGAGGAGGCATGTATGGCACCGATGACGTTGAGGCGAAAGCGCCCGGGCGCCGTTTTGACGAAAACCCGCTCGAAACACCAAACGATGGCGACAAAAGCAGCCAGCACGAAATGTGCGCTGTCTAAAAAAAGGACATGGCATTTTTTTGCTTTGGCCTGCGAGAGCAACGGTTGAAGCGTCTCATCGTGGAATTTTTGCTGTACTTGCGCATCCGCTTTTGCTGGAATTTGGCCTGTTCGCAGGGGTTTCATGCCAATGCGGTGCAGAAAGGCCCGCACACGTGAAGGGCTGCGTTCTACGCCGGTAAGTTCTTTGATCCGATGGGTTGCCTCCTTTATGCTCCGTGGCGGCTGCTGGCGAAGCGATGCTTCAACACTAAGCCGATGAGCATCCAAATCGCTTCTTGGTGTGTTATAGGCGATACGGCATAGCCCCTCATAACCTCCTGATTCATAAAGGTCAAGATAGTTGGCTACCGTACCACGATTACATCCCAAGACCTTGGCTATGGCCGCGTGTTCGAAGTCTAGCGCCTTCATGTGCAGGCATAGCGCCCGTTTTTGAACCAATGGATCAGGATGATTGAACATGTCGTATTTTGCAGCGTCTGCGTCTGCTTGGCAGATGTGTACAATTCGGAGAGGCATTGTATTTAAGTTTAGCAACTCAAATTTACATGTCTCTCCTCTTTTTAACTATTTCCCTCATGCTGAAAACTTGACGGCGTGAGGTATAAATTGAAGTTTAGGTACATTGGCGGGGGGGTTATTGTTGAAGCAGACAATGTCCACATCATAGATGATTGAAAATGGGTAAACTACTTTTTTCTTTACTGTTTGCTATATTGTTCGGCCCGCTTCTTCATGCTCAGGCAGCAACAAATGAAGCTGAAGCACTTGTCGTTGCATTGAATCAAAAAATAACAGGCATTCGACAAGGTTATTTTGATTGCCATTTTTTAAGAAAGTCAGCTTTTTATTCAGACACCCTCGAAAACACCTGTCGCGTATGGTTTTTCAGAAATAATGGCACTGAGGATAGCGTCGCACGGTTTATTGTGACGGGCTACTTTTCAGGAGCATACGACGGGGAAAATTATTATCATTTCAACAATAAGCATAAGTCGGTTATCATTACCCCCACTAAAGAGAGGGGAGGTATAATGGAAGTGCTTAGTGGGAAAGGCCTGCACTTGGGGATGTTCAAGCACTACCTTGCCGAGGGCGCGTCCCCTCCCTTCAAGCCAGAACGCTATGGCGAATCCCTTCTTGATACAATTGTGGCCGATAAGGAATCTTTTCTGCGCCTTGTTCGGCTCGACTCATTTGCGAACGACGTGAAAATGAGCAACAAAGACCCTGAACTGATACGGGTCAGGGAAACGCTCGAAATAACCTTGCCCGACTTGGATATTCGCAAAAAAACAGAGTGGATACATTTCTCGCTCGAACCGCAATATACCGAGCAGCATTTGTCTCCTATTTGTCCTTTGCCTGATACGGTCACATTCGAGCTCATGCTCAATCTTGATTCATTGCGGCGCGAGGGCTGGACAAGTACGCAGCAAATCACTTCTTTCAATGCCCCGGCACGCCCTGCGCTCATTGCCGCGGGCGATACACTCCCCCATTTTGCGCTGCCTGATTTGAATGGTCGCATGGTCAACACCTTGGATATGCTCGACGGATTGTTGTTGTTGGATTTTTGGTATAAAGGCTGCGCCCCATGCCTTATGGCCATGCCATTTCTGGAAGACCTTCATCAAAAATACAGCGAAAAGGGGGTGACGTTATACGGCGTGAACGACCGTGACAAGGATGCTAACGACCTCGTCCGATTTTTGGTGAGACGAGCGGTGTCTTACCCGACCTTATTGGATGCTGAAAGCCAGTTGAGTACTGCACTTCGCGTGACTGGTTATCCTACCTTCGTTTTAGTGGATGTAAGTACTCGAAAAGTACTCTATGCCCAATCCGGTGTATCGCTTGAAATTATGACGACGCTGGAAAGCATTATTGAGGCGTGGAGAAAATAATCGAGGCGAGTTGGAGTTCGTTCTGCTTTAGTGTTTGACTTTCAAACCCTTATTCAGACGGTGATTTCCGCGCCCTGCTTGGCGAAAACACTAGGCAGTATCGCGAGCGGCGACGCAACGCTCACCGCGAAAGCCACCCGCACAACATCATCATCACGCGAGAATCGCCCAACTATTCAAGAAGTTGAGGCACGCGGTCTATTGGTGTTTTACCAATTCTTCGTTTTCCACCCGACCGTCCATGAGGTGCAAAATGCGGTTGCCATGGTGCGCGTTTGCCTCTGAATGCGTGACTTGAATGATGGTCACGCCATCTTCCTCGTTCAGTTTTTTGAACACTTCCATGATTTCTTTGGCTTGCTGACTTTGCAGGTTACCCGTCGGCTCATCGGCCAGAATGAGTTTGGGGTTGCCAATCAAAGCACGAGCAATGCCGACGAGTTGTTGTTGCCCCCCCGACAATTGGTTGGGGAACAGGTCCTTTTTTGCCACGATGTTGAACCGGTCAAGTATGTCGGCAATGCGGCTCTTTCGCTCGGAGGAGGGTACTTTTTTGTAAAGCAAGGGGGTTTCAAGGTTTTCATAAACCGTCAAATCGTCAATCAGGTGATATGCCTGAAACACAAACCCGATGTATTGTTGATAGAGCTCGGTGCGTCGGCGCTCATTGAATTTGTGTACCGCCTCACCCAAAAACCAATACTCGCCCGCCGTCGGCTCGTCGAGCATTCCCAAAATGTGAAGCAGGGTGCTCTTGCCGCTGCCGCTCGGCCCCATAATGCTTACAAATTCTCCCTCGGCGATGTGGGCGTTCACATATCGCAGGACGTAGGTTTTGAGGGCGCCATTTTGATAATACCGTTCGATATTCTTGAGTTCGAGCATGTTGTGTTGTCGTTGAAAAAAAAAGCGCAGCCGCTACGACCCACCAACCGTGTGTGTTTGGATAAAGACGGCTGACTAACAGGCAGGTTAGACAGTATGGGCTGAAGGACTCGGACGGCTGCGATATTGCGTTGGGAGTAGTTTTTGTGTTTATTCGTTGGTAAATGTTCAAACGTGAAAATTTTCCGTCACCACCTTTCCATCGAATAGATTGACAATGCGGTGTGCGAATCCCGCGTCGTGTGGCGAGTGTGTCACCATGACAATCGTGGTGCCTGCTTGGTTGAGTTGGGTCAGCAAGTTCATCACTTCGAGGCCGTTGGTGGAGTCCAAATTACCGGTCGGTTCGTCTGCGAGAATCACTTTGGGGTTGGCGACGACCGCACGAGCAATGGCCACGCGTTGCTGCTGACCGCCCGAAAGTTGTTGCGGGAAGTGGTTGCGGCGGTGCATGATATTCATGCGCTCGAGCTGTCCTTCCACTTTTTTCTTGCGTTCGCTGGCGGGTGTTTTCAGGTAGAGCAATGGCAGCTCGACATTTTCATACACCGTGAGCTCGTCAATGAGATTGAAGGACTGAAACACAAAGCCAATGTTGCCCTTGCGCAGATTGGCGCGGTTGCGTTCGCTCATTTTGGCTACTTCTGTGCCGAAGAAGTGGTACTCGCCTTCGGAGGGGTTGTCAAGCAGGCCGAGGATGTTGAGCAGGGTGGATTTGCCGCAGCCGGAAGGCCCCATCATGGCGACAAACTCGCCGGGCTGAATTTCGATGCTGACCCCATTGAGGGCTGTCGTTTCCACCTCGTCAGTGGTGAAAATCTTGTGCAGATTGACTGTCTTTATCATTGTTGAATTATTGACTTGAGGGTTGATGAGGGTTGATAATCAACTTAATAAACCTTAATCAACCCTTATCAACTTTTATTATTGCAAATTTAAAATGTCCTTGTCCCCAAAGTTGGCGTACGAGCTCGTAATCACCTGTTCGCCCGGCTCCAAACCACTGAGCACCTCGTAGAATTGAGGGTTTTTTCGACCCAACGAGATTTTTCGTTTTTCGGCTCTGGAGCCAGTGCTGTTGAGCACATATACCCAATTGCCACCCGTATCGCTGAAAAATCCACCCGTGGGTATCAGAGTGGCCTCTGCTGGTTTGCCCAATTGCAGGCGGACAGGCACCGATTGGCCACGCCTAATGCCATCGGGTATTTTTTTGTCGAAAGTCATGTCCACTTGGAATCGGCCATTGCGGACTTCCGGGTACACTTTGCTGACGATAAGTCGGGTGGTGGCCCCACTAAAGTCGAAAGAGCCTTCCAGACCGGGGAATATCCGCGAGATGTAGTGCTCGTCCACCTCCACCCTCATTTTGAAGCCGTTCAGGTCGTCTATCTGGCCGATATTCTGACCGGCGGTGATGCTGGCCCCGATTTCGACATCCACCCTTGAGAGCAGGCCTGACACGGGTGCCTTGACGGAAAGATTGTCGAGATTTTGTTTCATCATTTTGAGGTTGAGGCGGGTACGGTCCAAGGTGCCTTCCAACTGCTTGATTTGCACAAGACTGTTTTCTTCTTGGAACTGCTGGTTTTCGATTTCGATTTCGCGTTGTTTCACCAGGCGCTCATAAGTGATTTTGGTGCGTTCGTATTCTTGCAGGCTTACCACTTTGTCCGAGTACAGCTTGCAGTTGCGGTCGTTGTCGGCTTTGGCTTGCTGAATTTGGAAGTCCAATTCCGCGAGGTTGCGGCGCAGCGCGAATTTGTCTTGTTTCAGCCGAAGCCGAGTGTTTTCCAATTCATTGATTAGGCGATACATCTCCGTTTCCCGGTTGACAAAATCCATCGTGAGGCGCTGATTCTCAAGTTTCAGAATCAAATCGCCCTGTTTCACCGATGCGCCACCATCCAGAAGTTTTTGTGCCACATAGCCCCCTTCCACTGCATCGAGCTGGTAGGTCTTCAGGGGTTGCACCACCCCCGTGACGACGATAAATTCGTCGAATACACCACGCTCGACTTTCGACACCGTAATTTTTTCACGGTTCACGTTGAGGCTGCTCTGTTTCCCGGCAAAAGCGATGCTATACACCGAGAATACAGCAAAAGCCAATGCCGCGATGCCTATGCCTATGCGCTGAGGCGTCCATTTTTTCTTTTTGATTGGTCTGTCCACTTGCGAAATGATGGATGGATGAAAAATGTGTGTCGGAACAAACGTTCTCCACCTTCAAATTCAACCTTGTGCCAAAATACTAAAGTGCTGTAAATCAGATTTTTCGTTGAAAACCTTCGGAATCACATTCGTCCAATTGCGAACGCGGGTGTCCGAAAATGAACACTTGGCACACGCTGTAAGCACTCAAATTTTTTCACAGAAATCCTTTCACAGAATGCGAGGATAAAGTTGCTTAGCAGGGCTAAGGTCACTTTTATGTTAAGATTATACTTTATTCGCCCGATTTTCAAAAACTGAATTTATCTTTAACACACAAAAACCACCGAACTTTTTCATCGAATTTCTCACCAAAATTTTTATTCTATGGTTACTTCTCGCTGTCTCCGTCAAACGATTTCTGCCCCCCCCCCCGAACAGCCAACATTTTAATTTTGCCAGCTTTACTGCTCGCGCTCGGTTTTCTCACTTTGCCCTCAGGAATACATGCCCAAAACTGCAATTGCGCGAACGGCATTAATCTAACTGGCACTTCCATTTCGCTCAATGCACTTGTCAATGCCAGCACATTGCCGCCGGGTATCTACAATGGCCCGTGTATCTCCGTGCCTGCCAACGCAACGCTGACCATTGACATTCCTTATCAATTTTCGAGTACTATCGGCAGGTCGCATGACCTGCCCGTGTGCGTTTATCTTTTTCTGCCATGAAAAGACAACCACTCTATTTCCTGCTTTTGATATCCCAAATCACGCTTGCTCAAAAAGAAGACTACAACTGGATTATGGGGACTGGCAGCACCGACCCCGACAGCTCATATAAACTCAACTACATATCTTTTGGAGAAGACACTTTCAAAGCTGAATTACTGTATCAATCCATACCATTTTTTGGCTCTGCATCCATAGTGTCTGACTCTGCCGGGGCATTGATTTGTTATACAAATGGTTTGAATCTGTATAACAAGCAGCATAAAATCATGCAGAATGGAAATGGCTTCCAATCCAGCTCGCAGTATCCAGGTAGTGGAAATATTTAACTGATGACATTTAAGTTGTAGTGGTATGCGAATAGTTTGAAGTGCAGATTGAGCATATACTCCTTTTTGGAGAAGGAGAGGGTTTTTCGGACGAATCGGCTGATACGCTGGCGCAAGGTGTTGTTCAGCCTTTCAACATGGTTTGTCAGACCGGTCTCCTTGCCGACCATGTAGTGTGTTTCGTTGGGCAAGCATTGGTACGCCGTCCAAAAATCGCTGAAACTCAAGCATTTTTGGTACTCGTAGGGTAGTTTTCGCCAAAGGCGCTTGCAGGAGTCCATCGAGCCATCGCCAATGAAAAAGGAAAGTATCTGCCTAGTTCTACAGCACTGGACAATCCAGACCCGTACTTGATTGATTTTCACGGCGATGTAAGTGAACATTTCGTCCGCCTCTAACTGGTCGTCGGCTTGTCCTTCCTCAATGGTGGTTTTGAATGGGGGGAGTTGCCGGGCTTTTTTTTTAACCAATTGAGTACCGTCCGATGCGAGACATTCAACAAGCGCCCCGTGCCTCGAAGGCTTTGCCGCTCTTGGTAGGCACGCTCCACCAGTTCGGGGTCCATGTTCCTGCTGGGTTGCTTGCTGTCCAATACCCGGCAGCAACCACAATCTTTGCACTTGTAGGTTTGGGTGCCGGAGCGGTTTTTCCCGTTTTTGACGATGTTGCTGCTTTCACAGCGGTGGCAACGACGAACTTCCGTTATCATGGCGCAAAATTACATTGTCAGTTAAATATTTCCACTACCCGTTATTCAATAATTGACATGAATTGGAATAGTGGAATGGGTAAAGTCACGGAAAAAACACTAACGATTCCAAACTCAACTGACACCCTCAATATCGGTCATTTAAGCGCCGTTAGACATGGTAACGGAAGGGATTGGTGGATATTGACGATGAAATTTGAATCAAATATTTTCAGAAGGTTCCTTTTGTCAGACCAAGGAATAAACGCTGTGGGAGAACAAACCATAGGCGAGGCCGTCCCGAATAGCGTAGGTTATTCAGCCTATTCGCCTAACGGAGAGTGGTATGCTCATTACAACGCTTATGGGCATACCTCTAACCCCAAAGCTTCCGTTCATTTTTACCGTTTCGACCGCTGCACCGGTCTTTTGCGCGACGCGCACTACAAGTTTTATCCTGGTGTAGAATCGTACGGTGGGGTGGCGTTTTCGCCCAACTCTCGATACTTGTATGTGTCGAAATACACCAGAATATTCCAGTACGACTTGGAAGCGCCAGATATTCTCGCTTCCGAACAAGTAGTGGCCGAATACGATGGTTTTTTGGATGGCAACGGTGTGCCAACACGGTTTTACGGCCTGTTGCTTGCCCCGGATGGCAAAATCTACGGCAACATCCCCAACTTCAACTCGCGCTATATCCACGTCATTGACCAACCGAATTTGGCCGGCGATTCTTGTAATGTCATACAACACGCTATCTTTTTACCGGCTGACAATTTCGGCACCTTGCCCAACCTGCCTTACTATCGGCTTTATGAGGCCGAAGGTAGTCCCTGCGACACGCTGACCGTTAGCACACATTGGTTGCCACCCGTCGCCGCGCCCAACATTCGAGTGTGGCCCGTACCCGCCGCCGACCTGCTGCACTTCTCTGCAGAAGGCGAGTGGACAGAGCCGTTAACACTACGGTTGTACGATGCCTTAGGAAGGCTGACTTTTTCGGTGGAGGGGCTTCGTGTGTCGCCCTACGCACAAGTCAACCTAAGCGAGCTCTCGGCAGGAGCATATTTCTTCACGCTGACGCGGCAGGACGGGACATTGGTGAAAACGGGAAAGGTTGTGCGAACGAGGTAAAAATCAAATTCCCCCAATAAGATTGTGTTCATCCTTGAACGCGGGTGTCCGAAAATGAACACTTGCCCGAAAAAAATGCTTTCATTTGCACACCCTTAGTGGCGGGCATTGTCTTTGCGGCAGTCGAGCCGTTGGCCATCAATGTTGCGCCAATGAAGCCAATGTCAAAAAGCAAACGGCGAAAAGCGACGGACCATGGAAATGAACGAAGCCAATATCCTTATCGTGGATGACAACCCCGGCGTGCTCAGCGCGGGCAAACTGTTTTTGAAGCGTCATTTTGCCGAGGTGGATACCACCCGCGACCCGGAGGACATTCCGGGGTTTATGAAAGAAAAGCGCTATTCCCTCATTTTGCTCGACATGAATTTTGGCCGAAGCGCCAAAAATACGGGGCAGGAAGGATTCCACTGGCTGAGCAGGATTCTCGAACTCGACCCATCGGCGGTGGTGGTGCTTATCACGGCTTATGGGGATGTGGAACTGGCGGTGAAAGCCATCAAAAATGGGGCAACCGATTTTGTTCTCAAGCCCTGGGACAACGACAAGCTCTTGGCCACGCTCAACTCAGCCTTGAAATTGAAAGCCAGTCAGGATGAAAACAATCAGCTGAAATCCAAGCAACTGGGACGAAATCTGGCCGAGCAGCGCGATATGCCGGAAATCATATTCCGAAGTCAGGCCATGCAGCAGGTGTTTGAAACGGTGCAGCGCGTGGCAGAGACGGATGCCAATGTGCTGTTGCTTGGTGAGAACGGGACGGGCAAGGACTTGATAGCGCAAGCCATCCACGCGCACAGCCGTCGGGCGCAGGAAAATTTTGTGAAGGTGGATATGGGGGCGCTGACTGAAACTCTTTTTGAAAGCGAGTTATTCGGTCATGTGAAGGGAGCGTTTACCGATGCACGCGACGACCGCCCCGGCCGATTTGAGGCTTCTGATGGAGGCACTATTTTTCTGGACGAAATCGGGAATCTGTCCCTCGGCCAGCAAGCCAAACTACTCACCGTGCTACAGAATCGAACCATCACTCGTGTCGGCTCCAACCGGGTGCGCCCCGTGAATGTGCGCGTCATCGCCGCCACCAACCAAAACCTGTTCGAGGCGGTGAAAAATCGGACATTTAGGCAGGATTTGCTCTACCGAATCAACACCATAGAAATTCAAATCCCCCCGTTGCGCGAACGCGCCGACGACATTGAGCCGTTGGCCCATCATTTCCAAAAAGTATTCGCTCGCAAATACAATCGGCCTGTAAGTGGTCTAAGCGCTTCCTTGCTGAAGGAAATGCTCCGCTACCCGTGGCCCGGCAATGTGCGCGAATTGCAACACGCCGTGGAACGGGCCGTCATCATGGCAAAAGGGGAGAAACTACAGCCCGAGGACTTTTTCTTCCGGCAGGCTGATGCGGATGGCAACAATTTGGATTTGCCGACCATGAATTTGGATGAAGTGGAAAAGCAGCTGATAACCAAGGCGTTGCAGAAGCATCATGGCAATATCACCGAAGCGGCAGCGGAGCTGGGTCTCACACGCGCCTCACTGTACCGACGTCTGGAAAAATATCATCTTTGATGCCTTTCATTCAGCGACAACAAATTTTTGCATCACCGCAACATCACCTACTTGCAATCGGATGAAGTAGGTGCCCCTCGTCCAGCCTTCCAAGGAAAAAGTCCATCTGTGCTCACCAGAAGCCAACTTTTCAGGAGACACTTGATGGGTCAACTGACCCACAGCGTTGAATATGGTGGCCGATACCTCAGAGGAGTTGTTGAGACTAAATGCGACGTGAAGTATATCCGAGCTTGGGTTGGGGTAAAATCGCAACTGGATAGGCTCGGCGGCGGGGCGAAGGACGGAAGAGATGCTGGCCACCTCAAATCCGCGATGCTCCACGGCTCCGAACTCACCCCCTGAAATCACTGGTATCACAGGGTTGTTGGCATTGAAAACTCGGTAGTAGCCGTTGCCATAGTTGCAGCACATTCCATCGCCATAAGCATCCACAAAAAGAATAGAGTAGCACCCATCGCTGGGCAGGGCGAGTGTTTTGTTGATGAGCGTATTGTTGTTGTAGGAGCCAGGGCCGGGCAATGTCAGCCCAAGCCTACCGCCGCCGTCAGGCCCCACGTTGCTATTTCCTCCTTTGTGAAGCACCACCCCTTGCTCGTCGCGAAGTTCCCAGTAAGTCTCTGCGCCGAAATCGTCGGTTTTTATTTTTAGGATGATTTGCGTGGTGCTGAAAGTGGATGCCGAGGCGTAATGGTCAAAATAGATATTGTTTGAAAAATCGTCGTCGCCAACCAGGCCGTTGATGGAGGCAATCGTAGTTTTTAAAACGCCAGCCCCAGAGAGCGTCATCGAATCAAACTCGATGATAGCTTCGTCATATTGCGGCAAATAGCCCTGCCACTGCTGGGTCTGCTGCAACAAATCATTCCAATGCAAGGTGAGCGATGCTTGGGTCAGTGGGTTGGCACCGAGATTGACCAAAGAAAAAGACGGCGCGACACCCAACGATTGGCAAACTTCCCGCTGCGCGGTGCCAACTGTGTAATTGTAAATGCCTGCATTGTTGACACCTGCGGCAACCGGACATTCGAGCGCTTTTTCCCATAAAGCCTCAACGTTTGACTGACCTACTTGATAGACCCTCTTGCTTGGACAAACAATGAAGATGGTCGGGTAATAATTGACCTGAAAACTATCCGCGAGAGCGGCATTGTCAATAAATGGAAAAGAAGCGCCACCTACCCAATTGCCCAATGAAAAGCTGCTGCACCCCTGCTGACCACTGAGACATTCGGCATTGGTGTTGGGGTCGCTTTCCACGAACAAGACTTGCAGCATATTGCTTCCTTCTGGCCCGTGCGTCTGAAAAAGTTGCTGCAAAACCTGGCTGTTATGGTAAGCCCAACAAGGGTGACACCACGTCGCACCAAAAACAAGCAGAACGATTTTGCCTTGTTCAAGGAGCCCGTGCAAATGCCAAGTCTGGCCTTTGATGTCTTGCGTGGTGAAATCCGGTGCTTGACTACCGGGCGGCAATTGTGCCGTAAGCCGAAGGCTTAGCGAGAAGAGGAGGAGCGAAATTGCCAGCCGAGTATTCATGGTATATTGTGTCAAATTATTGTCCACTTTTTGCGAAAACGCATTAGGCTGAACAAAAATAGGCAAGGGAAACAGCGCGGCGACGTACCTTTGTGAAAATTTTGTGAAACCTGCCAACCAGCGACATTTTGCTTATGAAGAACTTGCTTTTTACACTCGTTTTCTCCCTTTTTACCGCCTCTTTGGTGCTCGCCCAATCGTTCACTATCAGCCCCGATACAGTCACAGTGTTTGCCACCCCCGACATTTTTGATGTGGAAGCACACAACGAGATGACCAACATGACCAACAATACCATCACCATCCGATGGGAACGTACCATCCTCGTCAACCCGGGCAATCTGGACGTTCAGGTGTGTGACCCCATTCTCTGCTACGCCCCATTTGTGGACACAAGAACCTTCCCGTTGGTGGGCGACACCACCATCACCATGATTATCCACCTGCTCAACCCAGAGGAATTGGACCCTTACAATGCCGTCGTGCAAATGGTCTATACCGATGTGGACAACCCGAGCAACACAAAAACCTCAATCTATGTGTTCAACATAGAAACCACCAGCACAAACAATCCCCAGCCCCTCGCCAATGTGAAGCTCTACCCCAACCCGGTGACGGAATACTTTTCGCTCGACAACGCCGAAGAAGTAGGCCGCGTGTTGGTGTTCGCCCGCGACGGACGTCAGGTCGCCACCTTCAATGCCGCCACCAACCAGACATACTCCATCGCCACCCTTCCGACAGGAGCCTATGTCGTTGCGCTGGAAAGCAAAAAAGGGCGCGTTTTCCAAGCGATTGAAGTCAAGAAGAACTGATTCTTTGCGCCTTTTGCCTACAACAAAACGGGGCCTCTGCCTATCATGGCAGAGGCCCCGTTTTGTTGTAGGCCAACCACTAAATGTTAAATAATGCCGTAGGCTCAAAAATACCAACCGCATTCACGTTTTTTGCCACCCCATAGAAAGATGGAAACGGCGGGCACCGCAGCACGAAGTTTGTGATTTTAACCCGTTTGTGACAGGCAAGTGACAGAAAAATTTGTATCAAATGGCGCGTCATTTGCCTTATTCACCGCAAATAGTTGATTTTTCGGAAAAAAAACTTGACAGTTTTCAACCCTTTACTACTTTTGTGCGCCTCCTCCAGAATATCCAAGAGCCGAGTTACCCGACTCTAACAACCAGGAGCATCACTGGCGCAGACGTTTTTCTCCCCTCCAAGAAAACCGTTTTTTAATCCAACATCCCCTGAACGTCCGCCGGACTGATTCGCAAAACACCGAGGCAACGCAATCGTCATGATTCGCCTGGTAAACTCTAAATGTATGGGCAGGAAAGAAAAGTTCGTTTACAACATCCACACCTTAACCTACGAAAAAGTCGTAATCCCACTCAAAACCCGCATCCTACGAGCCTTCGGATTTTTCTCCGTCGTTCTTGTCACTTCCGCAGCGATGCTTGCCGTATTCTACTCGCTTTTTCCTTCTCCGCGCGAAAAAGAGCTGATACAGGAAATCGGGAAAATGGAATACAAATACAACCAGCTCAACGGCCAATTAGACATGATGTCGAAGGTGTTGAGCAATATCCAACAACGTGATGCCAATGTCCACCGTGCTGTCTTCGGCATGGACCCGATAGACCAAGACGTCTGGGGCGCAGGCATCGGTGGCCACGAAGCTCACCCCGAGCTCTCTGCATTCAAATATGGTGGCAAAACGCTGGGCGCTACCCTCGAAAGGGTGGATATGCTCAGCCGACAGCTGACGTTGCAAAGCAAATCATTGGATACCCTTCAGGATTTAGCGAACAACCAACAACAAATGCTTGCCTCCTTGCCCAGTGTAAAGCCCGTTCGAGAAGACAAGTTGCAGAAAAGCATTGGGACGCTTTCTGGATTCGGGTATCGTGTGCACCCTGTCTATAAAATCAGAAAATTCCATGCAGGGCTTGATTTTCCTGCGCGTGTTGGCACCGCCATTCAAGCTTCTGGCGACGGGGTGGTCGTCGAAAGCGGTTGGCACTCAGGCTATGGCAATTGCGTGAAAATCAAACACGGATACGGCTATGAGACAGTCTATGGACACATGAACAAAATCATAGTGAGGCCGGGCGAGAGAGTCAAAAAAGGGCAAAAAATCGGAGAGGTTGGAGACACGGGTCTTTCTACCGCGCCGCACTTGCACTATGAAGTTCACTACAAGGGCAATCCCGTCAACCCCATCAATTTTTGCATGGACAACCTGACACCCAAAGAGTATCAGCAGATGGTGAACCAAGCCAACAGTGCCAGCCAGTCGCTGGATTGATTTGAAAAACACTATGAACGATAGTTCTCTGACAGAGCCATCCGGCTTGAGAGAACAATAAACAGCAGGAAGGGGTGCACGAAACGCATCCCTTCTTTTTATTCTCCAAAACTGCAAGGAGGAACGCATAGAACCTCTCGACGAAAAAATCGCTTTGCAGCCGACACCTGAACAAGGCGATTTTCCGTTTTGTCGTAACTTCACGCCCAAACAAAATCGTCACCACATAGTCTTGAAACACTTCCTGCCACACTTCATTCAGGAAAACTTCCGCGCCGGGAACATGAAGGGCCACCTTCATGCCTTTACCATGTTTGTTGACCTCAGCGGATTCACTCGTCTGACGGAAAAACTGATGGCGGAAGGTTCGGAAGGCGCAGAGGAAATGTCCCGCATCCTCAACCACATTTTTCAGCCCACGGTAGAATTGGTCTATGAGCGAGGCGGATTCATCCCTTACTTTGCTGGCGATAGTTTCACGGCGATATTTCCTATTGCCCCCCAAAATCAATCGGTGGACGATGAACGTCAACTGGCTCTGACGGTCGTGCATACCGCGTGCGCCACGCTTCGGCGCTTTATGAGCGACCGCGAAGACGATGATTCTATGCTGTCAGAGCATCAGATTGGTATCAAAATCGGGCTTTCGGAAGGAGAGGTGGAATGGGGCATCGTGGGGCAGGGCCGCAAAGGCTATTATTTTCGTGGAGAACCCATCGAGGGCTGCTCTCAGGCGCAGGTGCTGGCTTGCAGTCTGGAAGTGGTGTCCGATGCCCGATTTTTGAAATACTTGGACCCCCAAGCTGTCATTAGCGAATCGTTGGGCGATGGGTTCTTCAAACTCAATTTAGAGCATTTCGCCCCCAACATACCGCCTGTTGATTCAAACGCCACTAACAAGCGCCCTCATCCGGCATCACCATCCTCAAAACAAGTTTTGCCTTCGCCCGACCCGGCCATCATGGCGGAGTTTCTGCCAAAAGAGGTTTTTGAAAACCCCGGTATTGGCGAGTTTCGCAACGTGGTGAGTGTGTTCCTTTCTTTTGAAGGGGTGGATACGCACGAGGCACTCGACCATTTTGCCTCGGTGGTGCTTGGGCAGAGTGAGAATTTTGGCGGGTATTTCAAAGAAATAGACTTTGGCGACAAGGGAGGAGTCATGTTTTGCATCTTCGGCGCGCCTGTTTCGTTTGAAAACAATTCGGAACGCGCACTCGAATACATCGTCGCGATACAAGACGACTTGAGGCATCTGGAGCAGCTTACAGGCGCTCGCTACCGCGCCGGCATTGCTTCCGGCACAGCATTCACGGGCGTGATTGGGAGCGGCGAACGCTGCCAATATGCCGCCGTGGGCGCTCGCGTCAATCTTGGCGCTCGCCTCATGATGAAGGCCGAATGGGGCGAAGTAATGACCGACGAAAATGTACAGCGCAACCGCAATTTTAAGTTCACTGCTCGCGGCGAAGGATATTTTAAAGGTTTTGAGCAGGCGATTCCGACATTCGTGCTGACAGGACGCAATCTGGCCGGACGCACGAGCTTCTCCGGTGAGTATTTCGGACGTGAGACCGAGCTGAAGACATTGGTCGAATTCGCCACTCCTTTGCGCGAGCATCGGTTTTCGGGGGTCGCATTCGTTTTTGGAGAGGCGGGCATTGGGAAGAGCAGGATTAGCTACGAGTTTCGCAGACAGCTGCGAGAAAACATGGCAGTCACATGGTTTACTTGTCAAAGTGACCAGATTCTGCGCAAGCCATTCAACCCCTTTATTTATTTGCTCAAAAACTATTTCGAGCAAAGCCCCGAAAACGACTCGGCACACAACCGCGAGCTGTTTGAAAGCAACTTTCTCGAACTTCAATATGAACTCACGGAAAGCCGACACCCGGAAGCCGATGCCGTGCGCCGAGAAATAGCGCGAACCCAAAGCGTGCTGGCGGCTATGGTCGGCATTCATTATCCAGGCTCGCTGTGGGAACAGCTGGATGCCCGCGGGCGCTACCAAAACAGTCTTTCGGCGCTTGCCAACCTTTTTGTGGCGGAGTCGCTGCTCCAACCGACGGTCATCGAATTGGAAGACACCCATTGGTACGACGAGATGAGCCGAGAATTCTTGCAACAATTTATCCGGCGAGCTCGCAGCTATCAGATGATGTTTGTGGCAACCAGCCGCTATGAGGACGATGGCTCCAAGTCATGGATTTTTCGCCCCTCCATGCTCGACGAGCTAGGAGTGCGCCACACCGAAGTAGATTTGAATTTTCTTTCTCCAGAGGACTTGAAGGCTTTTGCCGAAACTCGACTGGGCGGCACACTCCATCCCGATTTGCTCGAGCTGTTGCAACGCATGACTCAAGGCAACCCATTCTACATCGGGCAAATGGTGGACTACTTCACGGAGGCCAATTTGCTGAAAACCAGCGACGGGATGTTGCAACTCAACAATGCGGCGGATTTTCAGATTGCCGATTCGGTCAAAACGATCATGATGGCTCGCATTGATAGGCTAAGCGGTCTTGTAAAAGAAACAGTGAAGGCAGCGGCTGTTATTGGGCGAGAGTTTGAGCTGCCTGTTTTGTCTGCCGTGATGGCTAAGCAAGAGGAATTTATTCGGGAAAATGGCGACCTTGAGATAGTGTTGAAAGAGCAAATTCAGACCGCCGAGAAATGGCAAATCTGGCACGCGATGAATGAGCTGCGCTACATTTTTCGCCACTCTCTGCTGCGAGAGGCGGCTTATGATATGCAATTGCGCACCCGCCTGCGCGAGCTGCATCATCAGATTGCCGAAGCGATAGAGCAGCTGTACCCCAACTCGGAAGAACGATTTGTGGATTTGGCCTTCCACTACGAGCAAGCGGAGGACGAACAAAAGACCAACAGGTTTTTGGAAAAAGCCGCTCGTTGGTCGCAGCGCAACTACCTGAACCGTCAGGCATTGAAATTTTATCAAAAACTGATTGACAACCTCAAGGGCAGTTCCAAAAAGAACAAAAAAACCATCAAGTTCTTGCTGCGCAAAGGAGCGGTGAACGAGCTCGTCGGTCAGTGGGACGAAGCCGAGCAAGACTACCGCGCCGCGCTTGACCGCGCCAAAAGCCTCAACGATTGGTACCTCATCGGGCGCAGCAACCGCCGCCTTGGCCAACTCCTGATGCTGCGCGGAAACTACACCGATGCCAAAAAACACTTGGATGTCGCCGTCACCTGCTTCGAACTGGCCGACGACCAAGTGGGCATTGCGAAAACGTATGGCAACCTCGGAACTTTCTTCTTCAGGCAGGGAAGCTACGACGCGGCGAAGAGCTGGTTTGCCAAAGCCATCGAAATAAACCGCTCCGTGCAGCGCGATGCCGAAAACGCCGCCATTGTCGCCAACCTCGGCCTCATTTTCATGAACCAAGGCCATTATGATGAAGGTGTCCGGTGGCTAGAAGAACAGCTCGACATTGCCGACCGAGCTGCCGACAAGCAGGGATTGATGACGCTCTACACAAACCTGGGCATCATTTACTTGGAAAAAGGTTCGCTCGACTCGGCATTGCTGTGTCTTGAAAAGGGGCTGGCACTTTCGGAAGAATTGGGCAACAAACTCTTCATGACTATATGCATCGGTTCGATTGGCTCCGTGTGGGAGAAAAAAGGCGATTACCCGAAGGCAATGCAGAACTTCGAGCGCGACCTCGTGCTTTGCAAAGAACTGGGCGACAAACAAGGCACCGCTATCGCCTGTGGCCTTATCGGCGACCTGCTATCCGTCATTGGCGACTTCGACCGTGCCATTGAATACTTAGAGCAAAACCTCCAACTTTCCCGCGAATTGAACTACAAGAAAGGCATTGCGAAGGCGCTCAATACGTTGGGCGATACTTGGTTCTACAAAGGTGACTACAAAAAAAGTATAGCCTTCTACAACGAGGCCATCGAACACGCCCGCGAGATGGGCAACAAATTGGTGTTGGGCTACTCGCTTATCGAAAAAGGCGTGGTGCACGTTCACGCAGGGGAGCTCTCCACCGCTCGTCAACTGCTGGAAGAGGGCCGCGATATTGCCCTAGCTTTGGGCAACTCGGAGCTCACTTTCGGTGCCAACATACTGCGAGCACAAGTCATCCTTTCCGAAGGCAATCGCCAAGAGGCCATACGCCAACTCCAACAACTCATGGCACTCGCCCGCACGGAGCGCGAGGAGGCGGCAGTACACTTCGAGCTGCGCAGGGTGGCCGACCATCCCACACAACATCATCTAAAGGCACTGACACTCTATCGAAACCTTTATGCCCGTACCCCCCAGTATATCTACAAGGTGAGGGTGGAAGAGCTCGAAAAAGAGGTCAGCGCCTGACCTTTTTGCAAGGAATGCGCTCCCGTTTCACCCGCCTTTTTATGAAAACCCTGATTTGGCCTACAAGATTTTTTGAGTGCAATGGGCTGAAAAACACGCTTTTGCCATTTCAACAAACCTGATTTTTACACAAAAACCGCCCAGCTCCGCCCGAATACTGCCATAATCTGTACTTGCCCACACCGCCCAACGACAGTCATTTTTGTTGAAAAAATGCACGTCGTCATGAAAAATCCAATTGAAGTTTTCTTCCAGCCCACAATTCAAAATATACACAGCAGCCGTCTCAACCAGCTTGGATGGTATAAATTGGTCGTCGCTCTACTTCCGATAATTTTTTCATTGGTTGCTTGCATCACCCTCCCCACGCCGGGCAAGGCGCAAAACCAGTTGTTTCAAAAAAAAGTAGAGAACGCTCCCTATTCCCACATCTACCCCGCCAACCAAGGCTATGTTTTGACTTCTTTTGATGGCATCGCCATTGCTGACAACAACTTGAATTTTTATTGGAGGCGCAGCTTCGGCAGTTTCGCGTCGGGTACACAGTTTCATCCAATAGGAACCCGCCCTACGAGCACAGGTGGTTTTTTGGAGGTAACACGAGCACCGACAAGTAACGACCTTGGTCGAATCAAGACTTGCATGATGCCCTCTGTCGGTTTTTCGGCCATTGTCCAGCGAAGCCTTCTTACTTTTGCGGTTCTTTTCAACTGGTATTTCCGACATGAAAAAAATACTCCTTCGTCATTCGACTACTGCTATTCGACTTGCGCCGATTGCCTTGCTTTGTTTTTTGCCCCTTTTTCTTGCCGCCCAACCCAGCACCATCACGATGTCCGACGCGATTTTGAAAGGGCGTTCGGTGTTGGCCCCCGCCAGTTTGCGGCAGTTGCAGTGGGTGCCCGGGACATCCCAATTCACACACGTCGTGAACAACAAAATCGTTCGTGTGAACGCGCCGGATATGACGATTGACACCTTGGACTTTTTACCCGTCATCAACGAGGGCCTCAAAGCGCAGGGACTGCAACCGCTCGATGGGATGCCGCCCATGAGTTGGGTAGATGCGGAAAAACTTTGGTTTCACACGGAAAAGGAAATTTTCACCTATTCGCCCTCAGAAGGCTTAAAATCGAGAAACTGGCATCCGAGCGATGCGGAAAACATTGATATTCACGATAAAACATACCATGTAGCCTACACCAAGGACAATGGCCTTTGGGTGAGTATCGGTGGCAAGGACTTGGGTGTGGCACAAAGCGAGGAAGATGGCATCGTGTACGGCAAAAGCGTCCATCGCGAGGAATTTGGTATCTACAAAGGCACGTTTTGGAGTCCTTCGGGGCGCTATCTGGCCTTCTATCGCATGGATGAGCGCAGGGTGACGAAGTATCCAGTTTATGTGCTGGACTCCATGCCTGCACAAGCACGATTCATTCGCTATCCTTACGCAGGCATGGAGAGCCACCATGTCACCGTCGGCGTTTTCGACACACAAAATGCCAAGACGATTTACCTTCAAACTGGCGAACCCAAAGAGCAATACCTGACTAATATCGCTTGGACACCCGACGACAAGTTTATCCTAATCGCCGTCGTCAATCGTGAGCAAAAACATCTTTGGCTCAAACAATTCGACGCGACCACGGGGGCCTTCGTCAAAACCCTTTTTGAAGAAACAAGCGACAAATGGGTGGAGCCGGAAGCCCCCGTCCAATTTGTGCCGGGCAACAATGCGCAGTTCGTCTGGCAAAGCGAAAGGAACGGATACAACCACCTCTATCTCTACGATATGTCGGGGAAAATGCTGCGCCAATTGAGCAAAGGAGCCATGCCAGTGACCAAATTTTACGGCTTTTCCGCCGATGGCTCCAATTGTTTTTACCAGATAGCCGACGAGACGGGGCTGAATCGCTATATTTTTTCCACAAACCTCAAAACTGGTGTCATCGCTCGCCTCAACGAAGAAGAAGGCGTGCACATTGGCATTATCAACAGCACCGGCGATTGGGCGCTTGATGTGTTCAACAACACCGCCATCCCACGTTTCATCTATGTCCAGTCCATCGCCAATCCTTCCGACCGACGCATTGTGTTTGGTGCTAAAAATCCCTTGGAAGGATATCAATTAGGACTTACGAGATTGGTGACCATTCCTTCCATCGGTGGTGCCACAATGAATGCTCGCATGATTCTGCCACCCGATTTTGACGCGAAAAATAAATACCCGGCCATCGTGAATGTGTACAATGGACCGCATGTTCAGATGGTCACCAACTCGTGGCTGGGTGGTGGCGACTTATGGATGCACCGACTGGCACAGCAGGGCTTTGTTGTTTTTTCGCTCGACGGGCGAGGGTCTGCCCATCGCGGTTTTGCTTTTGAGAGCGCCATTCATCGGCGTTTGGGCGATGCCGAAATCGAGGACCAACTGACTGGCGCCAATTATCTGAAAGCACAAACCTTCATTGACCCCAATCGCATTGGGGTGTATGGCTGGAGCTACGGGGGGTTCATGGCTACCTCATTGCTGACCCGCCCGGAGGCAAAAGGCGTGTTCAAATGCGGCATCGCGGGAGGGCCAGTGATTGATTGGCGCATGTACGAAATCATGTACACCGAACGATACATGGATACCCCGCAAGACAACCCGGAGGGCTATGAAAAAAGCAGTCTTTTCAAGTACATTGACAACCTCGAAGGCCGCTTGTTGATGATTCACGGCTCTTCTGATGATGTGGTGTTGTGGCAGCACTCGATGCGGTACATACGCGAGTGCGTGCGCAAAGGCAAACAGGTTGACTACTTCGTTTATCCCGAACATCAGCACAATGTGTTGGGCAAAGACCGGGTGCATTTGTTCGAGAAAATTGAACAGTTTTTCAAAGAAAATCTGAAAGAGACAAGCGGAACCAAGCCGTGAGAACGTTGACCTTCGCAGGTTAGTGATAAGTTATGAGTGATGAACGATGAACCCAGTACGGAATATCACTCAAAATCGGCACAACCCCTTGTTATGCTTCACGCTGCCAAGTTTTGGGCATGGCCAAAAGCGCAATCTTTTCAAAATCAGGGAGAGCGAGCATGCTGAACTGACAAATCCCAGCGAATCAAAGTATAAAATCAAGACAAACCACTTTTTAACAAAGAGAACTCGCAATCCTTTGACAATCACATAAAACAACCAGAGCATCCCTGCCTTATCAACGGCCAGGCTCAAATCCTCTTTAATCTGGGTATAAAGAAAGAATCCATGCGCCTTTTTCTGTTGTTGCTGCCATTGCTGCCCCAATTGCTCTTCTCCCAAACCGCTGAAATCACGCTCAAAAAAGGCATGACCATCAAAGAGTCGTGCCGTGTCAAAACGGCGCAGTATTCGCTCGCGGGCGATTCGACAGACCTGTTCGACAAAGTGCCAGCTTTTGTGCCCTCGGCGGTTCGACCCGTCATCACCATATCAGGCAACAACATCACGGTTGATTTTCAGGATGCCACCCTGAATGGTGGCAAACCGAGCCAGCTGCCCAACCAGTTCTATGGCCTCGCCATATTGATAAAAGGGAAAAACATCGTGCTCAAAAACGCAAAGGCTCACGGCTACAAAGTAGCTTTGTTGGCCGATGGCGCAGAAGCATTGACCCTCGAAAATTGTGACTTCTCCTACAACTATCGCCCACGCCTTCGCTCCATCCGCGAGCGGGAAGACTTCTCGGACTGGCTCAGTTATCATCACAACGAGCAGGACGAGTGGCTGCGCTACGGGGCAGGCATTTACCTCAGAAATTGCCTCCGCCCCACAGTCAAAAACTGCCACATCACAGGCAACCAAAATGCCCTACTGATGACGGGCTGCACAGAGGGCACAGTATTCAACAATGCCTTCCAATTCAATTCGGGGTTGGGTGTCGGTCTCTATCGAAGCAACAATAACCGCGTGATGCACAATCGCTTGGGCTGGAACGTACGCGGCTATTCGCATGGATTCTACCAACGAGGGCAGGACTCTGCCGCCATACTCGTCTATGAGCAAAGCAGCAACAACCTCATCGCTTTCAACACGGCTACCCATTCCGGCGACGGGCTATTCCTTTGGGCAGGCCAGACGACCATGGACACGGGCGAGGGCGGATGCAACGACAATCTCATTTTTGGCAACGACTTCAGCTATGCCCCTACCAACGGGGTGGAAGTCACTTTTTCGCGCAATCGCATTCAGGGCAATCTCATCGCCGATTGCACCTATGGTATATGGGGAGGCTATAGCTATGACTCTCGCATCTATGCCAACATGATAACGGGATGCCAAACCGCCATCGCCATAGAACACGGACAAAACGACACCATCCAGCTCAATTTGATTCAGGACGACTCGACGGGCATCCGCCTATGGGCACGCGAAAGCCAACCTGCCGATTGGGGCTATGCGCAAAAACGCGACACGCGCAACCGAGGCAACATGATTGACCGCAATATTTTTTTGAGAACGCGCGTACCGCTTCACATCAGCGCCTCACAAAACACGCTCGTCAATGGCGAGAACATTTTCCTGCAATTCAAAAAATTGTTGGAAACACCCAAGCCCAACGAAAATCTGAAATTCTGGCGCAACGAGATATATGGCACCGAAGCGCAACTCGCAGACCTATGGGCACACCCCGAGCTCGCTCCCTTTAAAAATTTGAACTTCAGCAAAGATGGCTACCCCGAAAATCCTTATGCGGTCTTTAATGTGCAATACGGCGAGCTCAACGAACCTGACAGCCTCCCGGGAGGTATGCTCGCCATGGTGCCCAACGACAAAAAAGGCCGCCAGCACATCATCATGGGCGAATGGGGGCCGTATAACTTCAAATACCCCGCAGCAATACTGGAAAAAATGGAACCCGGCAACAACGGCTCCATGACTTATACTTTGAGACTTGCCGGCCCACCCGGCGAATGGAAAATCGCACAAATCAGAGGGCTTGCCTCGCCCCCAAACCCTCGTGGCACTTTGCCTCACACCTTGACGCTCGAAAGCATTCCCGGAAGCGAGGCCGTCTACGTCGCTTTTGAATACGTTGGCCAACAGGAAATAGTGTCGGAATTTGGAGAAAAAACACCTGCGGGTCAACCCCATTTTTTTGATTTTCAGCGATTTGAAAAAAAGTTTGATTGGCTGATTCGTTTTTTCAACTATGACGACACTAACGACCCCTTGCGGCATGAGCAGCATTTTTCCCTGCTGAAAAAACAAAAACCCGCAATGGAAAAAACAGCTAATGAACTGGCCTTTGCTTGGTGGGGAAGCCCCGGCGAGGGAGTCAACGAAGACCGATTTGCCACGCACAGCACCACCGCCTTCGATATTGCACCGGGCGAATATGTCATAGAGCTCACTTCCGACGACGGCGCTCGGCTCTTTCTGGATGGCAAGCTGCTCATTGACAACTGGAACGTGCATGAGCCAACAACCGACGAAATCACGGTCAGACTTGGGGGGCAACACCGCATCGAGATAGAGCATTTCGACGCGGGCGGTTTTTCGACCTTGGATTTTCGGATGCGACAGAAAAAATAAAAGAGCTTCATGGGTGCGGATGAACCTATACCTAGCGCCGCCAAGTTTCGGGCATGGCTGCGATATCAATCTGCTCAAAATCAGGTGCATCAATCACGGCCATCCGGCAAATCCAAGCGAATCAAGGTATAAAACCAGTTCATACATCGAACACCCTCTACATTTCCTACTTTTGCCCGCCAAAACAGGTTAGCCCATATTTTGCGAACACTTACCACGCGCCTCAACGTCATCGTGCCATGCTACAACCCGCCAACGGGTTGGGCGGATGCGTTGGTTGCGCGATTTTCCCTTTTCAGAGAAGCGGTGGCCGATGTAGTGGACAACACGGGGCTTATCGTGGTGAACGATGGCTCGACGAGCGAAAATGCCGAATTGATTTTCAATCGTTTGTCAGAAATTTTGCCCGAGGTGAAGATAGTGACCTATGCCGGCAATCGCGGCAAAGGTTATGCGCTTCGGCAGGGGGTGAAAGCCTCGGAGGCGGATTTTCACTTGGTAACCGACGCTGACTTTCCTTACACCGTAGAAAGTATGCGACGCATCGCAATCACATTGCGCGAACACGGCGGCATCGCGGCGGGCAACCGCGACACAGCTTACTATGACCAAGTGCCAGCCTTTCGGAGGTGGCTCTCCAAAGGGTTGCGTTGGCTGCTTCGCAATGTGTTGCGCCAACCCATCGGGGACTCACAGTGTGGATTGAAAGGGTTTGATGCGGCAGGGAAACGGGTATTTCTGGAGACAAGCATTGACCGATTCCTGTTCGACCTCGAATTTCTCATGCTGGCCAACGGGCGAGTCTCCGTCACACCTGTTGCTGTGGAATTGCGCGAGGGCGTCACGTTCAGCAAGGTCGGTTGGCGCATACTTGCCACCGAAGGGCGCAACTTCATCTGGTTGTTGGTGCGCCGGAGGAAAACGGCATAGACAGTCAAAAAGATGAAAGGAGTTGAAAAAATAGAACACACCTTCCACGACCTCACTCACCCTAAGCGGTCGTACACGTTTTGGGGGCTACTGGCAGTGCTGGCAGTAGCGTTTGTCCTGATATGGGCGAAGCACGGCATCTGGTTGCAGGCACCGAACGACTATATGTTGTGCGAATCGCCCGATGGCCTTAAAAACTACATGACCTCCGCATGGCACGTTGCCCACGACTCAAGCTATGTGCACTACGGCGGCATGAGCTATCCATTCGGGGAACATGTGCTTTTTACTGACAACCAGCCGATTATCAGTGCTGCCATGCAGTGGTGGAGCGCAAAGGTGTCGGATATAAGCGGGCGCACGACGGGCATCATGAACGTCATCGTGGCCATCTCGCTTCTGTTCGGGGCAGGAGTCTTGTTTCTCTTGTTGCGCAAATTGCACTTGCCTGTTTGGTATGCAGGGTTGGTGTCGTTAGGGATGCTGTTCTTGTCGCCGCAAAACAACCGCATTGACGGTCACTTTGCGCTCGCGCACACATGGGTGCTTCCGTTGTTGCTCTTGCTCTTGTGTCGTTATGAAGAAAGATACAGTCGGCGCTACCAAAGCCTGCAAATCGGCTTTCTCGTCTGGTTCGCCGCGCAGCTGCATTTTTACTATTTCGGGATATCCGCTCTGTTTTTGGGCTTATACACGTTGGTTCAGCTATGCTTCGACCCGTCGTGGCGCAATCTTCGGGTAAGGCTCAGCCACTTGGTGGTCATGGTGATACTGCCTTTTGTGTTGCTCAACATCTGGATTCGCTGGTCCGATTTTGCTACCGACCGGCCCTCCAGCCCTTATGGTTTCACCTCTTTTATAGGTTATTGGGAAGGCGTGTTTTTGCCCTATCCCGAATTTCCCTTCTATCAATGGCTCGACAAAAATATAGTCCCCATTCGGCGCATAGATTTTGAATCAAGAGCATACATCGGGATAGCGGCTTTTGCCTTTACGCTTTGGGCCGTGTTTTTTCGCCGCTTTCGGTTGTTTGAGCCTTCGTGGGAGAAAGCAGCCTATCACCGCACCCACAAGCGATACCTGTCGGGCATTTTCATCACTTCCTTTGTGCTGCTCATCTTTGCCTGCGGCTTCCCATTTGCCATTGAAGGGCTGGAATGGATAGCCGATTATTTTGGACCGTTGCGTCAGTTCAGAGGCTTGGGCCGATTCAATTGGGCGTTCTTTTATGTGATAAATGTGGTGATGTTCTATGTCGTTTGGAATTACAGCGCCCGGTTCAAAGGTTTTTTTAAAAAAGAAAAAACAGCCAAAAAGGCCGTTGACACAGACTTGCCTGAAAAGCTCCCTACTGCTGACAAAGACGCCAACGCAAACCCCGCCGAAAACACGGTGCCCACAGGGCAAACAAAAGCCGATACAACAATCCCCTTCTCCCGACATTTTCGATGGGTCATCGCCCTGCTTCCACTGGCTTTGCTGCTCTACGAAGCCCGTGTGTTTCAACAGATAAAGCGGATACCGCTCAATCCCAACTACGGCCAACGCGACATGGCCATCGCCGATTGCCCCTGGCTGGCAGAGGTGGATTTCTCGGCCTATCAGGCATTGATGCCCTTACCCTATTATCATGTCGGTTCGGAAAACATCTGGCTCGACATTGACGGCTTTCATTTTCGCCGAATGTTGACCACTGCATTTCACAGCGGGGTGCCAGACATGGGCGTGTTCATGAGCCGCACTTCGGTAGGGCGCACCATCAAGTCCGTGCAATTCTCGTTCGAGCCACTCGAATCGCCGCAGCTACTCGATGAATTGCCCGACAACCGACCCATCGCGCTGATGATAAACCCCACACAATGGGAACAAGTGCAGGCCAGATATCCGCACCTACTGGGGCCTGCCGTCATGGTGAAAGAATACGAAGGCATGAAAATCATGTCGCTCCTCCCCGATAGCGTGCGCGTCTGGGCCAAAAACCACTCCCTCGCCGTGTCGGCTGAAATGGACAACACTGCATCCCACACGGTCGGCAGAAATTGGAAAAGCGACCAAGCGCAAGGGTGGTTCTATCATCAATCCTACGACTCACTTTCCTCGACGACTCATTTTTTTCAAGGAAAGGGCGCATATCAAGGGAACATGGGCGACACTGCGTGGGTATGGAACAACACCATGCCAGCTGGCAACTACCACATCAGCCTTTGGATATATGTGAAGCAGGATATGGGCATGACCCACGAGATGAAGATTTTTCAACACAGCCGCGCCGGCGGACACGAAATCAACTTCCGACACGAGGGGCTGCGTTTCTATCTGAAAAGCCTTGTGGAGGGCTGGGCTTTGTTCGACTTGGAATTCACCGTTCATGAGGACAACTCCGATGTGCGCATTTTTCTTCAAAAAAGAGGGGTCTTCGAGCCTTTTTTCTTGGATGAGGTGCTGATTCGGCAAAAAGATTTCAATCTTTACCGTCGAGAGCCGGGTTGGGTGTCGAAAAACAACTATTGGCACAAAATATAAAGCCATGTTGCTACTACTCAAAAACGTCCGCGTCGTCGGCGAAAAACAAGATAAACGCCCAAAGGACATACTCATCCGCGATGGCGTGATAGAGGCCATTGGCGAAAACCTGCCCGCCGAAAAAGGAGCTACCGTGTGGGCCTCGGCCAACGCCTGCGTCTCGCCCGGCTGGTTCGACGTGGGCATTCAGGCTGGCGACCCCGGCTACGAACACCGCGAGGATTTGCACACAGCCGCCCGAGCCGCAGCAGTAGGGGGATTCACTTCGGTGGCGTGTTTCCCCAACACCCATCCTGCCATTCACTCAAAGTCCGAAGTACTGTATGTGAAGAACAAAACCGAGCGCGAGCCGGTCACTTTTCACCCCATCGGTGCCGTCTCTGTCGCTTGTGAGGGCAAGGATTTGGCAGAATTGTTTGATATGCGCTCGGCTGGCGCGATTGCCTTCGGCGACGGTCGGCGGGCTGTGCAGGATGCAGGCCTTTTGCTACGGGCTATGCAGTATGCCAAAGCTTTCGATGGCCTCATCATGAATGAGCCGCACCACAAAAGCATCGCTGCGGGAGGGCAGATGCACGAAGGGGTGGTCAGTACCTCGCTGGGCCTGAAAGGCATCCCCGCGTTGGCGGAAGAAATCATAGTGCAGCGCGACCTCAAGCTGCTCGAATACGCGGAAGGGCGGCTTCATTTGCACCTGCTGTCGAGCGCCAAAAGCGTGGCGTTGGTGCGTGAGGCGAAAATGGCCGGACTTCCCGTCACGGCTTCGGTCGCCATAGCCAATCTCTGTTTTACCGATGAAAAATTGGCTGATTTTGACTCAAACTGGAAGTTGTTGCCGCCCCTGCGCAGCCAAACCGACACAGAGGCCTTGCTTGAAGGACTGACCGATGGCACTATTGATTTTATCTGCTCCAATCACGCCCCGTGGGATGAGGAAGCAAAAAACTTGGAGTTTCCCTTTGCGGAATTCGGAATGCTCGGCATGGAAACGACCTTTGCCTTGTGCCGAACATTTCTCAAAAAACAACTCTCCTTGACTGATATAGTGGAAAAAATGGCAGTGGCACCCCGTCACGTGCTGGGGTTGCCGCTGCCAGAAATAAAACCCGGCGCTCGTGCCGAACTGACCCTGTTCGACCCTGATGCCGAGTGGGTTTTTGGGGAAAACGATATTCGCTCAAAATCGCGCAACACACCCTTTATCGGCCAAAAATTCACGGGCAAGGTGCTTGGCATTGTGAACAAAGGTCAATGGGTGCAAAACCCATAGGAATCGCCCAACCATGTATCTCAGCAATCGCTTTTTCTGGCTCTTTGGCAGCGTGGCCGCCCTCTTCGCGCTGGCATATCCCTTTGGCTGGTTGTTCCCTTTGGCACAGACCGCGCTCATAGTGGCGCTCGCGCTGACGGTGGCGGATGCGGCGTTGCTCTATGGCCGCCAGCCCAAGATTGTCTGCGAGCGCATCCTCAACCCTGTTTTCTCTCTGAGCGACCCCAACCCTGTGACCTTGCATCTTGAAAACCAAGGCAATGTGTTTTATCGCGCGACGATTGCCGATGAACTGCCCTTCCAATTTCAGCGGCGCGATTTTGAGGTCGCGTTGAACCTACCGCCCAGAGCGCCCCGAAAACTGGAGCATCATCTGACACCGTTTTCGCGTGGGATTTACTCATTTGGCAACATCAACGTCTTCGTGGCAACGCGGCTGGGGTTGCTGGAACGCCGCCTGATATTCGGGCAACCTCAAGATGTGGCGGTATATCCCTCCATCATTCAAATGAAACGCTACGAGCTGCGAGCCATGCGCCAGATTGCTCACGAAACCGGCATTAAAAAAATGCGCCGCATCGGCCATTCCTACGAGTTCGAGCAAATAAAAAACTATGTGCAAGGCGACGACTACCGGAGCATCAACTGGAAGGCTTCGAGCCGTCGCGCTGCACTTATGGTCAATCAATACGAGGACGAACGCAGCCAACAAGTGTATTGCATCGTGGATAAAAGCCGGGTCATGCGGATGCCCTTCGAGGGCTTGAGCCTAATGGATTACGCCATCAATACCACTTTGGCTATCAGCAACATCATCCTGAAAAAACAAGACAAGGCTGGGCTGCTGACCTTTTCCGATGTCATTGGTGCCACGCTTAAAGCCGAACGCGATACCAGCCAACTAAGCCGCATATTAGAAGCCCTCTACCGCGAAAAAGAGCGCCCCGGCGAGTCTAACTTTGAGTTGCTCTACGAAGCCGTGCGTCGGCTCATCGGTGCGCGTTCGTTGTTGCTACTGTTCACCAACTTCGAGAGCAGCTATGCCTTGGAGCGAGCCATGCCTACCCTACGTCGCCTCAATCGCTCCCACCTGCTCGTGGTCGTTTTTTTTGAAAATACCGAAATCCGCCGCCTCGCCCAAGAGGACGTGCAAAAAACAGCGGACATCTATCGCCAAACAGTGGCGCGACAGTTCTTGCAGGAAAAAAAGGAGATGGTGCAAAAGCTGCGGCAATATGGCATACAAGCCATTCTGACCAAGCCGCAAGACCTGACGCTCAACACTATCAACAAATACTTGGAGTTGAAATCGCGCGGGCTGATTTGAGAGGGATAGTATTGCTGCTTTCGGTAGGGGGGCGGCAAGAGGCCTTTAAAAATTCTCTTTCCTCGCCCGCAACAGCCCATACACCCATGCGCCAGCTAGCAACGCCTCGTATTGTCGCACGGAGGCCTGTGCGTTGCCCAGACGCACGTCACTTACCCACCTCACAGCGTGCAGCAAGCGCCCTAGCGGCAGCCATCGTTTGGAGATATTGTGCAAATTGCGAAGCGAAACGCGCACATTGGGTGTCGCGTCCACCATCTCAATTTCTCGAAAACCCACCGATGCAGCGTGGGAACGGTGCTCTTCCATCGTGTCAATATCTGGAATAGCCCATGGGCGCAACCAATTTGTCAGCAACTGTTCGCCCGCCGGCGATACGGGACGTGTCGTGCGCATATACTCGGCCATCACCAATCGCCCGCCCGGGCGCAGGACTCGAAAAGCCTCCATGTAAAATTGCGCCTTTTCAGCCGTGTGACAGACGCTTTCACAAGCCCACACCACATCGAAACTTTGGTCTTGAAACGGCATTTTGCAAAAATCGCCCTGCACAAAGGAGATGCCCAGCCCCTGTTGCTGCCGCGCTCTTTTTTGACAGTCGGCTATCTGTCGCTCCACGATGTTGAGGCCCACCACCTGCGCCCCGCGATGCCGGGCCAGCCAAAAACACGCATTGCCCAATCCACAACCCGCATCAAGCACCCGCTCCCCTGCCGCTATACCCACCCAATCCGCTAACACCCGGTTCATGTTGTCGAGCGCGGCGGCGTGGTGGCGAGCATGGTCGTCGTAAAACCCAAAATGCACCGCCACCTCAGAGCGCCGGCGGTTCCAGATGGCGCGATAATCGAAATCGGTGCCATTGTAATAGGCTTCAATATCAGGAAGTTGCGGTCTCATGCAGTCAAAATTTCTTCAAAATCTCGGGTCGCGATTGCTCCGCCCCGAAGTGTCGCAAAGGTCTATGAAAATCAAGGGGCAAATGAAGCAAGCCTCCGCCTAATTCAAATTTATTCAACGAATATGGCGACGATGGCAACAAGCCGCCAACATTTAGGCGTTATTACCGCCAACATTTTTCAAGCACTTCTCATGCAAAAAATCACCTTTTTCCTGCTCCTCTTGGGGTTAGTCTTTACCCAAACAAATTGCGCCGTTTGGAAGCAAAATCGCTGGCTGACCGAGCACCACAAAACATTGAAACGCCTGGCCGAAAGCAACATCCCGGCAGAACAAAAACTCGATGGCCTCGCCCAGAGCTATGTAAAATTCATGGACCAAAGCCTCAACTTTGTCAATCCCGCCAACAGCGTGAAGTTCGTGAAAAAATACCACGACCAAAACGAACGCTACATTGACAAAATCCTCAGCGACACCCAAAAATGGCAAGGGCAACTCAATGCCGTCGAAAAAGTGGATTTGGGCCTGCGCATGACCAAGAAGCCTTACCTAAACTCATTTGTTGACCTTGCTCCCAAATTCAAGAAAAAGTACCATCAATATGCCTTCGCCGTCCGATTGACGAGCAAAATAGCAGGCGGGCTGGGCGGCTTTGTAGGCAAAGCATTGGGGATATGAGGTTCGTGGGCATGAGGGTTTCGGCCCACCCGGATGAACATCCATGTGGGCTGAAACCCTCAAAACTTCCTCACTCGTTCGCCCAAGCGCCACACATCCTCAAATGAATTGTAGAGGGGCACCGGCGCGAACCGAATCACATTAGGCTCGCGCCAATCGGCAATGGCGCCATTGGCCGTGAGGTAATCGAACAGCGCCCTTCCTCGCCCGTCGGTAAGCAGAGAAAGCTGACAGCCGCGCTCGTCGGGTGAAGCGGGCGTGATGATGCGGAATAGATTTTTTTCTCGATTGGCCTCCCGTAGCACAAATTCCAGGAAACCCGTGAGGCGCAAGCTTTTTTCGCGCAAATTTCCCATGCCCGCTTTGTCGAAAATATCGAGGCTGGCCTTGTGCGCCGCGAACGCAAAAATTTGTGCATTGCTCAGTTGCCACCCTTCGGCGCCGCGCATAGGTTTGAAGCCTTTTTGCATGAGAAACCGTTCGTCTTCGTCGTGGCCCCACCAACCCGCAAAACGCGGCAAATAGGCATTGTCGCCATGGCGCTCATGCACGAACAGGCCTGCTGGCCCGCCGGGGCCGCTGTTGAGGTATTTGTAGCTGCACCACACCGCAAAGTCGGCGTCCCAGTCGTGCAGGCGAAGGGGGAGGTTGCCTGCGGCGTGTGCAAGGTCGAAGCCTGCATAAGCACCCACGCGATGCGCCGCTGCGGCTATTTTTTCCAAATCGTAAAACTGCCCGGTATAATAGTTCACCCCGCCAAACAGCACCAATGCTGTCTCATCGCCCTCTTTTTCAATGATTTGCAGAATATCCTCCGTGCGCAGCACATCCTCTCCTGCTCGCGGCGCCACTTCCACTATCGCCCGGTCAGGGTCGCGCCCATGCCAGCGCACCTGACTTTCCACGGCATATTGGTCGCTGGGGAAGGCACCTGCTTCCATGATGATTTTGTAGCGGCGAGCCGTGGGCCGATAAAAAGAAACCATTGCCAGATGCAGGTTGACAGTCAGCGTGTTCATCACCACCACCTCGTGCGACAAAGCCCCCACCAATCTAGCAGTCTGCGGTGTGAGAAATTTGTGATAGTGCATCCATGGCAAGTCGCCGCGAAAATGGCCTTCCACGCCATGCACGGCCCATTGGTCCAGCTCGTCGAGGAGCGCCTGGCGAACGGTTTTCGGCTGAAGGCCGAGTGAGTTGCCGCAGAAATAGAGCACATTGGTGCCATTGTGTTGAGGAAAGACAAACTGTTCCCGATAAGAACGGAGCGGGTCGTTGGCATCTTGGGCACGCGCAAATTCGAGGGTGTTCTCGTAGTGCATATTACGGTCGGGCGAAAATTTTGAAGCCGCAAAAATGGCAATTCTTTTTGGGCTGTTGCGTGGCCCCGAAACGCGATTCCTCCGACAAAGCAAAAGACACACTTCTAGACCAACCGCCTATCTTTGCCCCGACCGCATTTCGCGGCAGCCCTTTCAAAAGCCGTGTGGACACATCTATCAAGCCATCGAACCCATGTTGATAAAGGCTTCCCGCATCACCAACCTGACCGACGCGCGCTACTTTGCTGCCAAAGAAGTTGATTTTCTCGGCTTCAACCTCGAAGAAGGCTCGGAGGGCTACCTCGACCCAATATACATGAAGGCCATCCGCGAGTGGGTGGAAGGGCCGAAAATCGTCGGCGAATTCTCCCGCGCCCGCGTCGAATACGTGCGCGAGGCGGCCTCGTTTTTCGGCTTGGACGCGGTGCAGGTTACGGCCAACTACGCGGCGCAATTGGCGGATTTGGAGGGGCTTGCCGTTATTTTGGAGACAGAGGCCAATAGCGCCGAAGAGCGTTTCTTCCACGCGGCATCACCCTGCGTTTCGTATTTTTTGGTGAAAATGCCGAGCGTGGCTGCCGTTTTTGAGCGAAAAGATTTTTGGCAAAAAACCTGCGCCGACTACCCCCTCTTGCTCCAAATTGATGCGGCTGCTGAACAACTCCCCCTGATTTTGGAAGCCTTGAAACCCGCCGGCCTCAGCCTCGTCGGCAGCGAAGAGGAGAAAGTGGGCGTGAAATCGTTCGACGAAATCGAGACGATTTTTGAGTTTCTGGGGCGCTGAAGTACGAAGTACGCCGGAATGATATTCCGGCAACTACTTTTTTTCACTGAAATCCCATTCCGGCGTACAGGTTTTTTGCGAAAAAGCCGTTTTCGCGTACAAGCTGTTTTCAAAGCCATTTTTTTGAAAATCAATTTTTTAGAAAAATAAATTGCTCGCCAAGCGGCCAAAATCAGCCTGTTTTTTCGCTGAAAAGCCACTTCAACTGTACTTGCTCGCCGCCTCCTCGCCGGCCAATCTTTGTGTCAGGTTTTGCGCAAAACTCTTTTCGAGTTCAAACCTGATTTTTTCACCAACAAAAAAGTACAGTCATGAAAAACTCAATCTGGCATATCTTACTATATGCACTTATAATCACTGCTCCTCTTGCAAACATCGCGGCTCAAAACGAAAGCAAGGAAAAAACGGTCTTCACTTTCCCGAACAATACCGGACAAGATGCCAATGACCTGCATATTCTTTTAAGTGAAGGCACACCTCCCGTTAATATTGAAAAAGTTATGGGCATCGAGAAGGTTGGCGGGATATTTTCCGACTTCCCAAGAGAAGGGAAATCGCCCCAAGACTACGCTGGTGGAACAGTAGCCAATGGCAGTTCTATCACTATACAATTCAAGGAGAAAACGAAGGTGCGAAGTTGGTATTGGACAAGGGATGGTAAGCGAATCGGTGAAATTCAACAAGGGGCTTTGGTAAGCGTCCCCGACCTCCCAGAGAGCGCATTGGTTTGCTCGGCCACCGGCACAGGCCGCACCACAGGCCACATTGCGACCTTGGCCCTGTATAACCCAACCAACCAGGCAGTTACAACTGAAGTTGGCCCGTTTTTCATTCCGTCCGACGGCCAGCATCAGCCCTACGTCGTGCCGAATGTGACTCCTGTGACGGTGCAACCCGGCTCCACCGTCAACGTGCCGTTGCAAGGCTATTGCGCCGACATCCACACGCCACCGGTGCCTGCCAATGGCACGATGCCGCCCGTGAAAGATTGGATTTCCCCAGGTTCGTTGCCCGCCGATTGGATGCCTTCGAACGCCAATGGCTGGAAACCCGCGGCAGGCTCTTCGGCGCTGAACCCCGGCACTTCCAACCCTCTCGGCCACACCATTGACCTCGTAAAACACCCGAAAGAAGCAGCGCCCGTCCTGCTCGAAGCCTTGACGCGCATCACCGCTGCCTACGATGGCATGAAAAGCAGTGGCAACATCTCGACGCCGTTTTCGGGCAATCCCGACAAGGAACGCGAGTCGGTCATTCAGCAGACTTTTTGGATTTACGCCGCCGAACTCACCGGCACAGGCTACAAAATAGACGATTTCTCCAAAAACACGGTGAAGCAGTACGAAGCTGCTACGGGGCAGAATTACCAAAAACAACCTGCCGAAACGCAAAACCAGGTGCAAGGCGGCGTGGTGGATTTTTGGAACACCTTCCAAGCCGTGGGCAACGAAGCGAAAGTAATCAAGAAAGAACCGGATTATCTCCTTTGCTACGACAAAAAAGGTTGCGCGGCTGGCAGTTACCTCGGCAGCGTAAAAACCGAAGCCGATTGCAAGGCAGTAGGGGGCAAATCGGTGCGGAAAGGTTTGTTTGGCGACTGCAAAGACCTGAAATGACTTTTCCCGACCCCAAAAAGCCTTTCCCCTTTCCACTTAAAAAAGCAATTGTTATGAAAAAGTCGCTGCTTCTCCGTATCCCAATAAGCGTGCTCGTGCTGCTGCTCGTTGTTTCCTCTCTTTGCGCTCAATCAATTTGGAACAACATCCCCCTCGTCGGCGCAGAGGCCAAAATCGTCCCGACTGCCAAATCGCAGAGATTCAACGTGAGTTTTATCGGCGCCTTCCCGCTGGGCGACGTTCCATCTGAAAACGTTCCCTTCGCCGACCTCCAAAAGGCTGCCTTTACCCCCGGCACTTTTGAGCAACTTTTTGAAAGGCTCGGCGGCGAATTTTTTATCGGCAACCCCTCCGGCCAACCTTCGCAAAGCGTCGAAATGAGCGGAACGACGAGCGCCATGCCCGGCCTTCGCTTGGGTGTTCGGGTCGGCAAGCGTTTTGAGATTCGTGCTGGCGGCCAATATTTTCAAACGAAATGGTCGGGCACGGTTCCGGTGCTGGTCATGCCTCCATTTCCTCACGACCCCCCGCAGCCGAAAACGCTTCAAGGCACATTGAGCGCCGCGTCGTCAGGAATTTTAGCGGAGGCTGATTTGGCTTTTTTCTTCACGGAAGGGAGGGTTCGCCCATATATGCGCGGTGGTGTGCGCGGTCAGTTCCCTATGCAAGGCGAGAGCGGGGCGGAAATCGCGGGCGTTGCTCTGCCTTTGGAAATCGAGCCTTTGGCGACGGAATTTTCGCCTTTTGGTGGCGCGGGCCTTCGGTGGAATGTTGCAAAAAACATCTTTGTGGAGGCTGGCGCCAGTTACGGGAAAGTGAGCGGAAATTTTGTTCCCTCTGCGGAGTTCGGCATAGGGTGGGCTTTTTGAGTTTGCGGAAAAGGCCAGAAAGAAACGCGAGTCAATGGACTTGATGTCATCAAGATTTCGACAGAATTGAGTTTGCGGTTCCTTCAAAATCAGGAAGGACAATCATAGTTGTTTGATTGATTTTTTTGGGAATTAAGGTATAAATTAGCCCCTGTTGAAGAAAAAGGATTTCTCCGGCAGGGGCTAACATTTATGGCGGGCGATACAATCAAGCCATCATCGCAACAGGGTCAGGTTCCCTGTTCGCACGAGTTCCTCCCCCTCACATTTATAGCGCAAGCGATACAAAAACACACCGGGATTGGTGGGTTTCCCTCCAAACGTGCCGTCCCAAGTGTCGAAGGGCGTCAGCGCATTGAACACGCGCCCGCCCCATCGGTCGAACACTTCGAAGGAGATAAAATCTCGAACCGCAAAAGGATTGCTGATGCCAAAGGCATCATTCCTTCCCGGCGAGCCACCCGGCGTGAACGCATTGGGAATAAAAATACGGGAGCAATCCAACGTGTCGGGGTCAATGACATTCACAAAAACACTGTCAACGGCTTGGCAGTTGTTGTCGTGTACGATGGTCACCGTGTATAGCGAGGGTGCTGCTGGCGTGATAATGGGGTTGGGGCTGAGCGGGTCTGAAACACCCGTCGCGGGCGACCAAAGAAACTGCTTGGCGCAGGGTGTGTAAGTGATGGTCTGAAAAGAGTTGCCGAGATAAATCAGCGTGTCTCCATTCAGTATTTTGTCCGCCTTGAGGTCGTAGCGTTTCACCTCATCGGCATTTAGTGCCTTGCTGTGGAAGCGTACCTCGTCAATTTCGCCGATGAACGGTTGGTCGAGCGGGCAAATGGGTTCCCCTACCTTGAACACCGCATTGTTCGTGAGGTCAATTCGCGCGGTGGAGTTTTTTTGGTCTTTCAACACACCGTTCACATAAATGGAATAACGCTGGTTGCTACGGGTAAGCGTGATGTGTTGCCAGCAAGGGCCTTTGTCCAAATCGGCGGAAACCGTCACCAGCAAAGTGTCGCTTTCGCTGATGCCCGAAGTGATTTTGCGCGTTTTGGCGGCGTAGCGCACCCAGAAGGCTCGCTTGGTGTCGCAGCTTTGTTGTTTGGACATCACTATTTGCGAACCGCCCTGTTGCTGTCCTTGCGGAGTTTTCATGTAAAAACTGACCGTGAAATCACTCGTCGTGAAGACTTCTGCGAAGGGGCCGACAAAGTAAATGGCCGCGTCGTCGCCATTGAAATAAAACGAGGAATCACCAATGCCGCATCTGCACTCAACGTCTCCAATGAGTGCGCCGCTGGAGCCGTTCCCACTGTCGTCCACGCCTTTGCAAGAGTTGAACGAAAAGTAAGCCTCGAGCTTGTCAGAGACCGTTTGTGCGGTCAAAACATTGGCAATTAGGGGAAATGAGAAGAAAAAGAGAAAAAGAAGTCGCATCCGAATCGAAATTTTAGGTCAAATAAACGCCGTCAGAGCGGTCAAAGTATAGCCCACAGTTCGTTGAAAAGGTACGAAACCGACATTTGAGGTTGCCTCAAATTTTGAAATGCACAAGGTCGGCAAATTGCTGTACCCGTTTTTGAATCATCGCAGGGGTTAATCCTTTCAGTCGTTCGATGGAGAATTTTTCGACGCAGAAGGAAGCCATTGCCGAGCCGTATATGATGCCGCGTTTCATGTTGTCAAAAGATAGGTCGCCCGTTTTGCTCATCCAGCCCATGAAGCCTCCCGCAAAGGTATCGCCCGCTCCGGTGGGGTCGGTCACTTCTGCCAACGGCAGTGCTGGCGCGAAAAAGACCTCTCCTTGCTGAAAGAGCAGGGCACCATGCTCACCCTTTTTGATTATCAGGAATTTAGGTCCCATTTTGTGAATGAGTTTCGCAGCTTTTACCAATGAATGTTCGCCGGAAAGTTGGCGGGCCTCCTCGTCGTTGATGGTCAGCACATCTACTTTTTTTAGCACGTTCAGCAAATCGCTAAGTGCTGTGTTCATCCAAAAATTCATGGTATCAAGCGCCACGAGTTTGGGGCGGCGCTTGAGTTGTTGCAGCACCCGCATTTGCACCTGTGGGGTCAGGTTGCCCAGCATCAGGTATTCGGCATTTTGATACGCTTGGGGCAACACAGGGTCGAAAGTTGCCAGCACGTTGAGTTGCGTGTCCAACGTGTCGCGGGTGTTGAGGTCGCGGTAATACTTGCCTGCCCAAAAGAAGGATTTTTCGCCTTGTTTGATTTGCAACCCTTCGAGGTCAACGCCGCGTTTCCGCAGGTAATCCAGCACATCGGTTGGAAAATCATCGCCCACGACCGAGACGATTTGGACAGGCTTCACAAAATGTGAGGCGGCCAGTGAGATGTAGGTGCAAGCGCCGCCGACGACTTTTTCGGCACGCCCGGAGGGAGTTTCGATGTCGTCAAAAGCGACTGTTCCGACTGCGAGAAGACTCATTCGATGTTTGATTTGATGATGAAATAAAAAAAGCCACCGCGCTTACGGTGGCTCTCTGCGCCTCATCAAGGACTTGAACCTTGGACCTACGGATTAACAGTCCGCCGCTCTAACCGACTGAGCTAATGAGGCTGCTTATTTCAAAAGCGGGGCAAAGGTACTTTCAGGTGTTTAAAAAATACAACCTTTGTTCCCGAAAAATTTTGGCCGATGAAAATCCAGCATTTAGCACTAAATCCAGAAGTCCGGGCCGCACTTGAAGACCGCCGCCCTTTGGTGGCGCTCGAAAGCACGATTATCGCGCATGGGATGCCATTTCCTCAAAATGTGGAAACCGCGTTGCTCGTGGAAAAAACGGTGCGCCAAACTGGTGCTATCCCTGTCACTTGCGCCATCCTGAATGGAAAACTAAAAGCAGGGCTCAACACCGCCGAAATCGAACTCATCGGCAAAACAGGAACAACCGTGCCAAAAGCAAGCCGCCGAGATTTGCCTTATTTAATCAGCCAAGAGAAAAACGGCGCGACAACGGTGGCCTCCACCATGCTCATCGCGCACCTTGCGGGGATAAGGATTTTTGCCACAGGCGGCATAGGTGGCGTACACAGAGGCGCCTCTATTACGATGGACATTTCCGCCGACATGCAGGAATTGGCGCAAACCCCCGTAGCGGTGGTGAGCGCCGGAGCAAAAAGCATCCTCGATTTGGGGCTGACGTTGGAATATCTGGAAACTTTCGGAGTGCCAGTCATCGGCTACCAAACAGATGATTTTCCTGCGTTTTATGCTCGAAAAAGCGGCTTTGGTGTGGACTATCGCCTGAACTCGGCAGCAGAGGTGGCCAACTTGTTGAAAGTAAAATGGGCGATGGGACTGCGCGGAGGGGCAGTCGTCGCCAACCCTATCCCGGAAGCACACCAGCTTGATTTTGAGGCAATGCAGCGCGTGATTGAGCATGCGCTTCAAGAAGCCGAACAGCGGCTGATACGCGGCAAAGCCCTTACCCCTTTTTTGCTGGCAAAAATAGAGGCGCTGACAGGAGGCAAAAGCTTGGAGGCCAACGTGGCGCTGGTGGTCAACAATGCAAAATTGGCGGGCGAAATCGCGGTTGCGCTGTCTGCGATGGAATAGACTTGTTGCGGTGGAGGGCTTTGGCGAAGGGAAAGCCCTCCACCGCAACAAGTCTAATAATCGTGCTTACCTGAGCCTATCTGCCGAACGCACCAGATGTTCATCCCTTCGAATATAGCGAGCAGCCAGCCAGTTCAATATCATCGCTGCCGCCGGAAGCGCCAAGCCAAGCCCATAGGCTACTGCCCCATCGGATGGCAACTGCTGTTTGGTCTGAAAAACGACAAACACCGCAAGCGCCCCCAGCAAAACAGAAGCAATCGCCGCACCGCCAGCCAATCGCGCCTGCAATGGGCGGTTTTTGAACAGAAAAATGGCCGCCAACGAAGTTATCCCACTCAAAATGCACAAGCCCAATAGACCCGGATTGTCCATAGGGTTGACTACATGGTCGGCCAAAACAGGCAAAGTAGTGGCGGAATTGCCCGGTTCAGTGCTTAGATATGGAGCAGCAAACTGCCCAAAACCCGCCGCCGATGCCAAAAGGAGAAAAATGGTTTGTATGCGTTGAATCATGGCAATATTTGATGTGCTGGGTGACTATTGGTTTCTCGCGGTGGCAAAAGTAGCTGTCTGATGTCAACAGTCTATCGCGTATCCGCTAAAAAAGGTTGATACATCATGAGTGCGTGGTTTTCCGTCACTGGCTCTTCGCGCAGCAACTCGCTGCTCTCGACCGAGAAAACACGCCGGGCGATGCGATTGTGCCTTGAGTATCCGCCCCATGGTTCGTGCCGGATAAAATGCTCTTTTTCAAAGACCTCGTATCGCTCCGCAAGCGGTTTCGAGGTGCGGATTTCGCCGTGCAAATGTGTTTCCGAAAGCCAGACGCGAAGCTGGAAGGGCTGCTGTGTATCGTTGCGGAGTTGCAGGTCAATGTAGTTGAATGCCAGCGTCGCGCCTGAGCCGAAAGGCAGCGTGCGGCCTTCGTCAGGAAACACATCAAAGCTGTGGCGCCAGCGTTCGGCTACCGTGAGCGGGCTGTGCAGCGCCATCCAATAAAGCAGGTTCCCCATTTGGCACAAACCGCCACCGATGCCTTTCCCAACCCTGCCATTTTCCAAAACCAGACCTTCGAGGAAGCCGCGCCGCGCCGTCGGGTTGCCCACTGTCTTCCAAAATGAAAAAGTCTCGTCCGGCCAAATCATCAGCCCATCTATCTTCGCCGCGGCCAAACGCAAGTTCGTCACCTTGTTGTGTTGCAAATACATTTCCACGTTTTTCAACTGCCTCAGCAAAGGTGTATGGTGTTGAAAAACAACCACTTCAAGTGGTTTTTCAATTTGCTTCGCATATTTTTTGTTGTCAAAAAACCACTCGAAACGCCGTTTATGAATATAAAAAAAACGCCCCACGCGGCGGCGCAGCGGCGAACGCAAAACGGGTGGCGAGAGCGTAGGTAAAGTCATTTTCGCGGCAAAGTTCAACAAACCAGTCATGATAAAATACGAACTCAGTTATTGGGAGCGCGAAACGTTTTTCAAAGACCTCGATGTCGCGGTCATAGGCAGCGGCATCGTCGGTCTTGCGGCAGCGATTCACCTGAGAACGCTCGACCCCAAACTCCGGGTCGCGGTGCTCGAACGCGGCCCTTTGCCCATAGGCGCGAGTACGCGCAACGCGGGTTTCGCCTGTTTCGGCTCCATGACCGAACTGCTCGACGACCTCACAAACATGAGCGAGGACGATGTGCTGGCCGTCGTGGAAAAACGCTGGCGCGGCTTGCAGCGGCTGCGTGCGCTCGTGGGCGACGCACACCTTGATTTTCAAATGCTCGGCGGCTATGAGATGTTCACCGACGACGAGGAGGCTATTTTTCAAAAATGCCGAGCGCAAATTTCCGACTTCAATCAGAAAATCGGGAAAATAACGGGCCACCCGGAGGTATATAGAGTCGTGGACGAACGGCTCCCGCGATTCGGGTTTCAAGGGGTGCGACACCTGATTTTGAATCAGGCAGAAGGTCAGGTGCACACGGGAAAGATGATGTCGGCATTGCTGAAAAAGGCGCTCGACGATGGGATTCAAATTTTCAACGGCATCTTTATCAAGGACTTAACGGATTCGTCGCAAGGGGTCGAGATAGAAATGGAGTCGGGCTGGACGATTCGGGTGCCGAAGGTTTTGGTGGCGGTCAATGGTTTTGCCAAACGCCTGCTCCCCCAAGCCGACGTGTACCCGGCCCGCAATCAGGTTTTGGTCACGCAGCCGATTCGCGGACTCGCGGTGGAGGGCTGTTTTCACTACGACCGGGGCTATTTTTATTTTCGGAATCTGGACGGGCGCATTCTGCTCGGCGGCGGTCGAAATTTGGATTTGGAAAAAGAAAAAACGGATGAGTTCGGCAGCAACGAGCTGATTCGGAGGGCTTTGCTCGAGTTGTTGGAGAAGGTTATCTGTCCCGAGCAGCAAGTCGAAATTGATGCTTGGTGGACGGGGATTCTCGGTCTTGGCCCGGTGAAAAAACCGATTGTCGAGCAAGTGTCGCCCAATGTGGCGGTTGCCGTTCGGCTCAGCGGCATGGGTGTGGCGATTGGGACGCTGGTGGGGCAGGAGGGGGCGGAGCTGGTGGTGAAAAATTGAGAGGATTTCAAAAGGTTGATGAGGGTTGATAAACCTTCATCAACCTTTTGAGATAGCTTTTTCAGTTTTTTTACTCAAATCCCTTTGGCTTTTTCAAAGTGAACACCCTTGAGATATTGAACCCGAACCGCGCACCGCTCATCAGTTTTCCGCCGCCATTGTTGAAAAACCAGTCTTCTGCTGTTTGGGTGATGAATCCCGAATAGTTCATGAAGGAGGTGTTGGTGAAATGCAGTTGAAAAACGTGACCGCCCGTTTCGATTTCGAATCCAAGCGCGAGGCAATTGGCGTAGGGGGTGGCGACTTGGCCTTCTGGCACATAATAATACTCGGCATTCACGGTGACGCGGCGAGAAAGTTTGATGCGCCCCGCCGCTCCCACGGCGAACACATCATTTTTGTCGTCGCGAGTGGTCGTGAGGTTGCGATGCACATGGGTAGGCATGATTTGCAAGGAGAGGCGCTCGCCAAATTTTCTCCCAATGAGCAGTTGATTGGCAAAAAATAGCCGGTCAGTAAACTTGTTGTCGCGCTCTTGGTCGGCGAATCGCACCGTCTTCACCTCCATGTTGGTCAGTAAAGAAAGGGTGATGGGCATATTGCGTTTGCCGGTGCTTTGGCGCAGCAATTTGTATTTGGCAAAGCCGTCAATCACTTTCTCGCGCCCGCCGCGCCCCACGCCGACCATCAGGCGGTCATTGATGCCATAGTCGAGACCGATACGGATGGTGGCATCGTCGAGGCCAAAAATATCATAAAGCCCATTGCGAACGGGGCCAAAGCGGTGCGAGATTTTGAAGTCGAGCACGCCCTCGCCGACATTTTCGATGGAGTGCCCATTGACGATGCGAGTGGTTTTGAAGGTTGCGGTGACATAATCGGTGGTTGGTTCATCGCCCAAGAGCGAGAGCAAGTCGTCGTTCTGCGCATGGAGCACAACGACATTCAGGGGAAAAAAGAGCAGGAGGAAGAAGTTTGTTTTTTTCATATAGGAGATTGATTTCCTTGCAGATGGTTTAGAAAAACGTGGGTGCGAGAGAGGTTGAAGGGCTGAGAAGAAAGTTTAACTTGCTGAAATCAAATTGTTTGAGCCTTCCAAGCCCTTCAACCAACCTTGCGCTCCCCATCACTTCATCGGATTCAATGTGGCATCCACCGTGACCTTGATATCGTTGGCGATGTTGGCGACTTTGCCCGCTTCGATTTTGATGTTGTGGTCGGAGCATTTCACAAGGAATTCGCTGTGCAGCGTGATGGCATTGCCGCTTACCTTGATGGTGCCAGCGGTTTCCATGTCTTTTTCCACGTTGTGGATGTTCATTTTGCCTTTGACTTTAGCCTTGTAAGTGCCGTCTTTGCTGAGGTCTATTTCGCTCAGATTGGTGATTTCTCCTTTGAACGTAGCGTTCGGGTATTTCGACGACTCCATGTAGTTTTCGTTGAAGTGTTCCTGCATCAAGGCTTTTTCAAACAAAAAACCTTTGATGAGCACTTTCCACTCCATTTTGCCGGTGGCGGCATCGAGCACGGCGGTGGCGCTCTTGTTCACGGCTTCGATTTTTTCCATGGAGGCATCGGAGAAAAATTTCACCTTGCCGTCGCGGGTGAAGTATTTTTGGGCAAATGTGGGGGCTGCGAACACGAACAGGGCAGCGAGGATGAACAAGCGTTTTTGCATGAGATGTCAGGTTTTGAGTTTGAAATTTTAAAGTTATTAGGGTTCATTAAAGATCATTAAAAGTCATTTTTTTAATTTCAAAAACGACTTTTAATGACCTTTTTAAATGACCCTTTATTTCACTTCCACACATCGGGTCAACTGCACATCGAAGTTAAAGCCTGTGCAGATACCCTTGAAGGTCACCGTTTCGCCTATGGGAAAGTCGGTTCGAGGGTGTTGACTTAGGGGGTCGAGCTCACAAAGCACTCCGAAGTCCCCGCCCGTGTCGAGAATCACCTTCGCTGCTCCATCTTCGGCTTTGGTGCTTTCTTTGACCTTCCCCGACACCGCAATGGTTTTGTTCAGGTATTTGGCATCAGCGGCACTTTCGTCGGTGTCGAATTCGCCGAACAATGCAGCCGCTTCCACGACCAAATCGGTCTTGGCCGATTGCATATCCGCATGGGGTTTGTTCCAGAGGTAGTAGCCAATCGCGGCGCCTAAGCAAGCGAGTGCGAGTAGGAAATAGATGATGCGTCTCATTTCAAAAAAATGGTGATTGGTTATTTTTTGATTGTTGGCTGATTGACTTGTCGGACGGGCGAACCTAATTGTTCGGGGCACCGGCCTTTACCCAAGCCTCTATTTTCAGGCGATTGCAGAGCGACATAAGTCCTTCTCGGGGCATGGGTGCGTTGGCATCGTTGATGCGAGCCACGAGTTTCCCGTTGTCAGCGATAGCTTTCACTTGATTGTAGGTCTCGAAAGGGATTTCAGAGTAAGTCGCGCCACCGGGTTTGTGGCATTTGTAGCAGTTATTTTGCAGAATCTGTGTGATTTCGACGCTGTATCTCATATTGAGCGTGTCGCAATTGGAATCGGGGAATCGGTCTTCCTCGTTGTCGTAATAACAACCAGAGGGGGCCGCCAAAAGCATTACGAATGCGCCGAGCAAGCTGCTGGCAAAGAGTGTTTTTTTCATGTTTTGAGAAAAAAGTTGAACGTTTGACAGCCAAAGATAATAGTAGTGGCAGCGCTCGTTTTACTAAAAGTCGTTTCTTAATTTTCGGGAGCGCCTGCGTCAAGCCATGTCTTTAATTTGCTCAACGTGCATGAGTCAAGTTTGGGGCCGCCGCTGGGCATCCAGTTCACCGAGCGCGTCACGGCAGCATATAATTTTCCATTGCTCGCCAGTGTTTTGACATTTGAATAGGTGGTGAGGTTGATGCCGCCCTGCGGCGAGTTTCCGCTGTGGCAGCCTTGGCATTTGGCTTGAATGAGCGGGCGCACGAAGGCGCTGTATCGGACATTTACGGTATCGCAGGCACCGTAGTTTTCGTTGCAGCCATTATTCTTGGCCCCTTGCTCGATCCAAGTGGCGATTAGGTTGATTTGTGCTTGCGACAAGGCGGGTTTCTGATATGGCATTCGCTTGTCCGGGTCATCCTCGAGCAGCACTTCCATCAACTCATTTTTGTCCCAGTTGTTACTGGTCACGTTCTTGACAGTAGCCATAAGATTTTGATAGGAGGTCAACACCACGCCTTCGCGTCTGTCCGCTTCATTGTGACAGCCCGATTCAGTGCAATAGGAAACAAGTATTGGCAATACCTGATTCTCAAAATATACCGAGTCGGGGCTGCATGGCACACCTGTGTTGTCACCAGTGGAGGTGTCAGTAGTGTCTGTGGGGTCGGGGTCAATCCCGCCGGGCAGGGACGGGTCGTGCTTGCAGGCCGGCATGGCCGATGACAGGAAAATGACGAGCAAAAATGTAAAGAGGGCGTAACGTTGCATGGCAAAATGTGCGGAGGCGGCTTGTCGGGGGGATACCAATTGTTAGACCACGATTCGCCAAGATTTTAAAATGCTCACGATTGCTTCCCTTGATTTTGGATGGAATACAATTTCAATCATGGCAAAAACTTGACGGCGTGAAATATAAAACGCAAAACTACCGGACGGCTTGCTGCTCATTTCGCAATACTTTGCCGAACCCGGAAAATCCACTTCTGAACATGGAAAAAAAAGACTGGAAAACATGGCTCCGCCGACTGGGCGTCGGTGGTTTTTTATTTTTTTTTATCAAAGGACTTGTCTGGCTCGCCATCTTCTTTGGGGTTTTTAAAACCTGCGCGTAACGCCAACCAGAAGGTTGGCGCACCTTCGCCAACTGGAAAGCTGGCGCTACTTTGCAAACAAAAAGTTTTTTCGCAATTTTGCGCCCTTATGCTCCTGCGCAATGACAGACACGATTTTGAAAAATTCCCTCGCAACAACAAACAACGAGCAACAAACAACGAACAACGATACCGACCTCGTTGACCCCGAACACATCATCATAAAAGGTGCACGGACGAACAACCTGCGCAACGTGGAACTGCGCCTGCCGAAGAACCAACTCATCGTCGTCACGGGTGTCAGCGGCTCCGGCAAATCGTCTATCACGATGGACACGCTCTACGCCGAAGGCCAGCGCCGCTATGTGGAAAGCTTGTCCAGTTATGCCCGGCAGTTTCTCGGGCGCATGAAAAAACCCGATGTGGACTACATCCGGGGTATTTGCCCGGCTATCGCCATCGAGCAGCGCGTCACGACGGGCAACGCCCGTTCCACCGTCGGCAGCATGACCGAGGTGTATGACTTTTTGCGGCTGCTCTATGCGCGCGTCGGCAAATTCTACTCGCCCGTGTCAGGTCAGGTTGTTCAAAAGCACGAAGTTTCCGATGTCATTGATTTTATTAAAAAACAACCCGACGGCACCCGCGGCCTCGTCTTGATTCCTTTCCCGAAAAAATATAAAGAACGCACCCTCGAACAAGAACTAAACCTTTTGTTGCAAAAAGGCTTTACGCGGGTGCAATTTGAAACCGAGACGCTCCGCATCGAGGACATCCTCGAAGGCACCGAAAAACGCTTCGACAAAAAGCAGCCAGCCTACACTTTCAATGAAAAAGGTTTGCACATCCTCATTGACCGTTTTTCCACCTCCGGCATGGAAGAGAGCGATTGGATGCGCCTCGCCGACTCGGTGAACACGGCATTCTACGAAAGCGAAGGGGAATGCCTTATCGAAATTGTCAACTCTACGAACCAGCAACCAACAACCAGCAACCAACAACATTTTAATAATCGCTTCGAGTTGGACGGCATCGAATTCCCCGAACCCACGCCGCAACTCTTTAACTACAACAACCCCTACGGCGCTTGCCCCACCTGCGAAGGCTATGGCCGCATCCTCGGCATTGACCCCGACAAAGTCGTCCCCGACAAAACCAAATCAATTTACGACGGTGCGGTGGCTCCGTGGAAAGGCGAAAAGTATGGCGAATGGCTTTCGCCATTGCTCCAACACGCCCACCGGTTCGGCTTTCCCGTCCATGCGCCATTTGAGCAACTGACCAAAGAACAGGTAAAATTGCTTTGGAGCGGCAACCAGTATTTCTACGGGATTGACGCTTTTTTCAAGGAGTTGGAAAGCAAAACCTACAAAATCCAGAACCGCGTCGCGCTCGCTCGCTATCGAGGCAAAACTACCTGCCCCACTTGCGAAGGCGGACGGTTGCGCCCAGAAGCATTGTGCGTGAAAATTGGCGGCAAAAACATCTCGGAACTCACGGGCGTGCCGCTCGACGAGGTCTTGTCATTTTTTCAAAATCTTGAACTCAGCGAGCATGACCGCCAAGTCGCCAAACGCATCCTTTTGGAAATCAACAGCCGCCTGCGGTTCATGGTCGAACTCGGCCTCGGCTACCTCACGCTCGACCGCATCTCGAACACCCTCAGCGGCGGCGAAACCCAACGCATCCACCTGACCCGAACGCTCGGCTCCAACTTGACGGCTTCGATGTATCTCCTCGACGAGCCTTCTGTGGGCTTGCACCCGCGCGACACGGGGCGTTTGGTCAAGGTTTTGAAAGAACTCCGCGATTTGGGCAACACGGTCGTGGTGGTCGAACACGAAGAGGAAGTCATCAAAAACGCTGATTACCTAGTGGATATGGGGCCGGAGGCGGGCGTTCATGGTGGCAACGTGGTTTATGCGGGGGATTTCTCCAAAATAAGCACCGCAGCGCCGGAAAGCCTCACGGCCAAATACATGAGCGGCAAAATGGCGATTGAAACCCCAAAAGTTCGCCGCCCGGCCAAAGAGTTTTTGCTCTTGAAAGGCGCTCGCCAGCACAATTTGAAAAATATCAATGTCCAAATCCCGCTGCATTGCCTCACGGTCGTGAGCGGCGTTTCAGGCTCTGGCAAAACGACCCTCGTGCGCGACATTCTTTACCCAGCCTTGATGCAACACCTGCCCGACAACCCCGGCAAACAGCCCGGCTCCTTCGATGGCTTGGAAGGGAATTTCAAAAAAGTGACCCGCGTGGAGTTCATCAACCAAAGCCCGATTGGCAAAAGCAGCCGCTCCAACCCGATTACCTACGTCAAAGCCTACGACTACATCCGCGACCTTTTTGCAAGCCAGCAACTCTCGAAGATTCGTGGCTTTCAGCCCAAACATTTCAGTTTCAATGTGGAAGGGGGGCGCTGCGAGACCTGCAAAGGCGAAGGCGAGCAGGTGGTGGAGATGCAATTCCTCGCCGATGTCCACCTCGAATGTGAGGAATGCAAAGGCCGCCGCTTCAGGCAGGAAGTGCTCGACGTGCAGTACAAAGGCAAAAGCATTTTTGATGTGCTGAACATGAGCATCGAGGAGGCGCTTGATTTTTTCAAGGGCAACAAAGACATCACGGAGCGCATCCAGCCACTCTTCGATGTGGGTTTGGGCTATGTGCATCTTGGTCAATCGTCCTCGACCCTTTCCGGCGGCGAGGCGCAGCGCGTGAAACTCGCCTCTTTCCTGATTCGGGAAAATTCCGGCGGCCACATCTTTTTCATCTTCGACGAACCCACGACGGGGCTGCACTTCCATGATATCCAAAAGCTGCTCAAAGCCATCAACGCGCTCGTGGAAAAAGGCCACTCGGTCCTCGTGGTGGAGCACAACATGGAGGTCATCAAATCGGCAGACTGGGTGATTGACCTTGGGCCGGAAGGTGGCAAGGAAGGCGGCCATCTTGTGTACGAGGGCACGCCGGAGGGTTTGACAAAGGTGAAGGAGAGTTACACGGGAAGGTTTTTGGGACAGAAGCTGAATGGCAAAAAAAATTGATTATCTTTGCAGACAATTCGTCACAAATGAATCTTACGGCAGTCAGCTTATTCGCATCGGGTGGCATCGGCGATTGGGTATTGCGTGCCAACTCAATTGACCTATTGGTGGCAAACGAATTGCTGGCCGACCGTTGTGAGGTTTTGAAGTGCAATTTCCCGGAGACCCATGTTTTTCATGGAGATGTGTGGGCTTTGCAAAAGGAGATTATTGCAGAGACAAAAAAGCGTTTGAATGGGAAACAATTGGATATTCTCTATGCCACGCCGCCGTGTCAAGGAATGTCGAAAAACGGGCGAGGAACGATTTTGAACAACATTCGCAAAGGGATTCGACCCAAAGCCGGATGAGCGCAACCGGCTGATTATCCCGGTAATTGAAATCGCCAAAGCACTCCGCCCTCGATTGATTTTGTTGGAGAACGTGCCAGAAATGGAGAACACACTGATTGAAACTCCTGATGGCGAGTTCAAACTGATTTTGGAATACATCAAAGAAGAATTGGGTGAAGAATACATCGGCAAGGGAGAAACAGTTGAGTTCGCCGACTACGGTGTTCCGCAAAAACGGCAAAGGCTCATTTCCATTTTTTCCAACGATACCAGCTGCCAAGAATATTTTTCATTGGTCGGTTCGTTTATCCCAGAAACTACCCATGCGGATACGCCAACTTATGGCAAAAAACGTTGGCGGACAGTGCGCGATGCCATTTCTCATTTGCCCAAGTTGGATGCGCAAAATCCAAAATCAGCTACTTCCTCAATTCCATACCATCGGGTTCCCTTGCTGGACGACGAGAAATATTTTTGGGTTTCCAACGCGCCACCTGAACGAAGTGCATTTGACAATCAATGTGTTAAATGCGGGTTTGAGCGGAACTCCACACATGGCAGCCAGCGAACGAAAGAAGGAATCAACCGGGCGAAAAAGGACACGCCTATTCGTTGTCAGCGTTGCGACGCTGTTTTGCCGCGCCCTTGGGTCATTGAAAATGGCGAATACCGCCTGATGAACGGTTTTACCAGTGCCTACAAACGGATGCGTTGGGATGCTCCGGCCAAAACGCGCTCACGACCAACCTCTCCTACGCTTGCAGCGACAGCAAACTGCACCCGGAACAGCATCGGACACTGTCACTCTACGAGGCATTCATCATTCACACGATTGCCGAATATGAGTATTTCTGGAAACGCGCCGACGGCAAGCCGTTGAGCGACAAATCTATCCGGGAAATCATTGGGGAGAGTATTCCTCCAAAAGGGTTGGAGCCAATCGTGCGGCTCTTGTGCGATGTGTTGCAAGGCAAAAAGTTGGAAGAAATTTCTTTTCAGCAACGTCACCATATTCAACTGCAACTGTTCACCGTGCAGGAGCCAGCGGGATAAGATTGCTGTTGTTGTACTTGTTCAAGAAGGTGATATATCTTTATCGTCAAGTACATACACTATTCCCTCGTACATTTTTTTCACGCCACTTCGAGGCATAATTGAGACGCTTGTGGTTCTGCCGCCCCCTTTTTTCGGCTGAATAATCTCGCCCCAATCGGCAGGCGACAAATCGGCGGAGAAGAAAACCGCCGCAATGCGCGGTACCCCACCAATGAAATCCCAAAGCAATCCAATCAAGTTATTAGTGTCGCGGTGATGTGCTTTCCAATCATAACCAGTCAAAAAGTCAATTCGTTGGTCTCCGATTTCTGGCTTGGCAAGTCCTTTTTTGAGAAATACAGCAGGTGTCGGCAAGCTCCCGCAAGTTGCTTTTACTTCAATTCCGCCATTGGCAAATGGGCTGAAAGGTTGTTTGTCGCGCAAACGAAGTTTCAGGTCATCCCAAAGTTGTTTTCCTTGCTCATCCATCACCAATAAATCGGGATAGCCATCTTGGTGCGGATTTTTCAGAAAAAAGCCTTTTGAATTTTTGGCAAGCGCAGCCGCGAAAAGTTCTCCGATAAACGCACTCAAATTTCTCATTCCCAAGATTTCAAAAATATCCACCTCGAACCTGTTGATTTTATCCAAAACCTCGTGTGTTTGGTTTATCGCTTTTGAAATCAAAGACTTATCAATCAAAACCGATTGGCCAAAAGTAGTCTTGAATTCAATGTTGGTGGCCGGAAGCGGTTGGGTGTAGTGGAGCGCCATGTCAAAAGTCGTTCAAGAGTTCAGAGGGTTTTACATCCAATGCCTCAGCGAAACGACAGATATTGAGCAGTGAGAGGTTGCGCTTACCCCGCTCCACCAAACTGATATACGTCCGGTCGAATCCGGCCTTGAAGGCGAGTGCTTCTTGGCTCATTCCCTTTTCTTCTCTAAGCGTTTTAACCTTGTTTCCGAAAATTCGCAACTTGTTGTCCACCAGAGCATTTTTGACAAAAGTCCGAGAGTGTGACGGATTCGACAACGGACAATGAGTCACATTCAGAACAGATTTGAAAATCCTCCAAGCAAAAAAGGCCACTCGGTGCTCGTAGTGGAGCACAATATGGAGGTCGTCAAATCGGCGGACTGGGTGATTGACCTCGGGCCGGAAGGTGGCAAAGAGGGCGGGAATCTTGTTTTTGAAGGTATGCCGGAAGTTTTGGTGAAGGTGGGGGAGAGTTATACGGGAAGGTTTTTGGGAGGGAAGTTGGAAAGTCCGAAGTGTTGAAAATCATATTTTTAAGCACCCACGTTTACGAAACTTTCAAAAGTTTCGTAAACGTAAGTCGCTTAAAATGAAGTCAATTTTCTAACCCTTGATTCGCATTGTCAATGAATTGACAAGAGTGCTGACCGAAAAATTCGGCATACCTGCTGACAAGGTTAATCGCATTTTGGATGCCTTGAATCAAGTAGTTGCCATAATTGTCGAACCAAATATTCCTCTGCCGAATATCTGCCGTGACCCAGATGACAACTACATCCTTCAACTCGCGGAATCTGCAAAAGCCGACCTTATCGTCACTGGCGACAAAGACCTGCTTACGTTGGCACCTATCCGCAATGTTCAGCTTATTTCACTAGCCGTGTTTCTTCAATTGCATTGAGTTTATCCCTCCCCTATACTCAAAGCCCTCTACCGCAACAACTATAGATTCTTTGAAGTGCGGCCCATCGCAATCGGAGAATTCTGGCTCCGCTGATGCAAACAATTAAACCACCTGCCAAAACGTAGGGGGGTGTTTCTTTCGTAAATCCAGACACGTTCACGGAGGAAGACACTTTTGATTTGCCCCCCTAATTGTACCAGCATTTCACCCGCCTTCTCGAAACATTCCCTACTTTTGGAGCTCTTTTCTCAAATCTGATTTTTCAAAAACTATGAAACGGATACTCGCATTCTCCCTTTTCCTCCTGACTGCCACTGCATCCTTCGCCCAAAAAGTGATGGCCAAGCCCCCGGCCGGTGCCGCTTCTGCCAACGATGCCGTGGCCCGCGAAGCCACCGACAAGCTGGTGACAAAATATACCCTCAACGCCGACCAAGCCAAGGAAATGTATGGTGTGCAGCAGCGCAAACTTCGCAACCTCGAAGAGATTGCCCCGCTTCAGTCCAGCAATCGAAGCCAATACCTAAGCAAATTGGAAAACGTGCAAAAAGGCACGCTGGGGAGCATTCGCCGCATCCTGCGCACCAAAGAACAAGTGGACCTGTACAACAAAACCCAGTCGGAGGTGCGCGTCCAGCGTGCCAACTTGCGCAAGGAACTCACACCCAAAAATCTTTCAAAAGATGATTTGCAGGCGGCGCTTTTGGAAATTTACGCAGAATGATGGGCTGATTCTTCTTGTTGTAGCGTCCTGTCCTTTGCCGTCCGGCCGCTACTTTTTGTGTTTTCACGAAAACTTTATATCACCTTTCCTGACTTGCGCCTAACTTGCGCCGACAGACAAAAAATTCTTCATTCTTAATCCGCTCGTTCGCCATGCTCATTTTCGCAGTGCGGCTCATCATTGAGGAAAACGGAAAGATACTCTGCCTAAGGCAAACCAAGAAAAATGGCGGGCGCTACTCGCTCATTGGCGGCAACGTGGAAGAACATGAGTTCGCCCGTGAGGCGCTCGCCCGCGAAGCCTCCGAAGAAGCAGGCATCCATGTGGAGCCGGAAGACCTGACATTGGTCCATGTGTTGCACCGCCACAAACTGAAAAAAGACGAGACCCTACTGGTGCTCTATTTCAAGGCCGCGCGATTTCACGGCGAGCCGGAGTCTTTGGAGCCTAAAAAGTTCAAAGACGTAGCGTGGCTGCCTATCCACAACTTGCCCGACGATGTTTCCAAGCCCACCCTTCATGTGCTCCAATGCATCCGAAAAGGGGAGATTTACTCTGAATACCCCGCACGAGGCAAGGTGTTGGCGTTCTGGGAACAATTCGGCAACAAATGGGCTGGGTTTTCTGATTTTTGAAATCGTCGCCTCGTCCGTTCTCGCACAATTTTGTCCGAAATCGGACATCCCGCTCCGGCACTTTTCCCCACAATAGACTGATTTTCAGGAGTGACTTGTTTCGGCATGAGGTATGGAGCATGGTATAGCACATCAAGCTTTTGTGACCATGATTCAAAATTATCTCAAGCTCGCGCTCCGCAACCTTCGCAAGCACACCCTCTATTCGTCGCTCAATATCGCGGGACTGGCCATCGGCATTGCCGCCTGCTTGCTCATCGTGCTATATGTGGCGCATGAGCTGAGCTACGACCGTTGGAATCCATATTCGGAACGAATCGTCCGCCCTTGCGCCGATATTCAATTTGGCGGCCACCATCACCAACTGGCGACAGTAGGCTCCGTCGTGGCACCGGAAGCAGCAGCCGAACTGCCCGAAATAGAAGCGTGGTGCCGATTCAGGAGTTACGGCTCGTATTTGGTGAAACGCGACGGACCCGCTCAGCAAAATATAAAGGAAGAGCACGTGCTGACGGTGGATAGTTCTTTTTTTGAGGTTTTCCCCATAAAAGTGTTGGAGGGCGACGCTCGCAATTGTCTCGCCCAACCTCAGACGGTCGCCATCTCGCGCAGCCGAGCGGAAAAGTATTTTTCATCACCGCAAGCAGCTTTGGGCCAAACACTCGTGTTCGAAAACAACGAGCGTTGGCAAGTGACAGCCGTCTATGAAGACATTCCAGCCAACACGCATTTCAAAGCGGATTTGCTGCTATCCATGAATGGCAACGAGGAGCTGAAAAACGACCCGCCTTTTTGGGCGAGTAACAATAACTTCAACACTTACCTGCTGCTCCGCAAGGGCACTGACCTTGCGGCGTTCAATCAAAAGTTTGAAAAACTCGTCACCGAAAAGGTGAGGGTTACAGTGCGGGCCCTACTCGGCACCACCTTAGAAGAGGTGGAAAAGACTGGCCAATATGCCCGCTACTACCTGCAAAACCTGACCGATATTCACCTGCATTCCGACCTCAAGGCAGAATTGGCGCCCAACGGCAGCATTCGTTATGTGTGGATTTTCAGCGCCATTGCAGCGTTTATCCTGCTCATCGCCTGCATCAATTTTATGAATCTCGCCACCGCCCGTTCGTCGGGTCGCGCTAAGGAGGTGGGTATGCGCAAAGTATTGGGGGGCACGCGTTCGTCGCTTGTCGGTCAGTTTTTGAGCGAGTCTTCGCTCATTTCGGCCTTTTCGGTGGCTTTGGCGGTGTTGTTGGCAGCTGTGGCCATGCCGTGGTATCGCGACTTGACGGGCCGCGACCTGAGCATGCCGTGGGGGCATCCCTTGTTTTGGCTTTTGCTGCTCGGCACCATAGGACTCGTGGGTTTGATGGCGGGGAGTTATCCCGCGTTTTTCCTGTCCGCCTTCGATTCCTTGCGGGTGTTGAAAGGTCAAGTGGCTGGCTTGGGCAAAGGGGGGCGTTTTCGCAGTGTGCTCGTGGTGTTTCAATTCACCATTTCCGTCGCGCTAATCATTGCCACCATATTGGTTTTCAATCAATTGAATTTTATTCAAAACAAAAAACTCGGTTTTGAGAAAAGTCAGGTCATCGTGCTCAACGATGCCTATGCGCTTGGCGACAAAATCTACCGATTGAAAGAGGAAATGCTCCAGCACCCGGCTATCGAAAGCGCCACCGTATCGGGCTTCCTGCCGGTGCCGAGCAACCGCAGCGACCAGATATTTTCAAAAAGCCAATCCTTCGACCAGAATGATGCCGTTTCGATGCAACACTGGCGGGTGGATGGCGACTATCTTGCCACCATGGGCATTGAAATTGTGCAAGGCCGGGGGTTCGATCCCGCTCGCGTCACAGATAGCACGGGAGTCATTCTGAACGAGACGGCTGCCCGGCAGTTTGGCTTCGCTGACCCAATTGGCCAAAAAATCTATGTACCCAACCGCAATTTTCAGGAGGCTCCCAAACCGGAAGATTTTATGGCTCTGACCATTATCGGGGTGGTGAAAGATTTCCATTGGTCGAGCCTACGCGACAATATCGGTGCCCTGTGCTTCCAATTGGGAGCCTCTCGCGGCCATGCTTGCTTCCGCTACAAAGGCGCGGAGACGGCATCGGTCATCGCTGCATTGGAAAGGAACTGGAAAAGCCTCTCGCCCGACCAGCCGTTCAGTTACCGTTTTATGGATGACGCTTTTGCCCGGATGTACGAAGCGGAACAGCGCGTCGGCACTATCGCTGGCATTTTTGGCTTGCTCTCCATCTTAGTGTCTTGTCTTGGCTTGTTTGGCTTGGCAGCGTTCACCACGGAGCAACGCACCAAGGAAATTGGCATCCGCAAAGTCCTAGGTGCCTCCGTCGCTTCTGTGGTCAGCATGTTGGCCAAAGACTTTTTGAAACTTGTCGTGTTCGCCATTGTCATCGCCATACCAATCGCTTATTGGGCCATGGACAAATGGTTGCGGGATTTTGCCTACCGTATTGACATTCAGTGGTGGTTGTTTGCCTTGTCGGGTATTATCGCCGTGGTCGTCGCGTTTTTGACGGTGAGTTTTCAGAGCGTGCGGGCGGCGCTGGCGAATCCTGTTAAATCGCTTAGAAGCGAGTGATGACAAGCCGGAACGTTGTTTTGTTTTTCGTAAAAACCGAGTTTGTATCATGAGCTAAATGTTTGACAGGATTTACAGATTGATATGAATTAGGTGATTGATTTTCAATAAAAAAACTGTCATCTTGTAGACCCTGTCAAAAAACATTGTGAGGCAGCCTCTTCAGTCATCAACTCATACTGCATGTTTCAAAATTATCTCCATATCGCGCTGAGAAGCCTGAATAAACACAAGTCCGGCGCACTGATCAATCTGCTTGGGCTTGCTTTGGGCATAACGGCCTGCCTGGCTATTTACACCATCACCAATTTTGAATTGAGTTACGACACTTTTCACCCCGACAACAAGCGGATATATCGGTTAGTCGGGGAGGGTAAATTTGGAAAATCGGATGAATTCAAGCCTTTGGGATTTGCCCCTCGCGCCGTCCCGAACGCTATTCGGGAAGAAGTGAGCGGCTTAGAGACGGTAGCGGCCTTTCACAACCTTGAAACGCAAGTGCTCGTACCCGGCGAATCCGGCGAACCGAAGCATTTTGAACGCCGCGACATGTCTGGCGGCAAAGCGCAAGTCATTGTGGCAGAACCTCAGTATTTCGACATTTTCCGGTACGAATGGCTGGCCGGGAATCCGCAAACGGCGTTGAACGAACCGAACGCTGTGGTGCTTTCAGAAAGCAAAGCGCGGCTTTATTTTGGCGAGATTCCCGTGCAAGAAATGCTGGGCAAAACCCTTATTTACCGGGACTTTATACAAGCGACAGTGACCGGAATCGTGCGGGAGTGGGAGGGAAACACTGATTTTTCCTTTACGGATTTCCTGTCTTACAGCACAATAAGCGCCAGTCCACTCCAAAAGGAAATCAACCTCGACGAATGGAACGACGTCTGGTCGGCGTCGCAAGCTTTCGTAAAACTCGCCCCCGGCACAACAGCTGCCCATGTGGAAGTGCAACTTGCGGCATTTTCTCAAAATCATTTCGGGCCGGATCGCGGCACAGGCGATTTTTTGTTTGTTCCGAAATTGCAGCCTTTATCCGACCTGCATTTCAACGAAGACTACAGGGACAATTATTCGCGCAAAGCGCATTTGCCCACGCTTTACGGTCTCATGGGCGTCGCGCTCTTTATTCTGCTTATCGCGGTCATTAATTTTATCAATTTAAGCACGGCACAGTCTGCGCAGCGGATGCAGGAGATAGGAATGCGGAAAGTGTTGGGCGGCAGCCGCAGTGCCTTGATGGGGCAACTCATGGGAGAGACTTTTCTGCTAACGACTTTGGCCGCAGGCGTATCGGTTTTCGCCATGCCTTTAACGTTGTCAGTATTCAGGGCATTTATCCCCGAGGGCATTGAATTTTCATTCGCCTGTCCCCGGACGCTGTCATTCTTGCTTGCTGTTACCGTCGTTACCGCTTTGCTTTCAGGCTTTTATCCGGCGTGGGTTTTGTCGTCTTATCGTCCGGCAGTGACGTTGAAAGGCCAGAATGCCCTGCGCGGCAATCAAAAAGGGTATTTGCGCAAAGGGTTGATTGTGTTTCAGTTCGCTCTCTCCTTGATGTTCATCATCGGCACCATCGTCGTTGAATACCAGTTGAACTTCATCCGGAATAAAGACTTGGGTTTTTCGAGCGATGCGGTGGTATTAATCAATACGCCACACGATGATAAGAGTCGAGTGCTCGGTGAAAAAATTCGGCAACTGACCGGCGTTGACCGCGTCGCCATGCAGTGGTTTGCCCCCATGGGTGACGGTTTTATGCTGACTAAAATGAAATATAACAGTGGCTCCACTAACCTTGAACTGGACGTGTCCGCTAAAATCGGCGACGAAAATTTTATCCCGATATACGGATTGCGCTTGCTGGCGGGGCACAATTTCATGCCCGGCGGCGATACACTCCGCGAAATTGTCATCAACCAAACTTTCGCCACAACCCTTGGTTTCCGGCAAGCTGCCGACGCGGTAGGTGCTGTACTCGATTTTAACGGCGAAAAATGCCCGGTTGCAGGCGTGGTGGCCGACTTTCACGAACAATCACTGCACGCTGCCATTCAACCGACTTTTATTGCCTATATGCCGCAATTATCGAAAAATATCGCCGTCAAACTGGCGACGAAAGGCAAACAACTGAGCGACGCGACGGCAACCTTAGCGAGCATCCGGCAGCAATGGGAAGCCGTCTATCCTGATAAAAAGTTTGAATTTACTTTTCTAGACGACGGCATCGCTAAAATATACGAAAAAGAGCGGAAAACCGGACAACTCGTCGGCGCGGCATCAGCCATCGCTATTCTGATTTCGTGTATGGGCTTGTTCGGCCTCGTGGCGTTCACCGCCGAGCAGCGTACCAAAGAAATCGGCATCCGAAAAGTGCTCGGCGCCTCCTTAAGTTCCATTGTGACTTTGCTCAGCGGCGACTTCCTAAAACTCATACTGATTGCCCTTGTTATCGCTTCACCTGTTGCTTTCTTTTTTATGAACAAATGGCTGGCCGACTTCGCCTATCGTATTGATATTCAGTGGTGGATTTTCGCAGTGGCCGGAGCAGCGGCGGTCGCTGTGGCGTTTCTGACAGTGGGTTTTCAGAGTGTGAAGGCGGCGCTGGCGAACCCGGTAAAAAGTCTTCGCTCGGAATAGATGAATATAAAGCTCACCCGATGTACGCGCCGTAGAGCCATTCCCTCCAAATTTGTGCAGAAATGAGCAGATTGATATCAAAATCTGCGACTATATACGGAAAACCCTATAAGAGGCCGCATGTTTGTTCGCCGCGCCGGGTGTTTTTTCTCTGCGAGAGGCACGCGGTGAAAACATGTGCGCACGTCGAATTCACTACGTTCCAGCGACGTATGGTTTTTGGGTCGAGATGCCGAAAAGTTTGGACGAGTCGTTTATCGCTGCACAATTCGAGCGGGACGATTGTAGCAACGCAAGCAGGAAATGGAGTTGACCACCATTTTATCGAAGCGGGCAGCTCGCCGGGCTGGGTTTATTTGTTGGTCATTTGTGTCGATGGTTTGTCCAAAGAGAAAGTGAAACTTTCAAAGATAAATAACCTTCCCGTCCGCTCCCGCACACTCCGCCGTCCGAAACCGAACAACCCGAAGTGTCTTTTTATCTCATAAAAAATTGAAAATCAGGCAATAACCATTTCGGCACGAGGTGTGGGGAGTTGTAGAGCCGACAGTCTGTCGGTGTTACGGCTATGATACAAAATTACTTGAAACTCGCCCTCCGCAACCTTCTTAAACACAAAGGCCCTGGCTTCATCAACATCACCGGCCTATCCATCGGCACGGCCATCGTCATTCTGCTGTCGCTCTATGTGTGGGACGAATGGACTTTCGACCGTTTCCACAGCAAATCCGACCGTGTCTATCGCGCTTGGGCAAAAGAGCATTTCAAAGGCGACGTGTTTTTCAACACCGTCACGCCAGTGGTGCTGGGGCAGGAATTGCGCGACAATTTCCCCGAAATCCAGCAGGTCGCCCGCTATTACACGGTGAACACGCTGACAAAAAAAGGCAACTTTTCCGAACTGGAAGAGGTGCATTTTGCCGAGCCGTCTTTTTTCAAAGTCTTTGATTTTAAACTGTTGAGAGGCAAGGCAGAAAATGTGTTGAGTGATATGCACTCGGCAATCATCACCGAAGAAATCGGCCTCAAATATTTTGGTGACCCTTTCCCCATCGGCCAAACGCTCACGCTGCAAACTAACGGCGAGTGGACGCACTTCACCGTGACGGGTGTCATAGAAAAAGCGCCGGGTAATTCGAGCATCCAATACGGCATCGTCGTGCCCTTTGAAAAGGGGAAATCGCAGATGTCGGAAGAGGCGAGAACGAGTTGGACAAACGTCATTGTCGAGACCTACATCTTGCTTGACGAGGCGAACAAGGTGAAGGAACTCGAAGCCAAACTCGCCCCCTTTGTGGATGGCAAGGTCGCTTCCGATTACCAGCCCGGCGAGTACGTCGTCGGCTTCCAACCCCTAACCGACATCCACCTGAACAGGGATTTCCCGCTCGGCATTGCGCCCGTGAGTGATAAGCGTTATTCATATATTTTAGCGGGTATCGCGCTGCTTATACTCGGCTTGGCCTGCATCAATTTCACTACACTGGCAGTCGGTCGGTCGGTGATGCGGGCAAAAGAAGTCGGCGTGCGCAAGGCGACTGGCGCCACGCGAGGACAACTCATGGCGCAATTCTGGAACGAAGCGGTGTTCACAGCAGGCGTGTCGGTAGTGCTTGGCCTGTTGCTGGCTTGGTCGGCGTTGCCATTTTTCAATGATTTGGCGGACAAGCAGTTGGCATTAAATTTTTCTCCACAAACGCTATTCTTGCTGGCGGGTTTGGCACTCACGACGGGTTTGATTTCGGGCATTTACCCGGCGTTGGTGCTGTCGGGTTTCAAACCCGCTTTGACCCTGCGCGGAGTGGTTTCAAAAATAGGCGACAATCGGCACACGGTGTTGCGCGGACTGGTCGGCTTCCAGTTTTTGCTTTCCGTTTTGCTTATTATCAGCACACTCGTGATGCTGCGACAAATGAATTTTTTGCAAAACAAAAACCTCGGCTACGACAAGGAGCAAATCGTAGTGCTGCCTTACAAACGCTCCGGTGCACGGCTGACCGACCAATGGGCGGAAGGCAAAAAAACGCTGGATTTGTTGAGCAACGAATTGAGCGGCAAACCCGGGTTTGGTAACATGGCGATGTCGGCGCATACTTTCGGCACACCCGGCTGGATGAGCATCGGCTACACAGAACCCGCGAGTCAGAAATTCCGCAATTTCATGTTCAACGGCGTGGACGACCAATTTCTGCCGATGCACGGCGTAGAATTGGCATCGGGTCGCAATTTTTTAAGGGAAAATATTTCAGATACAAAAGCCGTCATCGTGAACGAGGCTTACGCCAAACAATTCGGCGTGGAAAGCGGCCAAAAAATGCCGGAACCATTCCGCGAGTTTGAAGTCATCGGCGTGGCGAAGGATTTTAATTTTGAAAGCCTGCACACGGCGGTGCAGCCGCTGGTGCTTGCCTACGACCCCATTGGCATTATCCGCACAGCCTCGGACTGGAATTTTAACGACACGCCCAACCCCAAACTTTCCGTCAAAGTCGCTGGCGGAAATCTCCCAGCCACACTTTCTACCTTGCGCCTCGCTTGGCAAAAAATCGCGCCCGACCAAGCCTTCAATTACGCTTTTCTCGATGACAACATCGACAAACAATACCGCGCCGAAAGCCGCCTGAGTCAACTCGTCGGTATGGCTACGGGGCTGGCTATTTTGATTGCTTGTCTTGGCTTGTTCGGTATTGCCACGCTCACTATCGCGCAGCGCACGAAGGAAATCGGGGTGCGAAAAGTACTCGGCGCGAGCGTGGCTGGCATCACCGGTTTGTTGACGAAAGATTTTTTAAAACTCGTGCTGATATCCATTGTCATCGCCTCGCCTGTAGCCTATTATTTTATGGATAAATGGTTGGCCGACTTTGCTTATCGCATTGACATCCAGTGGTGGATGTTTGCAGTGGCAGGGGCCGGTGCAGTAACAGTAGCGTTTCTGACGGTGAGTTTTCAGAGCGTGCGGGCGGCACTGGCGAATCCTGTGAAGTCATTGCGAAGTGAGTGACACAACGCCAACTGCCAATTGGCGGACATCCCATTTTCACAAATAACAGCGCTGACCGATAGTCGGCATTAAGTCCATGATTCACAACCACTTCCTTATCGCCTTGCGCAATATGCGCCGCAACGGATTCTTCTCTTTTATCAATATCAGCGGCCTCGCTGTGGGGTTGGCGGCTTGTTGGCTCATCGGACTTTTTGTTTTTCACGAAAAAAATTTTGACTCTTTTTTGCCCCATGCCGACCGTATATGCGCAGTCGCGTTTGACCTGAAAATGGGCGACCAAGAAGGTCTGACCACCAACACGCCGCCGCCCGTCGGGCCGCGATTGGCCGCAGATTTCCCCGAAATTGAAATGACGGCACGCACGTTTCACTTGGGTAGCGTGGTCGTTCGGCGCGACGGTTCGGATCATACGCCGTTGATTTTCAACGAAGAAGCAGCAATGGCTGTCGACACGGCCTTTTTGGAATTGTTTGGCTTCCCGATGACAGCAGGCGATGCATCAATGGTGCTGGACAAACCCGGCAGCCTTGTGCTGACGGAAAAAATGGCGGAAAAATATTTTGGAGATACCCCCGCCATCGGTCAGTCGCTTTTGGTGAACGACCGTCTTTTCACGGTCACTGGCATTGTCAAAAACTTGTCCTCTACCTCTACGGTCCAGTTTGATTTCTTACTGCCGATGACCGATTTTAATGTAGTAGAACGGTTTTCGTGGAGCTGGATTTGGTTGCAAGTGGACACTTGGGTGCGGCTTCGCCAAGCGCCAAATGCCGAAAGTTTGGCCAGTTTGGAAGCAAAATTTCCAGCGATGGTGCGTGCTTACGCACCTGCGGCGTATGCACGCATCGGCCAGAATTTCGAGGAGCAACTCAAACGGGGCGACCGCCTCGACATCAAGTTAATACCTTTAAAAAACCTGCATCTCGACAGCGGCAACCTGATATCGCGGCTGACCACGCTCGGCGACGGGCGGCAAGTGCGGATATTCGGCATCGTCGGTGGCCTGATTCTGCTGCTGGCGTGTGTCAATTTTATGAATCTTTCGACGGCTCGCTCCATGAAAAGGGCTCGCGAGGTCAGCGTGCGGAAGGCGCTTGGCTCACAACGCGGCGCTTTGGCCGCTCAGTTTTTGACAGAGGCCCTGCTTTTTAGCCTTGTCTCTATGTTGCTGGCGGGAGTACTGGCGAGTGCGGCGTTGCCCTTTTTCAATCAATTGACAGGACTCAACCTGTGTTTCTCCGACCTTTATTCTCTCCAAACCATTGGCTTTGTGGCTGTTTTACCGCTTCTGACCGGGCTGTTCGGGGGGCTTTACCCGGCTTTTTATTTGTCAACATTCAAAGCGGCGGAAATTTTCAAAACAGCACCCACGTCTGCCAAAGGGGGCCATGCGGGGGTTCGCAGCGGATTGGTCGTGCTTCAGTTTTCGGTTTCTATCGCACTGATGCTCATCTCGTTCGTCGTCTATCGGCAATTGGAATTTGCTCAAAAACAGTCGCCGGGTTTGCAGCGCGAGAACGTGTTGGTGCTCCCCAATGTGCGGCACCTGACCGAGCCCGCGGCCCGCGAGGCGTTTCGGCAGCAACTGTTGCAGATGCCCGAAGCCGTCAGCGCCACCCATTCGACCTACTTGCCATCGCTGGGCAGTTTCGGCGATTTTTATGAGCCGGAACAGGGCGACCAAAGCCACCCGGTGGTGCAAAACCTGCCTGTCAGTTCTTTCCTGACCGATGCCGATTTTGTGCCGACGCTGGGCATCGAAATACTGGCCGGGCGAAATTTTTTGCCTAACTCCACCATTGACTCAACCTCGGTAATCCTGAACGAAGCCGCCGTGAAAGCCATCGGTTGGGAAAATCCTATCGGCAAATGGATGCGCTACCCCGGCAACGAAAACCAGCGGTTTCAGGTCGTAGGCGTGATGCGCGATTTTCACATTGCCTCGGTGAAAATGACCATCGAGCCAACGGCGATTTTCCACGAATCGTCAAAAACTTACCGGACTTGGGGGGCTTACATGGCCGTACGTTTGCAGCCCGGCACCGAAAAATCGGCTATTGAAAAGACCTCTGCGCTTTGGAAATCCGCGGTGCCGGGAGCGCCGTTTGAGTACGATTTTTTGGATGCTTCCTTTGCCCGGCTCTACCGCTCGGAAGCGAAAACAAGTTCGGTATTAGGCGTTTTCACGGGGTTGGCTTTGTTCATTGGTTGTCTCGGTCTGTTTGCGCTCGCGGCTTTTATGGCGGAGCAGCGCACCAAAGAAATCGGCATCCGCAAAATATTGGGTGCGTCGGTGGCCGGCATCACGGGTCTTTTGGCCAAAGATTTTTTGAAACTCGTGCTGGTCGCCATTCTGATTGCTTCGCCTGTCGCGTGGTGGGCGATGAACAAGTGGCTGCAAGACTTCGTCTATCGTATTGATATTCAGTGGTGGATGTTCGTCGCGGCGGGTTTGGCTGCCATAGCCATCGCATTCCTGACGGTGGGTTTTCAAAGCATAAAGGCTGCATTGGCAAACCCCGTGAAATCGCTGCGTAATGAATAGTTCAATCACAGATGTAAAACACATACACCGCCATGCTCCGAATCTATCTCAAGCACACATTCCGCGCCCTGTGGCGCAGCCGAGGCTACACTCTTTTGAACATTGCCGGGCTTGCCATCGGCCTGAGCGCCGCTTGGCTCGTTTGGCAGTATGTTGACTTTGAACACAGCCACGACCGGGACATTCCCAACCGGGAGCGCATTTATCGCGTGGTATCAAAATTTGAAGACAACGACGATGTTTTCAACACCAATTCCGGCTGTCCCGAGCCGGTATGGCGTGCTGCGGAGCAATTGGCGGGCATCGAGCAAGCGGTGCCTGTGCGGGATATGTACACGCTTTCCATTTTGCCAGAAGGGGCAAAAAAAAGTTTTAACGATATGCGGAGGGTGGGCAAGACCACGCCCACATATTTTGAACTGGTGCCTCACCGCTGGCTGGCGGGGTCTGCTGCCACTGCGCTCAGCAAGCCCGACCAAGTAGTGCTGACACGCAGCCGGGCTGAGAAGTATTTTCCTCGGCACAGCCCCGAGGAGATGTTGGGCAAGACTGTGCAGTATGAGACATTTAGTGACACGCTCAGGGTGGAGGTGGTCGGTGTGGTCGAAGACTTGGGCTTCCCCACCACTTTTCACACCGAGGATTTGTTGAGCATCACGGTCCCCAAAGAAGACAATTGGAGAAGCGTGAATTCTAACCAGCAGGCTTGGCTCGTCCTGAAAGATGGTGCCGATGCTTCAGCAGTGGAAAAATCGCTCAACGAACTGGCCGACCACCACACGGGCGACCAACTCAAGCGTTGGAACATGAAGCGCCAGCTGGCTTTGCAGCCTCTGGCCAAGGTGCATTTTTCTCCAGAATACGCCAGCCATATCCGCGCCGCCGACCCGCGAGTATTGGGTGTATTGGGTGCGGTAGCCATATTCCTTTTGGTGTTGGCCTGCATCAACTACATCAACCTCAGCACGGCCCAGATACCCATGCGTGCCCGCGAGATTGGTGTCCGCAAGACACTGGGCGGGCGCAGCGCGGGCATCGTGAGCGCTTTTCTGCTGGAAACCGCCGTCACTTGTCTGTTGGCAGTCGTGTTGGCCGCTTTGCTCACCCACTGGGCGTTTGGCTATTTTAAAGACGACTTGCCTGAGGACGTGCTGCGCTTTGCCAGTTGGCAAAAAACGGGGCTGTTTCTGTTTTGTCTGGTGACTGGCGTGAGCCTCTTGGCAGGCTTGTATCCGGGCTGGTTGGCATCCCGTTTTCAGGCGGTATCGCTTTTGCGCGGTCAGTTTTCCGGCCAATCGCTCAACCGCGGCGCTCGCGGGACACACTTGCGGCGGGGGCTTATCATTTTTCAGTTTTTCGTCGCACAAGTGTTCATCATCGGGGCTTTGGTGGTCGGGCTGCAGCTCGACTTTATGCGCCACTCCGATTTGGGTTTTGATAAGGAAGCGGTGCTGACCATGGAGCAGCCTATCAACGCATACAGAAACCCTGCCTTGAAAAACAAACTGCCAGTGCTGGCTGAGTTGCTCCAAAAAATGCCTGAAATTCAAGAAGTCGCGCTCGGCGACCCCTTGTTGAGCAGCAGTTACACCAGCAACAACCACACCCTTACAGACGAAAAGGGGGAAAAAATCGAGGTGAACGTGTACCGCAAACTCGCCGACGAAAACCTGATGGAGCTCTACCGCCTGCCCTTGCTGGCCGGGCGGAAATTGATGCCCGGCGATTCGGCAAGGGCTTATGTCATCAACGAGACGGCGGTCAAGGCTTATGGGCTGGGCAGCCCAGAGGCGGCCATAGGGAAAGTGCTGAGCGAAGACAACGGCCCCGGCGAAGCGCCGACCAATTGGCAGGTCGTGGGCGTGGTGACGGACTACCACACAATGGGCTTTTCAGAAAAAATATATCCAACCGCCTTGCTCCATAACCCCGCCGAGTGGAGCACGCTCAACGTGCGCCTTGCCAGCAAGCGCCCGGCAGACTGGCAGCCCGCCCTGCAAAAAATCGAGACCGCATGGCAGGGCGTTTATCCCGGAGAGGCTTTTGAGGCAAAGTTTTACGACGAGACCCTCGCCGATATTTACGAGGCCGACCTCAGTTTGGCGCGTTTCGTCAGGGTGGCCACTGGCATCGCGGTGCTGATTTCCTGTCTTGGCTTGTTCGGGCTGGCCGCTTTCATGGCTTGGCGGCGCAACAAAGAAATCGGCATACGCAAGGTGCTTGGCGCTTCCACCGCCTCTGTGGTTCGGCTGTTGAGCCGTGAGTTTTTGACGCTGGTACTTGTGGGCTTCCTGCTGGCTGCGCCCGTGGCGCTGTACGCTTTGCGCCAATGGCTGGATGGCTATGCTTTTCGCATCGAGCTGAGCTGGTGGATGTTCGCCGGGGCGGGTGCAGTAGCGGTGGCGGTGGCGTTTCTGACCGTGGGTTATCAGAGCATCAAGGCTGCCTTGGCAAATCCGGCGCACTCGCTAAAAAGTGAATGAGGGTTCCCTCCTGCGTCGCAGAAAAAAAAGTCACTTACCTGACAGCCCTACTCTTTTTGAGATACCCTGTTTGGCGGGAAGGCGAGGCCCCCTATGTTTGTTCGCAAGAACACACTCATCCGCATGTCCTCGGCCATTTACGCCGAATATCAACGCCCCTGCTCCCATTGAGTGATGGGGGCAGGGGCGTTGTGGTGGATGGGGGTGTTTGGCTACAGGTTTGTGGTCAAAGGTGCGGGGGACAAGAGTTTCGTGCAATAGACAGTATACAGAATTAGTGTGATAGTCTGCCGCGCGCTCGCAACCGGAAGTTGTGAAGCCCGCAGGGGACGAAAATGTGGTAATCTCGCAGGTCAACCCTCCAAGTTCGGCACACATCCTTGACTATTCGCCAGATTTTGACACCACGGATGCTGTGTTCAACAACAACCCGAACTTTTGATTTGTCCTTGTTCTGTTCTTTTTGTTCATCGGTCAGTTCCTTGCCCTTGGGCTTTTTGAGAGGCTGGACGATGTTGGCGTTTTTGGGTTTGAAGCCTTGAAAGCCGCTGTCTTGAAGCAAATCGATCGTTCTTTGAAATTGAAAATCCTGTTCGTCTGCAATGGTTTTGTCGTGAACGGAACCGCTATAGGTCGGGCTGAGGTAGATAATCTTCTTATCGTCGCCCGAAATCAGCACGTTCTTGACGCAATGTCTTTTTTTTACCGCTGAATTCCTCTTGTTGCGTTTCGTTGTCCCCTGAACGCAATATGGGGCGCTCCACGCCGTCTATGATCACCCGCTGACGTTCACCGATGGCCCTGTCCAAATGCTCTGAAACCCTGTTCCCAAGCAGGCTCCATCCTCACCAATCTAAACGAGGTGGTGTCATTGCCATTAAGAGGAAGTGGGGGGGAATGAATTTAAATGACCATAATAAGTCATCGCCTCCCAAATGCTAATGGGATAATTCACGCTTGGAGAATAGTCGCCTATCTCATCAGGAGTATCAAATGGCGCAAAGCCATCTTTTTCACAGCCAAGAAGCAAGAGTAAGGAAAAAAACGTGATGAGAGCTGGGCGGAAGCCAGACGTTGGTAAGCGTTTCATAAAATAAAGAAGTTTTGACAGCCTTAGGTTTTTCCTGCCTCGCGCTGGTGGGGACCCCTTTGCCGTCGGGGTGAAACAATGTTTTGTTGCGGCAAACGTAAAGGCTTTTTGCAATTTAGGCAAATTTGCCTAAATTGTTTGTTTGTAACCTCTTGAACCTCGTGGTGTGAAATACACCACTTATCCCATGCCCATTAAGTTATACCTCGCGCCGCCAAGTTTTCAGCATCGTCTAGGGTAACGTTTACTAAACTTCAAAAGTTTAGTAAACGTGATATCATCCTTCCAACCATGCTGAAAACTTGGCGGCGCGAGGTATAAGCCTACTGGAATAAAGCGAGAGACGACCTTTGTGATAAATACCACTCTATCATGGGGTCGCCTCTCAGCAAGTATTTCCGGGCCATACGGCTCGCGGTTGCAAATATAGCCAACTCACCGGAACTATACTTCCGCCGTCCGGGGCGGGATTTTTGTGGTCGTCGCCTGCTGCCAGCCGAGCGAACGGTCTGGCTGGTGTTATCGCTGTTGCGCCAGAGCCTGTGCGTCGAGCTCGGCCATTTTTTCCAACGTCTCGACGCTGTGGATGACATACCCACCAAAAGCGCCCTGGTACAGGCGCGCAACAAAATCCACCACACGTTTTTCAGGGATTTGCTGCGGCAAAGCGCCGAGTTGTTTTATCACTGTTTTGAGGCGCGGCGCTGGCGTTCTTTCCGTTTGTGGGCTACCGACGGGTCGGGGTTCCGCCTGCCTGACACCGATGAGTTGGGCGAGGAGTTCGGCTGGCACGTCAACCAGCATTCGGCGGTGGCCTCGGCCGCGTCTGGCGCACTTCGACGTGCTCAACCAGATCATTGTCAACGCCTTTTTCCACACCCGTTATGAATCCGAATCCCTCATCGCCCCATGGCATATTCATACCGTACCCTCAGACGTGCTCATGATTTACGACCGGGGTTTCCCGGCGCAGGTCATCCCTTGGCTGCATCTTTATTTCGGTTCACATTGCTTGGTCGCCTGACCTCACCCATTCGACCGTCGTCGAGGAATTCGTCGCTTCCAAAAACGACAACTCATTGTCCGCGAAGCGCTTAACGTGCGCTCCAAACGGACGCTCCGCGCCCTTGGCATCCCCTTCCAGCGGGGGCAGGCCTCGAGCCACCCTCATCGTGTACAATTTCCTGTCGGCGCTCCACCACAGCATGCAAGATGACATTGACCGGATCAATGCCCGCAGAAAAACGCCCTGTCAGGCTAACCGCAATATCAGCGTCGGGCTTTTCAAGTCTTTCATCGTCAGGCTTTTCCTGCGCCCGCGCGAAAACCTCGACGCCGAAATCGCGCGACTCAAAAAATACCTCCTCAAACAACTCGAGCCCCGCAAAATCAATTACCGCCCCAGAAAGCCTCCAATGATGCGCCTCGGCGAAAGACACAATTTCGAGTTCAATTACCGTCACGCCCTCTGAGGCTAATCCTTTTTGGGGCTTTTTCCAGCTCCGGCACTTCGCCCGGACCGGCAGGGGATTGACCGCCCTGCGTGGACAGCCCCATGGTCTGTGGTTTGGTGTGTTGGCGGCGCACCACCAGCGCCGGGGCAAGCGATCTATAGGGCGGTGGCGAGGCTTAACTTAATGGGGTTGATGCGTTGTTGGCGGTATTTTTCTCTGTCTTTCAGTATCTTAGCGCAAGGAGCCACCCATGATTTCTGCCCATGCGCAGCACGCTTTGATTTCTCGGCGTTTTCCCGTCCACTTTTTGTAGGACATCTCGTTGGGCTGTCGCGTTGGGTCTTTTTTTGTTCGACGTCGCGTAGGGGACTTGTTCGACACAATTGTGACCCGTAGTTGTCGGGCCTATTTTTTTCTCTCCTTCCCGCTAACGGTTGGATGTGCGAAGTGCCGACGTTTAGGAGGCATTTTCGCACATCCGTTGTTCAATGCCTTGTCTATATTTTTATGATTTTGTATCTTTTTGTTTGATCTTTTAAGACAAATTCGACATAGAATATACCTGAAGGTGCAGATTCAAAACTCAGTTGAAATGAGATGTCGCCGACCGAAAGCCTACCCGTTTCAAGGGTGCGACCGAGACCGTCTAACGCCCTGAAGACAAGAATAGAATTAAGTGGCGCAAAAGAGAAATTTAAGATTCCATTGGTAGGATTTGGGAAAATCTTGATATCGTAGCTATCAATTTCATTTATGCTTACATAATCACAAGGTGAATTTCCGATACTTCCTTTGTATTGAACAAGGCCATCCGCATAACACCTGAGGTAGCCGCGCTCGCCGCCTGTAATACAAAAGTCACCTTGTCCCCACCAATAGCCGGCATCAATCACGCCAATACGTTCTACGATTTTTTGTATTCGCCAACAACCATCTCCGGAACCCGGACAAATACTGCTGATGTATTGAACCCGTAACGGCCATCCTCCAATCTGCTCTATGGCTACCGAATCTATCCGGTATGCAAAATTCCATACCTGACCGGAATCAGGCCCGATACACCCATTAAAAATGTCAAAATATGCTACTTTAGATACTATCGTATCGCCGGGCATTGCACCAAAATTGAATAAGAGTTCCCATTGATTATCAACATAATAAAAAACAGAATCCGAGCCGGAATAAACGTACTTGTTCAAATTCGGGAAATCCTGAAATTGACCATTTACCCATTGAGCGCATGACAATTCTTTAGCCAATATGCCATCCAATACGGTATCTTTGGTAACGCTAAAGGTGTAAAGCGTGTTTTCCTTGGGCATTAGTTCGTGTGGGCGGTAATACCATTGAGCGCCCATTGGGGCAAAAGCCTGGAACTGTCCCAACATATCGAGAGAAGCAAAGCAGAGAATCAAAGAAAAAAAGATGGGTTTCATGCTCATGATTGTACCTTAGTTTTGAATAAAAATTTTCTTTGTGCCGATACGATTTTGATCCTTCAACGTCAGCAGATAAACTCCTGCCGGTAGCGAGGCGACGTTTAGAGAGTATGTGTTTTGTCCCCTCGGCCAATTTGTTTCAAATCTAATGCGCCCTGTCAGATCGGTTAATGTTAGTGCCAGACCATTAACATTTATGCCTTCAGGTAATGAAACAGATATCCAGTCTTCAGCAGGATTGGGCGACACAACAAAGTCTATCGCCTCTTTGGTCAAATTGAATACTTTAGTGATGTCTGTTATGCCTTGAAACACACCCGTACAACCGGGTTGAACGCACCCCATGCTGTCCAAATGCAACAGCCATACATCGCGATTATACGGGGCAGGAATACCGTTGGGGAAAGTATCGAGAATGGTGCCGACGGCTACCAAACTACCATCACTCGCCTCCACCACGTCCAATATATCTCCAAACTCACCGCTCGGATACCTTAAATCGCCAATGATGCGTTCCCATTTTTTCTCACCTGCTGGCGAAAGGCGAATCAACCACCCGCCCCAATATCTTTCATATTCTTCGGTAGTATCAATAAACGGGTGATTTTCGTTGAAACCAACCGCCAGTATATCACCATTCCGCATTTCTTTTATGCTCCAAATTCTGTGGAAATCCTGCGCCGGGTAATCGTATTCCCAAAGTTGGTTACCCGTCTTGTCCACCCTGTGCAATACTTGTTTTTCCCACACGCCCGGAGGGGCTTCTCTGAGCCGAGAAAACACCGCCCCGCCATCCTTGGTGTAGGTAGCAAAGGTGTTGCCTTGGAACATGGTCTCTGATGTGTCGCGTGCCAATCTGAATACTTCACCGCCATCGTCATCTATTTTTAGCACGAATCCTGACGTTTGGTACTTATTATTGTTGATTTTTTTGTGCCAAACTTTTCCCATTACATAGGCGCTGTCTGGAGTAGCATGTATAGAGAAAAGTCTTGTTGTGTCACCGACTACTTTTTGCCACAAAACATTGCCCAATGCGTCGCAACGTGTCATATACGTCTTATTTACTAACCATCCCATTGGCAGGAATTCGTTGTATAGAAAAATAAATCCGCCGTCGTATGTAGGCGCAATACCATAACTGGTATTATCCAAGTGATTCCCATAATACCATTGCGCAAGGATATTGCCATCAAAATCGAATTTTAGCACTGTGATTTCGAGTGTGTCTGCGGGTTGAAGCAACCTGCCGCTTACATATAAAGAGGAGTCTGCTACTGCCATACTGGTAAATTGATCAATTCGCGTTTCCTTGACCATTGTCTTCCAAATAACAGAAAAATCACCGCTTAACTTCAATATACCAACGCATCTATACGGGCTTAAATCACAATATGAGGTCGTTAATATATAGTAGTTTCCGTCTTTCTCAGCGATTTGCCATGCGGCATCTGAATATCCAACAAGATCAATATTGTCAGAGAAAAAATTCTGACCGACAATGTGATATTTTGCTCCCATCAAAGCCGCCAAAATGAGTATCCATCTCATGTGTACGAGATTAAACGCCCATGCGGAAAAACACACTTCCCGCATGGGCATGGTTAGCAATGCCTGTTAATTCTGTAAAATTATCTTTGACGTGAACGTCAAGAGTCCAGCCCGACGAACTGTCAAAATCAGAAAGCCTCTCGATAGGCCTTCCACGGGCAGTATGAGGGATGAACCCGTGGCGGCGCCAAAAGGCATGACAAACACTCTTTTACCAGCAATATCGTATATCTCGACAACGCCATCTCTCTGATCTTCTTCTGGCATGGAGAGGATCATATCGGAGGAAGCAGGATTTGGATAAACTGCATATCGCTGTGCCAACAAGGGCTTTTCAATTTTTTCCGCCGCCTCGGACCGGTCGCCAATACCCTGGCCGAAGTCTAAATCTGGGATGGCGCGTTCGCCCTTCAGCAGATAATAGAGCGACCCTGCGTACGCACGTACTTCAGAACTGCTCATGGCGGTACTATAAAGGAAACTTAGCGTTGTTTCGTCCGGTGTGTAACTGGTCTGTTCCCAACGATCCAGGTTAATGTGCTGTATCTGAGCAAACAATTGTTCATCGATAGATGTAGTGGCAAGAGTGCTCAATATCGAACGAGCCTGTGCGAATTGTCGCCGCCTCAGTTTGATGCCGTACAGGGAAATCTTGGCATCACGATCAGCCAATCCCGCATAAATGCTTTCGGCCAAGTCAAAATCACCGGCTTGCAGCGCGTCGTGTTCCAAAAATGCCTCTATATTGCCCTCCAGTTCCTCTTTTTGTTCTAACTGCATTAACAGAGTCGTATCTTCTGGCGTGGCCAATAAAGCCTGCTGTATCGCGGCTTTATCATTCCTTACTGTAATCAAGTCATTGAAGGTATACTCTGCTTCATCTCTTCCAAATGTACCACAGCTTGTAAATCCGGTTACTGACGCATCTGCAAGTGAAAAATTATTTCCGTTTATATTGGGTACAATAACACCCGGGCAAGTGCTGGTTGGCGGTTCGCCACCCGCAGGAATAAAATAGATGAACGAATGTGTCTGGCTCTGCACAGCGCGGATATGCTCAATACCGGATGTGAAGCAATTGCCGGCAGGAAGTCCAGAGTTTCCCTGTGTCCTTACCTTGCCTAAATTAGTTCCATATTTTTCAATAGCGACATCTGTTTCGTCCATTGCAAAACAGTTGGAAAGGAACTGTGAACGCTGGTTGTTGCCGCGAAAGGTAAGACCTTCTTTGCCCTGTCCCAAAAAATTGCCCCTGACATAGCTGAATTTGTCGCTCGTGTTTACGGCAACGACTCCCGACATGGCGTTTCCATAGAAAGCGTTCTTGTCGATACTGTAGGCACTCGGCCCTTCAATCCGCACTCCATACTTGTTAGAGGTAAAAAACTCATTGTGAATAACCTGCAAACCATAGTCACTACTTGCGCCTGCAGAATAAACGTGGGTGTCATTTCCATCAAAATAGTTGTCTTTGATCAAAATAGAAGATGATTTGGGCGCAGTGCAATGAATCTCAATGCCAAACTTACAGTTTTCAAATTTGTTCTCATCTGTGATTTTTGCGCTGTAATCAATCCCCCCAATTCCGGAAAAATCCATATTATCAAACGTATTACCCAAAAACTCAAGCCCTATATTTTCCCATACAGTTATACCCGTCACGTTGGCTTGGTAATCCGCAGATTTTGTGAACCTTGAATTAACAACCCTACTTTTGTTAGGCAGATCATATTTCATAAATTCAACGCCTTGTATGACGTTGTAAAATGTTGTATTGTTCACCAATACAAGACCTCCCCAGCGGCTTGTCTGTCCCGGGTCATAAGCATAGCCTGGTGCGGAGGTCGAAATACCGTAGCGAGCATTTTCGATTCGCGTCTGATTGGTCAGAAATACCACACCCGCCTCGTCGCTCCCAAATACATAACTTTGAACTGCGCCAAGGTTTCCTACGCTTAAGTTTGGCTGCGGCAAAGAGGCATTGCCATGAACAAAGATACCGCGCCACTTGGCTATGGATTTTGTGCAACGCCCTGTGATAGTAGAATTGTCAACAATAAGTTTTGCTTCCCGTTCAACTATGATGCTTTTGCCTTTCTGAATCCTCACGACCGAGCCATTTTTTATGATTAGAGTTCCTCCGCTGTGCACATATATGTCTTTTGCTTCTATGTCTTGGTTATCCCATACTACCGTCTGACCTGAATTCACATGAAACTCTTGTCCGTTTGCGTCAACGGCAAGCACACTTGCGTGCGCATCAATCAATCCAACCCCAGGTAAATTCTGTTGGAAATTTGCATTGTTACCCCCATTGCATAGTGTGCCATCAAAAAGATTCTGCGAAGTGCCTTTGATGATGTCGGTAACTTCTGCTGGTGCCAGGCATGGGTCAACCGACAACATCAAGCCAATCACGCCGCACACCATGGGGGATGCTATTGAGGTGCCTACAGAAAAATCAAAAGTGTCATCATAGGTGGCCGTCATTACGCAAAATCCCGGAGCCGCAATGCCAACAGCATCATTATGTGTATGTCTTCTGGGTGGATCCCAAGCTGGCCCCCAACAATTAAACGTAGTTTCAAGACAACCAAAATGGGCTGTACTGGTGACCGAAATTACTTCGGGGTATGATGCAGGATAGTATTTGCTGTCAAATCCTGTTGAGCAATGATTGCCGTTACCAGCGCCAGCAACGATAATCACACCCATATCTGTAATCATTTTCACAACATTATGTTGATTCGTATTATAGCCACCACATATTAGCCAACTACAGTTAATAATACTTGCTCCAAGGTTAGCCGCTTCCAACATCTTGTTGTAATTGAATGCGGGAAATAACATAAGCGAACTGTTGAACCCGGCGGATGAATACCCAAACCCGTTGTCCGTATCGCCGGCAGCAGTAAAAGCGACACCTGTACCATGTGAGCCATGTAATGGGTCTGGTGCCAATGAAATGTTAGCATCCATGTAAACTATTTTATTAACCAAGTCTGGATGGTTTATATCAAAGCCGACATCTGTAATGGCAATTCTTATTCCCGGATCGCCCTTTGAGATGTCCCAAGCCTCTGGCGTATTGATGAGATCGTGACGCCAGAAATTCCAGGGAGCGTTTAGCGGATCGTTGGGCAGATACGGAGGGGGTGAAAGCAACTGTTCTTCATAGGTCAAATAGACATTCTCAAATATGTCCGGGGTGAAGGCCGCTAAGGCACTCTCGAGCTGGGTTGCATCACAATCGCACAATAAGTCATACACCCTTGTCAAACCCTCCGCTAAAGGATGACTTAGGCCAACCGCTGCTGGGTATTTTTGAACATACCCGCTTACGTTGTAGGTGCCATATACTTGTTGTACGACAGAAGGGGCAAAACTTGTCTCGCCCGGCAAAAACGAAACATCTTTTACTCGAACCTCTACTCTGTTTGGTATCGGATTTTGGGCGTATAAATGCCCAAAGTCCGTCAAAAAACAGCGAAGTAGAGATAGATGAAGGATGAGAAATTCGGAACCGTTCTGATCATTTTTACTTTCTTGAGCATTGTCTGAAGATTTAAAGTGTTAAGAAAATATTGATTTAGCCACTATGTTTTTTTATTTATAATGGCATTGAACGGGGGCATCTACGCATACCGCCGCCTGCGTTGGCTTTGCGGGTTGGGCTTTGGAGGCGGTTGGCGTAGATGCTTTGTTGTAGGCATTTTCGTTATTTACAGTATTTTTGAATATAGTCAATCGCAAAATTATTTCCTAATTTCTTTGCTTCTTGAAAGTCAATACAGGCTTCGCTAATTTGTTCTAATTTTACTTTCGCTATACCTCTATTCAAAAATGCTTCGGGTTTATTTTTTGAATTTGTTTCAATATATTTGGTGTAATCTAAAATTGGGTAGTGGAAATATTTAACTGATGACATTTAAGTTGTAGTGGTATGCGAATAGTTTGAAGTGCAGATTGAGCATATACTCCTTTTTGGAGAAGGAGAGGGTTTTTCGGACGAATCGGCTGATACGCTGGCGCAAGGTGTTGTTCAGCCTTTCAACATGGTTTGTCAGACCGGTCTCCTTGCCGACCATGTAGTGTGTTTCGTTGGGCAAGCATTGGTACGCCGTCCAAAAATCGCTGAAACTCAAGCATTTTTGGTACTCGTAGGGTAGTTTTCGCCAAAGGCGCTTGCAGGAGTCCATCGAGCCATCGCCAATGAAAAAGGAAAGTATCTGCCTAGTTCTACAGCACTGGACAATCCAGACCCGTACTTGATTGATTTTCACGGCGATGTAAGTGAACATTTCGTCCGCCTCTAACTGGTCGTCGGCTTGTCCTTCCTCAATGGTGGTTTTGAATGGGGGGAGTTGCCGGGCTTTTTTTTTAACCAATTGAGTACCGTCCGATGCGAGACATTCAACAAGCGCCCCGTGCCTCGAAGGCTTTGCCGCTCTTGGTAGGCACGCTCCACCAGTTCGGGGTCCATGTTCCTGCTGGGTTGCTTGCTGTCCAATACCCGGCAGCAACCACAATCTTTGCACTTGTAGGTTTGGGTGCCGGAGCGGTTTTTCCCGTTTTTGACGATGTTGCTGCTTTCACAGCGGTGGCAACGACGAACTTCCGTTATCATGGCGCAAAATTACATTGTCAGTTAAATATTTCCACTACCCTAAAATGCATTCTTGCTTCCAAAACTTGGAGTGCTACACCATAACCAGCAATTTGCTCTGTGAAAATAGGCTTCTGCAAAATCGGGTTTTATTATTGTCACAATCGTGAAATCTTCAAGTGCCTTTTTTGAACTTGGTGGATTGTTGGAATAATCAGCCAAAGCATACCTTGCTCGAATTACCTCTTCACTATTTTTATTTGTCGTACTTCTTATAATATTTAATAGACTGTCCATTGCTCTCACCTTCAATGTTGTCTTTATTCCTCTTAATAAATACGCTTCTTCCAAATTGGGAATTTTTGAATAATCTTGGTTGTCTTGAAAAAAATTATATTTGCCGTTAACTGTTGAAGTTGATTTATTGTCTGTTTCAATGACATGGTCAAGGTCTAATAATGCGGCATCGTAGTTTAATAGTTTCATGTTAATTTTTGCTCTTTCAAAATATGCGGAGGTGTAATCTGACTTTTTCCAAATCGCCTTATCAAAACTAATTTTTGCCGAGTCTAAATTCTGTTCAGTCATGCCTTCGACAAAAAAATAACCTGCAGTTCCTTCACAATGGTCGAGAAGGATTAAATAAGTGGTGTTTAAATTTTCTTGGTGGCAATAAATAGAATACGCGATTTCTATGCACCCTCCTTCTTTATTTCCTTGCTGAATTAATGCTAATCCTTTATTAATGAATGCTTCGGGTGCATTTTTGGGGTCAATTTCAATACACTTATCGTAGTCTTCGATTGCTTTTTCTACAAGCCCTAACTGATGCTTTAAAACACCTCTGTTATAGTAGGCACTTACATATTTATTATTGTTTTTTATTGCATTGTCGTAATCCTGCAACGCTCCTGTAAAATCCTCTACTTCAAACTTCGCAAGTCCTCTATTATAATATGCAGTCGCATTAGTCGGTTCTTGTGTAATACAAGACGAGAATAATTCAATTGCACCTTTGAAGTCTTTAAGATTAGCCTTTTTGATACCTTCTTCTAAACATTTTGAATTCCCACTTTGGGAATACGCATTATTTGAAAGTGAGAGCCAAAGTATTAATATTAGTATATTTTTCATTTTTTTTCTTTTTATTGCCTGCAACGGGGGCATGGACGACGTGGCGGCGGTTTATCCGGCGGCATGTCCGGCCATGCATAGTTAGTGGCATTCCCTTTTAGGCCTTCCGGTGTCGTTGCCGCTAACGGTTGGATGTGCGCAGTGCCGCCGTGCGTGGGCTTTTGCGGGTGGGCTTTCGGCGGCATTGGCGCACATCCGTTGTTATCCCATTTTTTATATTCCGCTGATGGTGATGCTTTATCAGTCCTTCGTTGCTCCCGGTGCGTTCTTGTTGCTGTACTTTTCCTTCTCCGTTTTGAGCGAGGTGAGCCACTCGACGTACATCTGTTCGGGCATCTGCCGATAGCCGAGTTTGTAGAGTTGCATGTAGAGGCTGTTCATCTCGTCCCATTTCGCCTTTCCTTCGGGGATACCGGTTACTTCTTTCAGGTAGGGGTATTTCATTTCCTTCTGCATGGCTTGCAGTTGTTTCAGGCGGGTCTCGGCTTTCAGAAGAATGGCGTTCACATAATCTGGAAAGTGTTTGAGTGCGAGGTCGCAGCACTCAATGATGAACTTGCCGTCATTGTCTGGGTATTTATGGTTGTAGCCTTGCGCCAAATCAAGCACACATAGGGCAATACTTTCCTTCTCGCTCAACGTGTCGAGGTAGATGCCGTTTTGGACGGCTTGGAGCGATATGTAGCCCGAAGCCATGAGCCAAGTATCTATGGGAAAGGTTGCGCTGGTGAGTTCGGTGTTGTACCAGCCGCCTTTTTCTGCCCGTTGTTTTATGTAGATATGATTGGGCGAGAGTGACAAATATGCTTTAACTCCAAGTTCATCTGCCAACATTTTATAGAGATATGGCAAAGAATGGCAATTACCTTTCCTTGTACGCAGGAGTTTAGTCACAAACATATTAGACCAATCCTTACTGCCAAAAATATCGTCAAAATCATACCTGTACGGCATAAAAACATAATAGGCAGTATCGTAAAAAAGCGCAATGGTAGTATCGGTCAACGTCCTGAACATCGCCGAATTGGTCTTGATTTTTGCCAAATCCTTACCCTTGTAAATCAGGCTGTCGTTTTTTTCTCGCATCCTGACCAAATGGGCGAGCAATCCCAGTTCGTCATCAAATTCCTGTCTGTAAAGTGTGTTATCAAAATAGGTGTCTTCGGTCAGAAATACGGCATCTTTGAAAGCAAGATTCCTATCTTCCAATCCATTTTTCAACGTAGAGAAAGCAATTTCGTAACTGGATTGGCAATAAATCGGGCTACTTACCAAAATCATGATTGAGAAAACAAGACCTTTCAATAAGGTGCTTTTTCTTGCGTTAGTCAAAAATTTTACTATCATAAATTTTCAATACTTTTTCAGTTACATCATCGAAAGGTGGTCCAATAAATAACTTATTGGCAATGTTTCTGCAACTTTTATCAAATTCAGAAACTACAATATAACTGTTGCTTAAATACTCAAATTTGGGTTTTAATTTCCAAGGTTTGAAGTTAGGAGTGTACTTGATGTTGTAAAAATCATTGCCGTCAAATGATACTCCATAATACTTCGAGTTTTTGTAAAGAAGAATAGATGTAATTTCATAGCTAGTTTCCCCTTCCATAAACAAATCCAGAATAAACATTCTATCCCAATCTCCATTCTTTGCATTTGACCTGTCAAACAGTTCTTTCAATTTCGTTTCCGAATAATTGTTTATAACACTATAAACGACACCATATGCAGTACCATAGTCTCTTTTAGCGCCCTTGCTATAACCTGTCTTGTTCTCAAAACTATCCATAACCGTGTTATGCCACGATTTGAAATCAATCGTGTTAGTCAAGGAAACGCTTGATTGGGGGAGTGATTTGCAACCAACTAAAAACAGTAATGTATAAAATATTAGTTTTTTCATTGTCCACCTCCTTGTCTTCTTGGTTTTGCACCTTGTTCTTGTCTAATTCCTTGTTCTTCTGCTCTCACATTGATTTCTTCTTGTGACAAGATTTTAGAACCAGTTTTAGAGTCAGGGTCAACAACACCTGTGTTTGTTTGTGAGCGTTTATTTGTTCCCATCATATTATTTTTGGCATGTATTAGTTCGTGTGCTAATCCTACTTGGGTTGGTCGCCCTGTCGAACCATCTTCCGTTTACGGTAGTGGAAATATTTAACTGATGACATTTAAGTTGTAGTGGTATGCGAATAGTTTGAAGTGCAGATTGAGCATATACTCCTTTTTGGAGAAGGAGAGGGTTTTTCGGACGAATCGGCTGATACGCTGGCGCAAGGTGTTGTTCAGCCTTTCAACATGGTTTGTCAGACCGGTCTCCTTGCCGACCATGTAGTGTGTTTCGTTGGGCAAGCATTGGTACGCCGTCCAAAAATCGCTGAAACTCAAGCATTTTTGGTACTCGTAGGGTAGTTTTCGCCAAAGGCGCTTGCAGGAGTCCATCGAGCCATCGCCAATGAAAAAGGAAAGTATCTGCCTAGTTCTACAGCACTGGACAATCCAGACCCGTACTTGATTGATTTTCACGGCGATGTAAGTGAACATTTCGTCCGCCTCTAACTGGTCGTCGGCTTGTCCTTCCTCAATGGTGGTTTTGAATGGGGGGAGTTGCCGGGCTTTTTTTTTTAACCAATTGAGTACCGTCCGATGCGAGACATTCAACAAGCGCCCCGTGCCTCGAAGGCTTTGCCGCTCTTGGTAGGCACGCTCCACCAGTTCGGGGTCCATGTTCCTGCTGGGTTGCTTGCTGTCCAATACCCGGCAGCAACCACAATCTTTGCACTTGTAGGTTTGGGTGCCGGAGCGGTTTTTCCCGTTTTTGACGATGTTGCTGCTTTCACAGCGGTGGCAACGACGAACTTCCGTTATCATGGCGCAAAATTACATTGTCAGTTAAATATTTCCACTACCGAGCCATGTAATGGGTCTGGTGCCAATGAAATGTTAGCATCCATGTAAACTATTTTATTAACCAAGTCTGGATGGTTTATATCAAAGCCGACATCTGTAATGGCAATTCTTATTCCCGGATCGCCCTTTGAGATGTCCCAAGCCTCTGGCGTATTGATGAGATCGTGACGCCAGAAATTCCAGGGAGCGTTTAGCGGATCGTTGGGCAGATACGGAGGGGGTGAAAGCAACTGTTCTTCATAGGTCAAATAGACATTCTCAAATATGTCCGGGGTGAAGGCCGCTAAGGCACTCTCGAGCTGGGTTGCATCACAATCGCACAATAAGTCATACACCCTTGTCAAACCCTCCGCTAAAGGATGACTTAGGCCAACCGCTGCTGGGTATTTTTGAACATACCCGCTTACGTTGTAGGTGCCATATACTTGTTGTACGACAGAAGGGGCAAAACTTGTCTCGCCCGGCAAAAACGAAACATCTTTTACTCGAACCTCTACTCTGTTTGGTATCGGATTTTGGGCGTATAAATGCCCAAAGTCCGTCAAAAAACAGCGAAGTAGAGATAGATGAAGGATGAGAAATTCGGAACCGTTCTGATCATTTTTACTTTCTTGAGCATTGTCTGAAGATTTAAAGTGTTAAGAAAATATTGATTTAGCCACTATGTTTTTTTATTTATAATGGCATTGAACGGTGGCACTGCCGCAGTCGCCCGCTGCGTTGGCTTTGAGCGTTGGCTTTGCGGGCGATTGGCGGCAGTGCATTGTTCTCGGATTTATATTTTTATTTTATTGATTGTCAATTCATTGCCGTCAATTTTGAACTTGAAAAAATCTCCTTCGCTCTCGATAACCTCAACGTTTCCGTAGTGCATTTGGCGATGATGGTTGGCGCAAACTGTGATAATATTTGCTGCGCTCAACGACCCTTTTCCTTGTTTCGAGACAGGTTCAACATGATGGCTTTCGACGTAAAATTCTCCATTGCTCTTTTTAAAGCCGTGTGCTGGTTCGCCAAGTTGTTCACAAACTAAACACTTGTATCCTGTTATTCTTTTTATCTTATTTGATATTGCCCCTCGTTCAATGTAGGTCGAAACTCTTTCTTTTATCTCTGGGCGTAATTTTTCATTTTATCTTCCAACTTCCGTATGCCTTGCAAAGTATCGGCATTTTCATCGGTCAGGGCTTCGAGTTGTTCTTGAACTTCATTTATCTCTCCAATTGCATCAACTTCAAGTGGGAAATTTTCGAGAAAACGTTTTAGTTTTCATTTTTCGGATTGAGTTGATAGACGAGTTTTAGTATATTTTGTACATTATCGGAATTCAGGTAGTTGAAACCTTGCTGTGATATTTTCTTGCCTTCGGGGAGCAACTCTAATTTGCTTACATTTTCATTATTTATTACGAGGTGGTTTTCAAGTATATGATGTGTTCAACATTGGCTCTTACGTTCCTCCGTCATACTCTTTAAATTTTTGGTGCTTTGCTTCCCGGGAAACCATTCATCTATTTCTGGGAAGCCATAAAATCCTACGATACATTTCCGATTGCCATTTTGGTAATCAGAACTGGTGAAGAAGACAATATTTATATCTTTTGATTTTTCAATCGAAGGCAGCCGATTGAACATTGGCGTGTAAGCACAAAACTCCCGTCTTCTTCTGCTGGATATATTTCATGCCCGAAGTTCAGGCTTTCGTGCATGTGGGCATTTTCGATTACAAAATCGTATTTCGATGCCTTCAAGTCCTTGTCGGTGGGGTCGTCTTGCCACTTGTTGCTATTCCATGAAATCGAGGCAAGAATTCCAAAATTGGGGATTATCTTCATTTTTATTATTTTTATTTATTTCATTTTTTTCTTTCTCTTATTTCCGAGAACGGGGGCATGGACGACGTGGCGGCGGTTTATCCGGCGGCATGTCCGGCCATGCATAGTTAGTGGCATTCCCTTTTAGGCCTTCCGGTGTCGTTGCCGCTAACGGTTGGATGTGCGAACGTGCCGACGTATAGGCGGCATTTTCGCACATCCGGTGTTATGTCCCTTATCTTATTTGGTACGATATAATAAGCCAAAACTTGTTATCATTTCTTATCTCATATTCTTTTTCAAGAAAAGGAGGATTCTTATCTTTGAATAAAGTTTGATTAAATATTACCCGATCAATTTTTTGTATATTGAAGATTCTATATGCTAAATTAATTCCAATTTTTTTGTATCTATATCCCATCCCTATATTTGATTCAAACGCATTCGTTTCAAATAGCCATTTATTGTAATGCCAATTTCCAGAACGATCTTTTATGTTTTTATTGAATAATAATTTAACAAACGAGTTGAAATTTACATAATAAACGCTATTTTTTTGTATAACTAAATCAATCCTTGGGTCAATATTTAAGATAATGCTATGTTGCAAATAATTATCGATATACCGTAATTCGTATGTTCTAAGACCTGAAAAATAGTTATGATCAAATGGCCTGCTGAATTTTGTTTGAAATAATGAATAACTAATTCCGGATAATAAATTGAATTTCTTTTTCGGAAAAAATATTTTACTCATATTTACTAAATAATCGAAATCAAGGTTGGTGTCTTCATAATATAGAACTTCAAATTCACCTGGGAATTCAAAAAGTCTTCTATCTTGCTCTTTTATTGCAAATCCTAATGATATTTCAAGATTTTTAAAAATATTTTGAGAATAAGAACTACTTATTGCACAAATAAAAATTATAAGCACATATGTTCCAGACCTCATAATAATCATTTTTTGGTATAATGAAAAAAAGGGTAGCCCATCTGGTGAGCTACCCCGAATATTATTTTATTATCATCAATTTAGTACTTGCCTTGGTTCCTTCTATTATAGTTTCTAAAATATATATATCTGGGCTTAGCAAGGAAGTGTCTATTTCCTGGTGATTTGAAAATAAACTTCCTTCGAGAGCAACACGGCCAAATTTATTGTATATCTTAAATTTGCCATCAACAACTTGAACAACTTTGCGATTGTTATCGTCGTCTGGTTCTTCTGTAACAGATATAGTTATCGTTCCTCTTGAGGGATTAGGAATGGGTTGAATTGAAACACCTTTTCCAATGCCCCCACAGTTTGCAACTTCGTATGGGAAACTAAGTTGCGTTACTCCACAGGAGTTGGTCAATGTCGCAGTTATGTATCCATACCCGGCAGTTCTTGCCGATTTATATTTTGCAATGGCAGGGCCTCCATATAGGTGGCCAAGTGGGCCGGTGAAGGACCAGGAAACAGAGGTTCCTTGTAATAGTGGTGTAGTACCCAACCCATAATCAAGGGACGCAACTCCTGGGGAGTTAAAACAGAGATAATCATCTCCCTCAAGAGTGGCGATAGGTGTACCGACCCATATCGGGATTGATACGACTATTGCACCATTACAATTAGAGAGGGGATCAATTGTAAACGAAAGTGTTGCAGAACCGGAACTATTACTTGATGCCGCTCGAAGAGTTGCTGTAGTACCTGAACCTGATGTGGCTGCACCTGATCCGGTTGCAAATAAATTAGTAGGCAATACCGCCCAAGTAACGATTCTGCCTGGATCAAGGTTGGTAAGAGAGAATGTTTTATTAGAAGTGCATATCGGACCTGTCCCATTGATAAATGGGGATCTAATAGCATTTAGAGTCTGCGGATTCCCATTTGCTCCAAGCCAATCACTAAGGCGCGTTGGTGTTGTTCCTCCGCCAGTCCAAGAAACACTAAACCTCCCATAATCATTATTATCGATAAGTCCGCCTCCGTTCAAGCAGCCAATATTATTATCACCACCATGTAATTGACCGATAATTAGTTGCGAAGCATCAAATAATGGAGAACCTGATGATCCCGGTTCAACTAAACCTGTACTCCACTGGTTAACTATCCAAAAATTAGGGTCACTTGTATCTAATGGGTCATTATCTATAGAAATCTTTTTAACATCACCCCTTGGATGATGGATTGCAGTCATGGCTTGAGTTGGGATTGATGCATTTCTATTCCATCCAGCCAAAGCGATCGTGGATTGACTCGTTATTGAACCGGAGAGTTCAAGGAGCGCAAAATCCGTAGTATTCCATGATGCCCTCAAGTTTGCGCCAGAATACGTAATCCATGTTGTTGGCTCCAAGCCCCGGCATGTCGGAGCCACAGGGTTTGGGCTATTATAATTAAATCTGAAGGTCCAGTTTAAAAATCCACTTGCCCCACTCAGGCAATGAAAAGCTGTTAAAAAAAAGGGATCAAAATCAAGGCATGAATTATTAATCAATGCTCCCGAGCACCATGCGCTATTGTTTACAAATATTAATGCAACTGCATCGCGTTGATTTCCCCACCCTGCCCCAGCCGGGCAATTAACGTCAACATTGCATAATTGCGAGTCATCATATGCCCTGTCCTGTACTGTTTTTTCTTGAAACTCGCCAATATCTTGAAAACCGTAAATCACATTCGAAATATTGACTGCAAATGACGGATATGCTTCTTTCGGTACGATTGCCTCAACTATTACTTCATTGCCCCTTATTACATCGGTGGAATATTTTCCCTCATGCACATGTTTTCGCTCAATGGGGCCGGAATACATTGTTTCTGTACTATTGTAAACATAAATTTTAGCTCCCTCCGGTAGTTCTAAATCTGTAAACTCAAAATTTAAAGATTTTGCATCAGGAGCGGTAAACGATTTTTTCCAGATAATAAAACCTCCGTTGTTCTCTGCTTCGCCTTCATTTTTTGAAACTGAAGTAGGTATTTTTATGCCAAACCGTGGAATTTCAACTCCATTTGCCAAGTCTTCCGCCAGAACAGCGGCAATGTCTACCTCTGGCAAGAGTTTGGGTTCAACGTACTTCTCACTATGAAGTGGTATGAAATCGGTAATTGAGTTGCCATTCAAGACAACTGTTGGAACCTGGCTAAGGCCAGTATTGGGTAAAATAAGGTAGCATACAGTGAAAAAAATTAAACCGTTTGCCCTTCCCAAGAAACTGAAATCAGATGCTTTTTTTATGATTTACTCTTTTTGGTGAAAAAATTTGTTTTAAATTGGACATAACGGCTGCATCTACGCCTGTGCCGCCTTTTTGGGCGGCATGGGCGTAGAATGCGTTGTTCAACGATTTTATTCTGGTTCAATTACTTGACCATTTCTTTTGGTGCATTTTACATACACTGTGTATACACCCACCATCGTATCATTTGAATTGTAGGCAGAATCGTTTCTAATTTTTATAGTGTAAGCACCATTCGCTGAAAGAACTCCTGTATTTATTTCTAAACTTTTTTTATCATTTCCAAACATTCCATTATAATCATCAACTAATAATGCACCAGAAGGGTCGCATAACTGATAACGAATTTTTAGATAGTCACCAAGTGGGACAATCGACAATTCCAAAATATCACCTGCTCCCAATGGGATTTTGATTTCTTGCTGTTCGTGTTGGACACGAAACTCCCCTTCAAATTTATCTCCGCATTTTGCTTGCATGGTAACTGTGCTAACCTGTGCATTTGCAAAATGTGTAGCACAACAAAAAACGAGTAGGCAAAAGAGATTTGACTTTTTCATTTTCATAACATTTTTGAATTATTGACAAGGCAGAACTCTTTCGATGGCTACCCAGCCTGAAATACTATTTTCTGCCTTTATTTTCACCATTTCTTTGTTATCTGATTTTGCAAGGATTATGACCCTTGTTCCAGGTTCAAGCCTGTCTTTTAACGGTTGCATACCTTTGGTTGGATGTCTATATAATTGAATCGCACCACCACCATCTGAATTACCTTGAACAGTAAAACATTGCTGAGTGCTAAAATCATCTTTATCTGTTTCATTATCTGCTGTAATTACGGGTTTAGCAGGAGTGGAAGTTGGTGGGTTTGCTTCAACTACTGGCTTGCTTTTTTGGGCAGGTATTTCTTCTAAAAGCTTTCTTTGGGGTTCTGAGGTAGTATTATCAATCCTCGGTTGATTTTCAGGTGCATCCATTAAATCTTTTGGTCTTTCATCAGGGGTATTTGGTGAATTTTCAATTGGATTAGTCAGGGATATAGTTGTGTCTTGAGCTATCTGGCATTGTCTTATCGCAATGAAAACGCCAATTATTGTAGCAATTGCTCCAACTGCGCCCCAATTTATTTTCATATTTTTCTTGTTTTATTTCGTTGAACGTTTGCACTCCTGCCGTGCCCGCCTGCGTTGGGTTTGCGGGTTGGGCTTTGGCGGGCATGGACAGGAGTGCTTTGTTATGCCCTTTTATTTATTGTCATCGGCTTCTTCTGGAATTAAGAAATCCAAAAATAGCAAGACTGCTTTATGATAGTCGTCTTCAAATTTCAAATCCCAGCGTCTTTCCATAAATTCTAAAAGTTTGTAACCTCTATCCAAGATTGTTTCAGCGTTCCAGTCAGGATATGAGGCTACTTCAATTTCTGAATGAGAGCCGTCAGAGTATCCTTGCCTTATTTTCTCATTTCTATCATTGAATTTGGGGTTCTTTTTATCGCTGAAACAGTCGTTTTGAAGGCTCGAATTTATGCTTTGTGAAAGAGGCAGAAGATTGCCCAATGTTCCCTGCAAATAGGCTTGCTCTGCTTTTTTTAGTCCTTTGAAATTTATTTTCCAGCATTTTTCCTCTGGGGTTTGCGGGTAAATATGCTCGATGGACACTTTATCCTTTTCACCTTTTATGAACAATTTCCAATCAATTTTCTGGCTCCCTCGTTGCCGAACTTTGTCCATTTCGTATTCGTACAGAAAATATCGTAGTCCATTCCAGTAGTAAAACCCGCCTCCACTTTTGAACTTCTTTTCGATGAACTTTTGGAAGTGGCTGTAATTGAAATATACTTGACTTTCGCCTTCGGGGGTGTAAAAACAAAAATTCATTCGTTCTTCCAGCCGTTCAACGATAGTATCTACGTCCAATTCATTTGTCCGCAATTGCCTTGCCGCCCTATAAAATTCGCTGTTCCGATAGGTTGAAAATGCCCTACTCAATCTAAATGTGGCAAAAATGAACCTTTCAACTGCTTTGAACAATCGAACTCTATCTTTTGTACCTACACCCTCCGAGATGAATGATACCGTAATCAAAGGGCGGAAGTAAACGATACCAATCCTATTCAAGCGGTCAATCCAAAGGCTTTCTTGACTTGTTAAATCTGAATTATTTATTGGGTTGTGGGTATTATACCAATGAACCGCTGCTGATTTTAAACTTCCAACATACTCTTCGATTTCCTTTGGGGACAATTTTGAACGCTTCACAACGGTTGCTTCTTCGCCATTAACATCAACTTCTTCTTGGTCGTTTTCTTCGTCCTCTCGAACTTCTTCAAAGGATTGAATTGAGTTCAATTTTACCTCTGTCTTTGAGTAAATATTTTGGGCTGTAAATTTTCTGTCCAACAGAAAACGAATGTAATCATCGCCTTTTTCTCGTGTGTACTGGAAGTACATTATCCAATGAGCAATCAAAAAATCATCATCATTCAAAGGATTTTGCTTGTTTCTACCTAATTGATAGTATATTTCTTTCCAAGCGTCGTTGATTTTTTCCCGCAACGATGTTTTCTCATCTGCCTCTAACTCTTTATCGTCGTAAAGTGTGGTGAGATAAATCAGTCTGTTTTTTAAAAGTTCAAGGTTTGACAGTTTTTTTCCTCGATTGTTCATCGTCTCGAACGCAACGAAAACATCAAAATCATCGCTTATTTCATAGACGTTGAACATCAAGTTCTGTGTCAGTTTTCTAAACAGGATTTCAATTTCATTCAACCCTTCCTTTTGGTAAAAGTTGGTCAGGTTTTCTACGAAGAAGTTTTTGGCGTTATTCAGGTTCAAAGTATAAAAGGTCTCCTGAATTGTGCCGCTATTGGGTTCTTTGAATATCCTATATTTTAGAAATTGGAAACTTGGGTTGTCAACCTCGTATCCGAATTTATACGTTCTAATTATAAATTGCGGCGGGCGTTCAATTACCAGATATTCTTCTTTTATTGCTTTTAAACTGAACGAGCCTAAATATATTTCTTCTTCTTTTTTATCTTTATTTTCTTTTATATTGGACAGTAGTTCTATCAAGGCTTGGATAAAAATGACAAAAGTTGTAAGCCGCTGCTGCCCGTCAACAATATGAAAAGCCTTGAAGCCTCTGTCCTCAATCAACCACCGCTCATCGTTCCAACTACTCCAAACGCTTTTTTCTAACTTTTTCAGGGACAATAATCCTGTGTAATGAAATCTATCCGCTGGCAGGTTTACCAAATCTTCCCAAAAATCTTGCAACTGCCGTGATGTCCATGCAAATCCTCTTTGGTAATCTGGGATTTTAAAAATCCTGTCTTTGAAGATGCTTTTCAGTGGTTCTAATTCCTTCATTATTTATTTATATTTTTATTTTTTTCTTTTTTTAGTTGGGCATAACGGGGGCATGGACGACGGCGCGGCGGGTTGGGCCTTGCGGGTTGCCTTCGCCGCGCTGTGCGGCCATGCATTGTTAGCACCTTTTTTAGGGTGTGATTCCAATTCGATGTACTTTTCAAGCTTTTTCAAGGGGCCATTTGAGAGCGGTTTCAAAAAGCAGGTCGGCATCTATCAGAATTGAAAAAAAGTATATAAAAAACATCTGTCCTGCCTCGATTTTCAATAAAAAACAATTGAATAGGGTACATCGAATTGGAATCACACCCCTTTTTTATTTCCGAGGCCGCCAAAGGCGGCTCCAAATTACAAATTTGGTGAGCTTCAACCATGCTTTCGGAGCAGGTTTTTCGTTCGAAAACTTCTGGAAATCAAATATTTATTCGCGTCGTCGCCACGGGCATTTTTGAAACATTACCATCGCTTTTGGCATTAGAATATAGAAAATGCGTAGGTGATGCCGCCGGTAAAAAAGAAATTGGACCCTTTGCTTTCGTTGAAAATCTTGCCTGTAGGTATACCGTCAATTAGATATTCCGCATTTGTTCTTCCTACGATCTTGTTACCGAACCAGATACCTCCTCCCAAATAGACCCCAAAATTTTTATTCAAATTGTAACCGATATTGGAACGAATCTCCAGCATTCCCCAAAAATTTTTTACATCGTATTCCTTCCCTTGCCGGAAAGTCTCTATAATCGTATAAACATGCTCACTCGTCGCAAGCATGGTTGTACCCGTCCCGTCACCTAAAGATAATTGCTCGTTTGAAAAGCCTAAAACATATCCACACCCGGGAGCGATAAAGAGATTTTTACGGAGGAAAAAAAACTTCTTCGATATACGGACAGGGAACAGGTTGGCAGATTCAAAATACTGTTCTGAGCCAATCCCGTGTGGTTTTTTCAGGTTCCAGCCAATTTGAAAATCTTGCCTGAAAAAACCAATCTCAAATGAAAAATGGGCAGATGAAGTATATCCAATCTGAAAACCGGCACGTTTTGCATAAGCACTGCTCAACGCACACCCTTTTATGGTTTCCTCTGAATTGGCAAGCACCTGCAATTCTTTATAAAAATCTCTTTTAACGCCGTATTCAAATGTCAGATTAACAGACTTTGAAAGAGTTTGGGCCGTAATTAAATTATAGGCGAAAAATAACAAAAGGGTAAATGCATGGCAAGCATTTAATCGCAACGTAACGGACCTCGCCACAAAATGAAACGTCCCCCTGCCACAATCGGAAGAGTTCGACGCAGCAAATCCATTGAATTTTATTTTATAATTGTAGTTCATCCCTGATCATTTTGAAATGATGTAATTTTATGCTCAGGGGAATACAGAACTGATTTAGACGGATCCATGAAACTGGCTTTTATTTTATCATTGTAATCCTGTATTCCCCAAACTATTAAAAACTAATACAGGACTTCATCTTTAACGAACGGTAACGATCCATTTTCGATGACCCTGAAAGTGGCCTTGTACATGCCGGATCTGACTCGGTATTTATCTGCGCAGCAATTATCTACGTAATGGATACTTGATCTATTTGTTCCTGATTCAATGCCATCAAAGCCGATTAGTCCGCAGTCTCCCAATATATAGCACGGTGTGGAGGGCCCATCACCTCCAAGATGGATTTCCAGCAGTTCAAAAGGAGATGTTTTGTATTTGTTTCCTTTTTTTCTGTAACACGTCAACTTCATTCCATGATAGCTGCTGTTATTTTTATTAACAATGTACAACTCGGTTCTAAACTTGTATTGAGGCGTTACCCAATTATGATCAAGTTTATTCGGAGTAACTCCGCAACCAAAATTATAGGTCTTACAAATTTGCCTTGCACAATTACCTGCGGAAATAACCGTTGCACAAACAGTATAATTTACGTTGCCGTTATAGGCGGGGAAATCGTGTTGGACAGTATAATTATTTTGGACAGTTACATTGGCAGAGCCATCTCCAAAACTCCAAACAACCTGATAATCACCCGTAACGCCTTCCAGCGTTAATGTAAATGTAACATCAGGGAACTCGTCATTGGCTATATCCGGCTGTAGCTTTTCAAACGCACTCAGGTTTGCAATATTAATGGGAGTAGAACAATCGGCAAATTGAACTGTTCTGGTTTCAAAGCACGGGTTCAAGATACTCATTTGAACGCTTAAAGGGAAAATAGCGTTGGAGGGAACGGTGTATACAAATTCGTTGCCTGTTGCTGTTGCGATAACGGCATTTTGTCCGTTGAAAATCTTCCAAGAAATTTGATTGGGATTAATCGGGCCAACAAAACTTACGGATGTATTTGTGAATTTATATGTATTAGCGCCGATATTATGCACGCTGAATGCGGGTATACAACAGTCGCCATCGTCGCATATTATCAGACTCTCATAGGTATTGATGTCCTCCAGTACCCTCGTATCAATCAGAATTACATTCGGAGCCAGTTCGACATTCAGGGGGTCTTCAACATTTCTGAGAGAAATTAATGCATTTAAATCATCATTGGTTACAATAAAAAAATGGTTATCGTCAACCAGTTTATAATAGATCCGCTTTATCTTGTACTCATTATATTGATTTAACATTGACTCCAGGTATGGATCCACAATGGTCGATTCGGGAAAATCGCTGAAGTCCCCGCCGCTGTCAAGAATGGCATTTTCAGCACTTTCTATGTAAGTAAACAGGGAAGTAAAATTTAACCTTTCATTGAATTTGTTACAGGCCGGATATGTAGGGTAGTGAAAATCGCCATCTACTCCCGGTGTAATTCCTTTGCTTCTAAGATAGGGGTTGATGATGGAAGTGTCTTTTGATATTTGAATCAAGGATTGTCGGACCCTTTCAAAGGTTACGTTATCCTTAAAACATAATATTCCATTTACACAACTGACATCATTGGTCTCTAAGGCATACAGATCGGTAGGAGTTCGGTCAGATGCCGAATCAGGAAAGGAGTTTTGGTGGTTCAGAGGGTTTTCTTTTGTACAAGTAATAAAAATTACCACTAACAAAAGCAATAAGGAGATCTGAAAAACGGACGTTTTTTTCATGTAAAAAAATTTAAGTGGTTAATGTGTAGAGGCTCTTGAAGCGAAAGCGGTTTGGAATCCAATTTTTTCAAAAATATCAAAGAACATAAACAAGCGTTATAGTCACTTCTGACGCTCAAATTATGCTCACTATTCAAGAACAAGTCCCTGCCTCCGACATGACTTCGGAAGCAGAGGCTTGGCCCAGAAAAGATTTGGTTAAGCGGTGTATTTCATCAGATTTTATTTTGGAATTTAAAAATATTGACTTTTTTTATCGGCACAAACAATCGTCTAAAAAAATTTTACTGCGCTCACCAAAACCGAGCCGCCCGCCCGGGATACCCGGATATCTTGGCAGTTGGCCGCCATACCAGAACAGTACTCCCGCCCGTCCGCTGCTTTTTATTGGTCTGCTGACCTGAGTTGGCTCTTCCTGACGCGTTTATAGTATGCAGAGGATGGGCCAACGCCCCGAATCCTCCCCCGCAAACCCGGCCGATATCGCCCGTAAACTACTATAAATCAATATTTTATCGTCGTCGTCGCGGCGGGCCATCTGCCAAACCCGGGGTCAGAACTCCCGGAGCGGATGCCCCCAACCAATCCCGGCAAGCCAGCTCGACATCGCCCAAAAACCGCTGAAAATCAAATATTTATTCGCGTCGTCGCATCGGGCCGTTTTTATTTTCCAATCGGTGCTAACGGGGGCATGGACGACGTGGCGGCGGTTTATCCGGCGGCATGTCCGGCCATGCATAGTTAGTGGCATTCCCTTTTAGGCCTTCCGGTGTCGTTGCCGCTAACGGTGGCACTCCCGCCCGTGCCGCCCTGCGTTGGTCTTGCGGGCTGGGCTTGGGCGGCATGGTCGGGAGTGCAAAGTTGTGTCCATTTTATTTTCAGGCGAATGGGACAATTCAATACACATGATATTTTGTGGGAAAAAGTGTTCGGACTATAGTGTGTATGCTCACCTCTATTGTTCAAGCATATATGAAAAACTTATTAAAAAGTTGGTTGAGTTTGTTTTTAATCCTCCCATGTTAGAAGATTTGCTCAAATCATATAACCCCAAGTTGTTTCTTAACTCACAAGAAATTGATGTTTTTTTTGTGACTGGCACGGAAATTCCCAACCCTGTAACTATACCTGTGTCAAATCTTTTGGTAAGATTTGTATCAGTAATAGTAGTGTCGGGGAAAAAATCAGACCACCTAGTTGAAAAGGTTAGTTTAGTCAGATATCCGAAATATGGCCCCGTGTTTAGAAAATATCTTACTTTCTTGCCAAAAGTTGCTCTCAATAATATAGAGGTTGACAAATAGTCAAAATTTGTGTGGACTTTGTATTTCGAAACCCCTTTGATATTCCCATCATCATCTGTCACCCGTATCTTACCGGATGCAACAGTGCCTTTTCTTTCAAAGATAATATTTGTCCTGATAGAAAAGCCCTTGGGGAGATTGTATTGGAAAAATATTCCACCTGCAAAACCGATGGTCGGATCGTTGATAGAATCATTGGCTGGATTCCCACGCATAAAAATCAAGCTTGGGCCACCTTCAATACCGAGAGCAGAATTGCCCGCTTGAGCAAACATTAACATTGGTAGCAGAAATACAAGGAAAAACAATGAAATGCCTTTCATTTGAATATCAAAATGTAAGTTTGAAGAAAATTTAATCGGGTAATTTGATGCAAATAAGATATCGGTCATCGGTAGTATAAAGGTAGCCAAGTTGCTCATTGATAGCAATGCCCGTTGTAATACTGGAAGTTCCGTATTTTCCAGCATTGGGTGATTTTTCTTTCCAGATTGTTCTTCCATCCGAAACTCTGACGGCATGAAGTTTCCCGTCGCCACCACTTGCGAAATAGACGTTTCCCTTGTAGTATAGCATTTGTTTGCAATTGCCTCCGTGCCATTCGCTTTTCCATATTATGGAGCCGGTTTGGGGATTTAATGCATATAAGAACCCATAAGCAGTTTGCAAAATCAATTTTCCTTCTGCAAGCACCAAGGCTGATATCACCAAATGTTCCAAGTGGTTTTCAAATTTTCGCTGCCATAAAATTGCACCCGTGGCTATGTCTATACAAAAGAGTGTATAACCGCCTCGAAAATACAATTTACCGTCATGAATGACGGGATCACCCACACTTGAATTGCCATCCAAAGGCTCGGGATCATTGATGATCCACTCGTAGCGTTTTTGTGTGATGTTCCAAGCATAGAGGTCAAGTCGGTTGCCAAATGGGTAATCGAAATAAAACTGTCGGTTCTGAAAAAAAAGAATAGTGTCGCCATTGGGGCTTGGCAGTCGCGAGATTGATTCAAAAGAACCTGTGTAATTGCCATTTTGGCTCAGATTAAACAGTACTAACGTGTCCCAATTCGGCGATGCAAGGCAAGAACGTACCAATGACCACATCTCATTGAAAGGAGCATTGTTCCCGTAATGCGAATGAAATATTTGATTGTCGAAAACGGATATTCTCGGTCCGCCGGAGCCTCCTTTTGTTTTTGTATCCGTTTTCCAAATAGTTGCCCCAGTCCCTGCGTTGACGACGAGAATATCATGATATGAGCAAATCACTATTTCCCCGTTATGATATTCTAAATCTGGAATCAGTTCGCCGCCACTAATTTCTGCCGGGTCATCCCATGACCATTTCTCCGTCCCCGTTTGACCATCGAACAAGCGCAGTATATCTTTCGCTCCTCCAAACATGGTGGTTATTAAAATATCGTTGCCAACAACCGTATGGTGTTTGCCATAACATCCATCGCTCGTATCACTTTTGAGGGGTTCTTGCCAAACCACCTCCAGCCCTTTTGCAACATTGCAGGTATCGCAGAGGACTAGGGGTGGGATAGGAAATAGAGACTCTTTTCGACAGTCAGACAGGAGCGAGCAAGCAATGAGCAGGAGAAAAATATTCATCCTCATACATTTATGTTTTTGAGCGGGGCGCTTTGAACACAGCGCCCCATCGTTACGCGCTATTTCTTATCCGTGAAAAACCATGTGCCATGCATACCATCGAACAAATCTTGCAATGCTGTTTTAGTATTTTCGTCATTGCGCATCTGCATATGGCTGCTTCCTGGTAGGAGAACGGCTTTTGCACCGCCGCCCAAGCCGTCAGGGTACATAGATGCTGATTCGGCCAATACCACGCCGTCACTGGGCTTTTCCACATATACAGTCCCCAGCAAAGGTCGCCATTCACATTCTTCGATTAGGCCGCCTATTCCGAGCGGGGCGGTTTTGCATTCGTCCGGATTTTGAGTGGCGAATCCATTTAAATGCCAATCTGTCACCACCGTTCCGTCCGATTTTTTTATTCGGCACCAACATTCCCAGCCTGTCTGCTGAATGGTCGGTTCTAATGCTCCTATCAATACTTTGTAACGGTCATCGGAGGTTTCCCACCACTCAACGCCTTCTAGCCAGCCACGCTGAATATCCACTATCACACTTGAGTTGAGGATATTGAGGCTGCAGATACTGTCGAGGTTCAAGCCCATATCTTGACAAACTTGTTCAGCGCTGACATTCCCGCCAGCTATCTTCGACAAAATGAACGGTAGATTGTCGTTCAGTTTTTTCCAATGTGACGCACGGGTTTTGTACCGTATTCGGTTAGTGTCTGCAAAAGCGACAGTGATACTGTCTTTATTCGCTCCGAAATAGGTTTCATCGTTGGGGTCGTTCAGGAGATAATGCAATGTCCGCCAAAAAACGGGGTCGTCCTCTATTCCAAAGAAAGCAACTTTGTGGATGGATGAGCTGTCGGCGTTCAACTCTCCCAGTTCGGGCGCGCCTACTTTGTATTCCTGCGCAATTTTCTGGTCGAACTCATCAAAATATGACGTGTTCGGAATTATGGTGGAAACTGTTGAGCAGAGCGAATCTGCCAATTTTTCTACCACGTTTCCCTTGAACAGGTATTTCAGCAAATACTTTGAAAGAATGAAAGGCGGAATTTGCGCAATGCCTACATCAATCATGGCATCTATTTCTCTCAACTTGCCCGAATTGAGTGCTTGGCAACCTTCCTCAAAAAACTGGGTAGCCAAATTAACGCCCGAACCATCAGGCAAAGCGTTGTTGATGATTTGAGCGCCTTGGTGAGCAGAACCAAAGGTGGCAATGCCTCCAAAGCGCCGCCTATCAAGCGAAAGCCCTGTATTGGCCACTTCATCGTAGTGCATATCGAGATATCGGCTAACCAAGCCGCCTTGACTATGCGCGATAATCATGTTCCTCAAACGGGCAGCAGTATCTTGCACCGGGCTTGCAAAAAACATATCGCTTTTTATCTTGACAGCCGCCGAGGAAAGCGAAGACTGGAACAAGCCGTAATCCATCCATCGTGAGGCTACTTTTCGCGCATCAAAGCCCGGGGCGACATTGTCCTGCACGGCGGCGCCTGCATCTTCCCATGCGCCAGCATTTCCTCCCAGGCCATGCATCCACCAGACAATTCTGGTAGTGTCGCCATTGGGTGGCGAATACGGCAACGGGTCAAAAAGAGGCGGGTAGAACGGCAGTTTTTGGCGTTCTTTAAACCGAATGGCTTTTTCGTAAGGTATTTGCCGGCATTCGCTTTGCCCGCTTATGTCGTTGGCAGCAAAAACATGAAAAGCCAACATCAGGATGAAATATTTTTTCATTGTATTTTCATTTTTAAAAGTGAAAGTTATTAGGCAGTACGGTCAAAGTTTTACAAACTTGATTCTTTTGACAATGCCGCCCCTTTCCGTTTCCAAAAAGTAAACCCCTGGTTGCAAACTGCTGATTTCAATTTCAACCAAACCTGTGGCAAGTTCGGCTGTCTTCCGTACACTGCCAAATGTATCCACGAGCCTTGCTTGAGATGGGAAGTGTCCCTTATTGGTGGCGAGTTCAACTTTCAAGAAATCACTCGTTGGATTTGGGTAGATTTTTACAATCATTTCGTCAATGACTGGCTCGTTCCCTTGTAGATTGCCAAAACCAGCACTCCTTTCTCCGCCTCCCGTATTCCGTTGGATGTTGTAATTGTCATAACGTTGCGTCGCAACTCGCTCTACACACGCGCCACCGTAGAGCGTCTGATAGGTTCTCTGGATGACCAATCTAGGCACTGCTTCACCTGTGGCGGTTTCGCCAAAAATAGTTGTCATTTTACTTTGCAAGTCGCCTTCCCGATAGGTATTTCTTTCAATGACCCTCCCCGGAAAATCAAAAATTATTTCCATGTCATTTTTCTGTACTTTGGTTTTTCCGTTGCTGATCTCTTCAACTTCAAACCCAAGTGCCTCAAATTCCGATATTGCTGAAGGCGACATCGAAGTTGCTTGCCCCAAAGACGAGGGTCGGGATACCCCCAGTAAACCGCCCACCAGACGCAGGTTATTTTGAAAAACTTCAACATCGTAAAACTGCTCAGCATGAATCGTGTTCCCGAGAGAATCGAGCATTTTGACACCAGTTTTGTCAAAAATCATCTTGTGGATAGGTCGAAACCAATCCGACAAATTTTCTCTTGGGTTCAAATAGGTGACTACTGTGGTCAAGTCGTCGTTTTCGTCAATGAATTTTTCTACATGCTCCTCCTCGTAGGATCTTCTGAACCGAAGTCGGTCAAGTTTTGTCAGAAATTGTGTGTCTGCGGCAGAGACCAAACTTACATACGACAAGGTCTTCAAATCGTAAGAAATCGTCATTATTGGATTTGTGGGAATCTGCTGTGCGTACCCACGGGCCAAATGAACGAAAAGGATGGTGAGAACGACCGCTGTCGCTCGAAACTCCCACCCTCGCAGAAAACAATTTTGTCTTTTCATGTCAGAAAGATTTAGTGGTGAAGAGATATTTATTCGTATGATTGGACACAACGGTGGCATGGACGACGTGGCGGCGGTTTATCCGGCGGCATGTCCGGCCATGCATAGTTAGTGGCATTCCCTTTTAGGCCTTCCGGTGTCGTTGCCGCTAACGGCGGCATGGACGACGTGGCGGCGGTTTATCCGGCGGCATGTCCGGCCATGCATAGTTAGTGGCATTCCCTTTTAGGCCTTCCGGTGTCGTTGCCGCTAACTCTTCTTTCCCGTCACCCCTAATTGACGGTTAAATTCGCTTTGTCGCCCGCCGGGGTTGCGTGTATCCAACTCGAATCGGCTGGATACACGCAACCCCGGCCACAAAAAAAACGCAGCGTGCCGGACTATGCGTGCCGGCAAGCTGCGCTTGAGAATGTTGGCGGGGCGAGGCAGATTGTCCATGAGAGGTTCCTTTGACGGGCAAAAATAAGCGTGTTGGTCATATCTCCAAATCATCCAAGAGGCTTTTTACGCTTTGATTCGCCGGGGTTTGTCGGTTGAGCATGATTGACATTCTTGATTTTGAGTAAATTGCGCTTTTAGCTATGCTCCAAACTTGGTGCCGCGAAGTATGTTTCTTCCCCTGCTGACGCAAGACTCAATCGCTGCGTGAGGGATTCATGCAGCCTTGCCAAAGACGAGCCAATACTTGGCACGAGACGGAATCCAGTGCCAATCCCGTGGCACCCAAACAAAAAGGCAGCGCCCGCGAGGTGCGCTGCCCAGAATATTTTTGTGGTGGCGAGTTGGCTTTAAAAATCATCGTCCTCTTCGTCGCCTGCGGGTATTGCCACGACGGCAGCGGCTCCTTGTTTCACGGGGCCTGACATCAGTTTTTCCTTGATTTTTTGCTCGATTTCGGCGGCCATCTCCGGGTTGTCGAGCATGAATTGCTTGGCGGCATCGCGTCCCTGTGCGATTTTAGCGCCATTGTAGCTGTACCAAGCGCCGCTTTTCTGAATCACATCATAGTCGGCGCCCACGTCTACGATTTCGCCGGCTTTGGAAATGCCTTCGCCAAAAATGATGTCGAATTGGGCCACACGAAATGGCGGTGCGAGTTTGTTTTTCACCACTTTCACTTTTACCTGATTGCCTACCACGTTGCCATCCTTATCCTTCATCGCAGCGCCGCTTTTGCGAATGTCGAGCCGCACGGAGGCATAAAATTTTAGCGCGTTGCCACCGGTGGTGGTCTCTGGGTTGCCGAACATGACGCCGATTTTTTCGCGCAACTGGTTGATGAAGATGCAGCAGCAGCCCGTGCGACCGATATTGGCCGTCATCTTGCGCATGGCTTGGCTCATGAGACGGGCTTGAAGGCCCATTTTGGAATCGCCCATTTCGCCTTCGATTTCGGCACGGGGCACGAGGGCAGCCACCGAGTCTATCACGAGGATGTCGACCGCGCCGGAGCGGATGAGGTTCTCGGCGATTTCGAGCGCCTGCTCACCGTTGTCGGGCTGGCTGATGAGCAGGTTGTTCACATCCACGCCCAGCGCCTCGGCGTAGAAGCGGTCGAAGGCGTGCTCGGCATCCACGATGGCTGCGATGCCTCCTTTCTTTTGGCACTCGGCGATGGCGTGGATGGCAAGGGTGGTTTTGCCCGATGATTCGGGGCCGTAGATTTCGATGATGCGTCCTTTGGGGTAGCCATTGCAGCCAAGCGCCATGTCGAGGCCGAGCGAGCCGGATGGGATGGTCTCCACTTCGATGGCTTGTTTGTCGCCCAGACGCATGATGGTGCCTTTGCCGTACGTTTTGTCGAGGCGGTCAATGGTGGTTTGGAGGGTCTTGAGTTTACTTTCTCTATCGTCTGCCATAGGTTGAGGGTAAAGTAAGAAATGAGTGAAGGTGAGAGCGAGGGTTGTTTGGTTGTCAGTTGTCTCGGTGTTCGGGGTGTGGGCACTTTTGAGCACGAGTTTGAATTGAAACAGGCGACAAAAGTAAACAAAATGTGTTTAACAAAAAGTTTTTTGAGACGATTTTTTCAAAAAAGTTTTAAATAGCGGGTGTTGCGGACAAATTTAAGGCATTTTGCTCAATCGTTCAACCGCGCCACCATGATGCCCACTTGCCCTTTTTGCGATATCACATATTGTGGCAAGGGCTGCCCCGACACGATGACCTTTTTGGCGAGGGACGAGGCGTGTAGCAGGTGTACCCGCCCGTTTTTCCTAACGGCAAAGCCTTGATGCGCTATGTCGAGGTCGGGTTTGGCGGAGGTGAGCATGATGAGGTCTCCGTCTTTTAGTAGGTGTTCCATGGCAGCCACTTTTGACTGTGGGATGAAGTACCAATCGTGTGCGTTGATGCGCTGCTCGGCGGCTTTGATTTCGCGCAGCACTTTCGCATTTTTAATCTGGGGGTACTGGGTTGGCCGGGCGGTGATGTAGCCGATTGTTTTTTTGTTTGGGATGCCGCCCATTTCTTTGGTCAGGTCGCGCAGATGCCTGTTTTTTTCGGCTTGGAGCAGCCATTCCGAAAAATAGTGTAGGCGCGAACCATATCCATCCACTTGGCCGTCGCGGTATCGGAGTTGCCGCAGGTGCGATTGGTACGCTGCAAAATCCCCTTGCCCCGTCTGGGCGATGGCGAGACAGTTCTCCATCAAGGTCCAGCAGTCCAATTGACGCAAGTTGACGACGAGTTGCTCCGTTGGGTTTTGGTCAAGTGTGCCACCGACGTAGGGGGTTCCCAAAAAAGAATGGGCGATAGCGAGGGTTTTTGATGGCAGGGTTTTCTCAGGTGCCGCCATTTTTTGTTTTTCCAAAAAAATAAGCGAATCGCGTTGGGTCGCGGCGAGGGTGTTAGGCTCCGTGGTGGAGGCTACTTTGGGTTGCGCGGCATCGGTGGGCAGCATGGCGAAAGCCCACCACCCCAATCCGACCCACGACAGGAACCATGTTTGCTTGCGGGCTGTATTCATGGGGCAAACTTAGAAACTGTTTCAATACTCCATCGCGGTGGTGCGGCATGAACGCATTGGCTCTTAAAAACATTTTTTTAGCGCGTCTTTTGCATCTGGCCGCGACTGACAAACTGCATGAGCAGCGACTTTTCCGATGAAATACCCGACAAGCGACCATTTTTTTTTGGAATAAAAATTTTTTAGTCAATACTTTGTGCCGTCGGGCTGTTTGCAGCGTCCTACTAATCAAAATTGCCGTCTAAGTGTTTCAGTAAAAAAACACGAAACGGCGCTCACAATCCTGTGCATACTCAACATGACTGCCCATTCTTTAATCGCGCTTGATATTCCCTCGCTGTCCGTCGAGCAGACAGGGCGCGAAGCGTTTCATCTGCTGAGCGACCATCATGTAAAGCACCTCCCCGTTGTGGAGGATGGCAAATTGGTAGGCTTGCTTTCCGAAGAGGATATTTTCAATCACAAGCTTTCCGACCCCATCAAATTGTTCGACTTGTCGCTGCTTCGTCGCTTCGCGGTCAATGAACATGAGCATGTGTTTGAGGTGATGCGCTTGATGGGCGACCACCGACTGACGGTGATTCCGGTGGTTGATGATGAGGGCAGCTATGTCGGGCTGATTTCACAAAATGACCTTTTGCGCTATTTTGCCAACACGGCCTCCTTTACGGAATCCGGTGCTGTGCTGGTGATGGAGATGCCTCGCCGCGACTATTCGTTGGCTACCATCACGCGCATCGTGGAGGAAAATGACGTGAAGGTGCTCAACGCTTTTGTCACCTCTGCCTCTGACCCCGACAATGTGGAGGTGACGCTCAAACTCAATCGGCACGACCTGAGCCGCGTCGTCGCCTCCTTGGAGCGCCACAATTACGAGGTGAAAGATATGTTTGGCGAGCTGGAGCACGCCGACGGTCTGCGCGACCGCTACGATTCGCTGATGAACTATCTGAATGTTTGACGACAGGGCCTGTGGTCGTCGTGTGGAAGCCGGGTGTTCGACTACTTTGAGGGTCGAGCACCCGGCTTTTTTGATTCGTGGTGTTCTGTCCTTGTTGGCAGAGACATCAACCACTTCATGGAATCGCGCATGGAGCAAACAGAACACCCTCGCGGTGATTCCGCGATTTTGCCCAACTTTGCCCCGTGAAAAAAATCCTCCAATTCCTGCTTTTTCTTGGCATCGGGGTCAGCATTCTCTGGCTTGTGTTCCGAAGCCAGAATACTGCCTTTCAGGAGCAATGCCGCCTCGATGGCATCCCATCCGACCAATGCAGCCTCACAGACAAACTGCTCCACGACTTTTCCACCGTGCATATCGGATGGATGCTCGCGGTGGCTGCCGCCTTCACCGTGAGCAACATCTTCCGCGCTTTGCGCTGGCAAATGCTTATGGAGCCGCTGGGGCATCGGGTCGGTTTCGCCAATTCGCTGCTGAGCATATTGTTGGGCTATTTTGCCAATCTGGGGTTCCCGCGCATGGGCGAGGTGGTGCGTGCCGGCTCTTTGGCTCGTTATGAAAAAATTCCGGTGGAGAAGGTGGTGGGCACGATGGTCGTTGACCGCTTGATGGACTTTATTTGTCTGGTGGCTGTAGTGGGTCTGGCATTCGTGTTCGAGGGGAAAACCTTGCTTGCTTTTATCGCCAGAAATCAAGGCAGTGGCGGGCAGAGTGGCAGCTTGTTGCAAAACTCGGTGGTGCTGACCATACTTGGCCTCATGGTGGCGGGGGTCGCGGGCATTTTTATTTTTCGAGACAAAATCTCGCATCTGCCTGTTTATCAGAAAATCGCCAAATTGGTGAAGGGTTTTTGGGATGGTCTGCGCAGTGTGTTCAAATTGAAGCGCCCCACCTTGTTTTTGTTCTATTCAGGTGGGATATGGCTCATGTTTTACCTGCAATGCTGGTTTAATCTCATCGCTTTTCCGCCCACCGCTTTGCTAGGCGCGGGCGCGGCGCTGATGATTTTTGTGTTCGGCACTTTGGGCATGGTCATTCCATCGCCCGGCGGCATGGGCACGTTCCATGCGCTCGCTATTGCAGGTTTGGCACTCTATGGAATTGGTGGAGGCGATGCTTTTTCTTATGCCAACATTGCTTTTTTCGCCATCCAGATTTTTTACAACATCGTGGGAGGGGTACTGGCGTTGGTGTTGTTGCCCGTTCTGAACAAAAAGCGTTAGGCTTTTTTGCGCTGCCCGCCCAACAAGACGAATGGCGGCACAATAACCACCGCGATGAACACGATGAAAAACTCAATGCCCAGACCTTTTGAAACCCCTGTCGCGTTTTGCAAGGTGTTCCAGTTCACCACCAAAAAAAGCAGGCTCGTCAGGGCATTCACCACACGCAGCAGCACCCTCATCCGCTGGTACTCGCTTGCTGCGTTTTCAGGCGTTATTTTGGTGAGGTAGTTGAATTTGTGAGGAAATTTTGACAAATACACCATACCCGCCGCGAGGATGAATGCGATGCCCGGCATCAGGAATATCGTGGCTTTGGGGCCAAATTTGTCGGGCTGGCCCGAAGCATTGTAGTGGGTGGGGATGGTTTCGGGCAAATCAGGATAGTAGCCGAGCGCGAGGGCAAAATTGACCGCCACAAAAATCCAAGCACCCACGTCCAACCAGCGTTCGGCGGCTGTTTTGGGCAGGTCCAGAATAGGTTGATTTTGCATGATTGAGAAGAATGTGCTAATTTGAAAATGCTAAATCATTGGGTTGCAAGTTCCGCAAAATTGATTTTCTATCTTGATTTGCTGGGATTTGTCAGCTCACCATGCTCGCTCTCCCTGATTTTGAACAGATGGCACTTTTGGCCATGCCCAAAACTTGGCGGCGTGAAGTATCAAGGAATTTATCTCATGCCGTACAACTGGACGAACTGTGTTAAAGGTCTAGGGAAAAAGCGAATTAAATTTTGTCAGTTTTCAAATTTGCCACGAAGTCACAAAGAATCAAAGCAAAATACTCAATGATTTGCCGCATTTTGTGCCTTTGTGTCTTTGAAGCACAAAAATAATGTTGTCCAGTAGTGTGCACGCTTCGCCAATTTGTGTCTCACTCACCGAACGAGGCACTGCACCGACCACCGTTTGCCCTTGCTACATTTGCCGTATGGAACTAACACTTCACCTTCCGCCTGCGCTGGAGCCATTTCGCGAAAAACTGCTCCAAACAAAACGAACTTTCATTCGCGCTACCGCCGAGAACTCGCGCAACACCCTACCGTGGGAAAGTAAAGTAGGGGGGCAGCCATATTGGCCCAAAGGCCAAGCATGGCCGACTGCGCCGGATGGGCGAGCGTTGTTTTTCCTTGCCCAGATCAATTTTGCCGAAATGCCTTCGCTACCGCCGTTTCCCACGCAAGGAATCGTGCAGTTTTTCATTCTTGACGATGACTTGTATGGCATGAACTTCGACGACGGAGAGCAGCAAGATACGTTTCGCGTGCTCTATCACCTCGAAGTAGCGGAGAGTGAGGCTGCGCTACAGTCCGCCATGCCCATGCTGCGCGATTTTGAGGAGTTGCCCCACCACCCTGACGAATCGTATCCCTTGAAGTTTTCGCTGGCAGAGGAGGTGGCGGCCATCACGGACTATCAGTTTGACCAAATTTTTGGGTCGGATTTTTTTCGCCAGTTTGGAGAAAAAGAGTGGGATATCATGGACGAGCTTGGCAAGGCTGTGCGTCCGCAAGGGCATAAAATCGGCGGATATGCCTACTTCACGCAGGATGACCCGCGTCGCCCCGACGACCCGATGCTACTGCTGTTTCAGCTTGATTCGGACGAGCGCATGGATTTGATGTGGGGCGATATGGGCGTGGGGCATTTTTTTATCCGAGAAAAAGACCTCGTGGCGAGGGATTTTTCAAGGGTGTTGTATGACTGGGATTGCCTTTGATTTTGACAGTTTTTCATTGCTTGCCAATGACACAGGAACGCACTTGCCTTGAGGTTCCCATGCCATTGGCACAAATGCTCAAAACAGCCAGCCATCGAGTGAGTAACGCCCGCTGCCATTGCTTATCAGCCCGGTGCAAAGCCCAATCACAAGCAGATGAAATTCGTAGCCCTCATCAGGCTTGTCGCCCGACCAGTTCATGAAGAAGCCGTATTGGAGGTGCGAGGTGAAGATGATGCCCAGCATCAGCACAATCATCGCGGCCCCTAATATGCGGCTACCCAAACCTGCAACTATCAGCAGGGAACCGAAAAATTCGAGGAGAATGACCAGCAATCCCAGCAGCCAAGGCAAGTGAACCGTGCCAGTAAAATAATCCATCGTGCCGGAAAACCCATCGCCGCCAAACCAGCCGAGCAGTTTTTGGGCGCCGTGCGGAAAAATGATAAGCCCCACCGTAAGGCGCAGAATGAGTCCCGTCCAGTCGTTGCCAGACGCTAATAAAGTTGTCATGCTTTTGAAAATGAAAGGTTTAACTTTTTGAATGAAAAGTCAGAACCGGCCGATTTGACGGGACAAAAGTGGGGGTGCCCGTTGTCACCGTGCATTGAAATAGTTTAAGAAATCAGGCCTAGTCCTTGGCGAGTTTGCCGCGAATTTTGCTTAAAAACTCTGGCGTGATGCCGAGATAGGCGGCAATTTGGTGTTGCGGCAGCCGCTGTTCCAGTGTGGGATGTTTTTCTCTAAAAGCGAGGTATCGCTCTTCTCCCGTGCTTCCGATGTTTTGTAAGATGCGCTGTTGGTGAGCGACGAAAGCATTTTGCAGCATGATGCGGAAAAACCGCTCAAATTTGGGCACACGTTGGTAGAGCCTTTCCAAGTCGTCCTTCTCAAACACAGCCAAGGTGCTGTTTTCCAAAGCGTCAATGAATTGGGTGGCGGGGGTTTGCGTCAGCAGGCTGTATAGGTCAGAGGTCCACCAGCTTTCCACAGAGAACTGTAGTATGTGTTCATCCCCTTTTCTGTCGAGGTAATAGTTGCGAAGGCAGCCTTCCAACACGAATGTTTCGAAGCGACACACCTCACCCGCTCTCAATAAAAATTCCTTTTTTTTCAGGTGTTTTATTTTGGGCAATGACGTGAAAAAACGTGCCTCTTCGGCATCGAGGCGGATGTGCTGGGCGACATTTTGCAACAACAAATCAAACATGGCGAAAAAGAGATGTTGGCCATCGAGATAGTGCGCATAGGGCGCGTGAGGTTTAGGTCATTGTTCCGCCGCATACGCCGCTGCGCCGATGATGCCTGCATTGTTCAGCAGTTTGGCGGGCACTGTGCGAGCATTTGTTTGAAGCAAATCTTTGTAGGAATCAAAGAATTTGCTCTCGCCTCCTCCGAGAATAAACAGGTCGGGTGAAAACAACAACTCAAGATGCTGGAGGTACTCGTTGAATCGTTTGGCCCATTCTTTCCGGCTTATCTTCAAACGCTCGCGCGCGCCGGAAGAGGCATATAGCTCGGCAGACTTTCCGTTGTTCCATTTCAAATGACCTAGTTCCGTGTTTGGAATCATCACGCCTTTGTAGAAAATAGCTGTGCCAAGCCCTGTGCCGATGGTAATCAGAATGACCAACCCGTTTTCCCCTTTGCCGATGCCGTAGCGCATTTCGGCCATGCCTGCCGCGTCGGCATCGTTGGTGGCATAGACGCGGCAGCCGCTTGCCTCGCCAAAAACGGTTTCGATGTTGACCCCGACCCATGATTTGTCAATGTTGGCTGCCGACTGCGCCACGCCATGTTTCACCAAAGCGGGGAATCCACAACCGACTATGCCTTTGTAATTGAAAAATTCGCTGATTTCGGCAAAAGCCTGCGCCATGGCCGCTGGCGTGGAGGGTTGGGGGGTGGGCACTCGAAATCGCTCACCGTGCAACTTGCCTTTATCAAGGTCCACCAGCGCGCCTTTGATGCCGGACGCGCCTACGTCAATACCGAGGATGGCATTCATATTTCGTTTTGTTGATTTGCGGATTTGCTCGTCCGGACGGTCCAGTCGAACGGGGTTATTTGCGGCAAACAAGCACAATGTGCTAATTGGTCAATGTGCTAATCTGAATTACGTTAGCGGGGAAAAACCAAAGCTGATTCTAAAAATAGTACTTGTGTCATGTAGTGTCAACGGGCATTCAATCGCCGATGGTTATTCTTCTGGGAGTACGTCTTCCACCAGCTCGTCCTCGCCGGTTTCGCTGATGAGTGATTTTTGCTTGCGGCGTTCGAGGGAGTTGGCGTGCATATCAAGGTATTCGTTGCGATGGCGCACGATGTCGGCGGCAAGATAAATCGCTTTGATGAAGGAGCCCTCGTCGGCTTCGCCTTTGCCTGCAATATCGTAGGCGGTGCCGTGGTCGGGCGAGGTGCGCACGGATGCCAAGCCCGCCGTGTAGTTCACCCCGTCGCCGAACGACAATACCTTGAAGGGCACTAGGCCTTGGTCGTGATACATGGCCAGAATACCGTCGTATTTGTTGAATTGCCCAGAGCCAAAAAAGCCGTCGGCTGGAAATGGGCCAAAAGCCAACACACCCCTTGCTTTGGCCTCTTCGATGGCTGGGCGAATGACATTGTCGTCCTCCGGGCCGATGGCTCCATCGTCGCCTGCGTGTGGGTTAAGCCCTAAGACGGCGATGGTGGGCTTCAAAGTATTGAAGTCGATGCGCAGCGTCTCGGCCATGATGAGGATTTTGCGCAGCACTTTTTCTTTGGTGATGGCGGCTGTCACTTCTTTCAGGGGCAAGTGGTTGGTCACGACCCCGACGCGCAGGGTATCGGACACCATGAGCATGAGTGATTCTTTGGCTTTGAACTCATTCGTGATATACTCCGTGTGACCGATGAAAGGAAAATCAGCCATTTGCATCGCTTTCTTGTTGATGGGTGCGGTCACAAGGGCATCCAAGTCGCCAGTTTTCAGGTCTTTCACGGCGCGTTCAAGCGCCGCAAAAGCGCATTTGCCGCTCAGGTCGGTGGGCTTTCCCAACGTGATGTTCACATTGTCGGGCCAGCAGTTGATGATGTTGATGCGGTCTTGCAGTGCTTCGGAAGGCGCGGAGATGGAGTGAAACTGGATGTTCTCCTGCGTGATGATGTTCTTATGGTAGGCGACGACTTTGGTGCTGCCATAGATGATGGTGGTAAAATTGCCCCCTACTTTTCTGATGGCCAATGCTTTGAGAATGACTTCCAAGCCGATGCCGTTGATGTCGCCGCAAGAAATGCCGATGGTTATGTTGCTCATTATCTGTTATGATGTATAAAAGGGTTTGGGCGGCTTGGGCAGGGGCGAGATGAGGTAGGGCGTGTTTTTTACCTCGATTCGTCAAGATTTGTCAGGTGGCCATGATTGATGTCCTTGATTTTGAACAGGTGGCGCTTTACTCCATGCTGAAAACTTGACTGTGCGACGTAAAAACTATTTCGACCTTCCAATGCTGCCTAAACCTTCCCAGCATACTTTTTTTTCAAAAAATCGTAAATCAAACGCACTCCAACGCCAGTCCCCTCTTTGGTTCGGTAGCCGTTGGCGGTGCGAAGATAGGCAGGCCCGGCTATGTCGAGGTGCAGCCACGGATAATCGGTGGCAAATTGTTCGAGAAATTTTCCGGCGGTAATCATGCCTGCGTTGCTGGAGCCGATGTTTTTGAAGTCGGCGATGTGGCTTTTGATGTCTTCGCCGAATTCGCGCCAAAGCGGGAACTCGACCAATCGCTCATAAGTGGCCCATCCGCTTGCTTCCAAGGCTTCCTTCACGTCTTTGGGTGCCGTGCCCATGTAACAAATCGCTTGAACGCCTAGGGCACGCACCGCCGAACCAGTAAGGGTGGCAAAATCGAGCACGAGTTCGGGAGCGTATTTTTTGGCGTAGTGCAGCGCGTCGGCGAGGATGATGCGCCCTTCCGCGTCGGTGTTGAGCACCTCCACCGTTTGCCCCGAATACATCCGCACGACATCGCCGGGCGCGATGGCGCGTTCGCCGATTTGATTGTCAGTGGCAGGGATGAGGCCGATGAGGTGGATGGGGAGTTGATTGCGGGAGGCGGCTGCCATGGCTCCCACCACGGAGGCTGCGCCTGCCATGTCGCATTTCATGTAGTCCATGCCCTCCGTCGGTTTGAGGCTCAGCCCCCCGGTGTCATAGACCACGCCTTTGCCGACCAACACTACTGGTTTTTCGTTGCGGGCGTTGGCTGGCTTCCATTCGAGGATGCAAAACTGGGGCGGCACACTGCTGGCGCGATTCACGGCGAGCAGGCCTCCCATTTTGAGCGTCTCGATTTTTTCTTTTCCCAAAACCTCGACCTCGAAACCACATTCCTTGCCGATGTGCGTCACCGTTTCGGCCAGTTGCACCGCGTTGAGGTTGGAGTGTGGCTCGTTCACCATGTCGCGGGCAAGAAACACGGCTTCCAACAGGACATTCAACTCTGCTACTGCCTGCTCGGAAGCGCCTTCCACCACAATCTCGCGGAGCAGGTGTGCTTTTTTATCGGCATCGGAGAAGTATTTGAGGAATTGGTAATTGCCCAGTGCCATGCCTTCCGCAAACGCCAGCGTGCGGTCGTCAGCGCAAAAGTTGCGAACGCTCACCTCTGTCACTTTGTATTTGCGGAGCTCGCTCAGCAATTCGTTGCCGGCCAATCGGGTATCTTCCTCCGCGAACGCAGGGTTTTTGTCGGGTTTGAGCAACCTGACGAAAATACTGCTCGCACGGCGGGGGAAAACAAAAGAGGTAATGTCTTGAGCGGCACCGTGGCGCAGAAAAATCATTTCGGAGGGCGCGAGCGTCGCTTCGAGTGGGTCGAGCCTGTCCTTTTCGGCAAGGACGACCACATTTTTATCGTTCGTTTGGCCGGGTTGAGCGGCTCTGAGTTGCACACGTTTCACAGACGGGGCAGGTTAAATTTAAAAAATCGGATGATGGGCTTCTTGCTTGGGTTAAAGGGGGGTGGCTGTACCAAAAAGGGGAGCAAATGTAGGGCTTTCCCATCTTAAAGTTGAGACAAAATGCCGAAGCGGGCAAAAAGGATAAGGAGGTGGTGGGGAAAGCGAGTCGAAAAAAACCGGGCAAGAATGATGCCTTTTCTGGCATTTTTCGCAACTGCCGACATTTTTGGTTTTTGGGTCGCCTGCTTGCCCCAATGTAAAAACCCTAATTAGCGCCTGCCATGTCTCTTGCGGCTGTCTTGATTAGTTGCCGGAAAGCCATCGCTTTTACATCGAAATAACTCTCAAGCCACGCCTATGAGGAGCGCGGATGTCCCTCTATTTCATACAGGGCGGGTCACTCAGGGCTAACGCATCAAAATGGCACAAACCTCGGAGAGGTAAAATGTTGGTAGAAACGCCCCATTTTCGCGGTGTGTACGACCCCGGCGGGGTCGAATGTTGGTGACCTGTTTGCTGCTATAGACATTTGACCTCTCCGAGGTCGTGATAATTATCACAAAAACACACCATTTCTACCCATGTCAAACCTCTTCGAGGTCGGTTGTATTTTGATGCGTTTGCCCTGGGCGGGTCACTCAACGGCAACCTTTCATTGACTGGAATCTACAGCGGGCAATTTCAGTTTTCCAGCGTCACCATCACTGCGCGGGCTATTCTTTGCCCATCCATCGCTGCCGAGATGATGCCACCGGCATAGCCTGCTCCCTCTCCTGTGGGGAATAAGCCTATCACGTCGGGGTGCATCAGCGTGGTGGGGTCGCGCGGGATGCGCACCGGGGCGCTGCTGCGGCTTTCGGTGGCCACCACATTGGCCTCTGAGGTGTGAAAGCCGCGCATCATTCGGCCAAACTGCGCCAGTCCGTCGCGCAATCGCTTGTAGATGAACGTGGGAAGTAGTTCAAAAAGAGGTGCGGGATATAGTCCTGGAATGTAGGACGATGGGGGGAGGGTAGCGGATAGTTTGCCCGCTATAAAGTCGGGTAGTCGCAGGGCGGGGCCTTTCTGGCTGCCGTCGCCCGCTTGGAAGAGTCGCTGTTCCACTTCGCCTTGCAATTGCATGGCAGCAAATGCTCCATGGCGCTGCCAGTTGGCCAGGTCTTCCAATTCTACGGCTGTGACGATGCCAGAGTTGGCAAAAGGCGAGTCTCGGCGGCTCATGCTCATGCCGTTCATCACGATTTCGCCCGGAGCGGTGGCTGCAGGCACAATCAGCCCTCCGGGACACATACAAAAGGAAAACACGCCGCGATGCCCTATTTGGCACACAAGGCTGTAGCTGGCTGCGGGCAGTTCGTGGCTGCGTTGTCGTTTGTACTGAATGTCGTCAATCAAAGGCTGAGGATGTTCCACACGCACCCCTAAGGCAAATGGCTTGGCCTCGATACGAATGTTTTTCCGATGCAACAATCGGTATATGTCGCGTGCCGAATGGCCAGTGGCAAGTATGACCGCGTCGGCGAGCCACTCTGTTGTTGTCGGCCCGGATGAGTGTTCGATCGGGGGGAAGGGGTTGGTTGTTGGCTCGTCAGTGGATTGGACTTTTTCTGTGGCGACTCCGAGGATTCGGCCATTTTTTAGAATGAAATCGGTGACGTGTTGGCCGAAATGCACTTCTCCTCCAAACTGCTGGATGGTGGCGCGGATGTTTTGTACCACTCCCGGCAATTTGTTGGAGCCAATGTGCGGATGAGCCTCGGTCAGAATATCCGATTTCGCGCCGTGTTCCACCAAAAGTCGAAGTGCCTTGCGCACGTCGCCGCGTTTGATGGAGCGGGTGTAGAGTTTTCCGTCGGAATAGGTGCCCGCCCCTCCCTCGCCAAAACAATAATTTGAATGTGGGTTGACTTTGCCGAATTGCTGAATGGCACGCAAATCGCGCCGCCGGGTCTGCGCGTCCTTGCCTCGGTCGAGCACGATGGGTCGAATGCCCTGTTCCAACAATTCGAGTGCGGCGAAATAGCCTGCTGGCCCAGCCCCGACGATGATGACTTTTTTCTGGGTAGCCACTGGCTTGAAACCCGCAAGGATGGCGGGTTCGGGGCGGAAGATGTCTTGAGGCCCGTACACTTCCGCTCGCACCCGATACACTGGCTGGCGTGAGCGGGCATCGAGCGACGATTTCAGGATTTCGATGTGGGAAACTTGGTCGGGGCGTAGGTCTGCTTGCCGGGCGGCTTTTAGCTGCAGCGCAGCCTCGTCGTGGCGTTCGCCGGGAAGGAGAACGAGTTCAACTAATTGTGGCATACATATCGTGTCCCGTTTTTATCGGGAAAATTTTAGGCTAATTCCAACTCTTTGAAATAACGAACAGCATTGATTTTAAGCAACCTTTCCTGTTGTTGCGTGGTTTGTTGGGGCATTTCCAGCACTTGACGATAGTGCGGCCAGCCGTCTTCGTCGCGTCCGATGAATTCAAAATATCCTTCGTAGCCTAAGAGGCAACAAACCGCGATGTGCATCAAATCTTGCTTTTCTTCTTTGGTAAAGCTTTTTTTCCATCGCCCCAACTCCTGTATGCCGATGAGGAACAAGACTGTGTTGAGGTCAGGCAGCGTCTCCCGCTGCATGGCCTCTTTTACCTTGTTCTGCACATGCAGCCATTCGAAGTCAAGTTCCCAATCTTCCATGAATTATTTCAGCAGCAAAGTGGTTTTTATGCCCCGAGTATCGAGGGTGTAGCACAGGCCGTCCTCCACCCAGAGGGTTCGGACGAACCCCAAACGGATGTTTTCGTCGTGGAACACATCAATGCAAATCACACTGCCTCCGTATAGCGCCGTCACATCGGGGTAGATGGTATGTGCGACTATCATCTTGGTGGCACCGGCATATTGAAGCACGGTGTTGACATCTTCTTGAGGAACGATGTTCTTGGCGATGCTTCTGTACCAAAAGATGCCCGTTTTGTAATCGAATATCGCTCTGGCCGCACCGCTCATGGATTCGAGTGGGATGCCGAGGTTTTTGCGGGTGATGTGATTGATTTCCGAAAGGGTCAGTTTGGTTCGCGCCAGTTCGGGGCTTATGCCGCCGTGACAAAAAACAAAAGTGCCTATTTTCTCCACGGCATTTTTGGTGCGTAGCCACCGACCGAGTTCGCTGTGGTTGTCGTACCAGCGTTTGTATTCTTCGTTAATCAACGTGGCGTTTTCGAGGTATTTTTTGCGGACGTAAGAGGTATTGCCCTCTAGGTTCATGGTCTCGTGGTTGCCGAGAATAAAATGTACTTTTCCTCCTGCTGCTTCGGCTTCGGCTTCGAGTTTGTAGGCCAGCCAAAGACATTCGGTCACGTTCAGGCCTCTGTCGAAGTAATCGCCCAGCAAAACGAGATGCCCATCCCCAAATGTCCAATTGAACTGCTCGTCAATTACTTTGGCACCCAGCAACATGGTTTTGAATGCTTTGAAGTTGCCCTCGATGTCTGATAGCGCCAGCAGTCTGGCAGGCATTTCGTAGTGGTCGGGTTCTATGGCGAGTGAGTCGCGAAGTTTGAAACTAAATTGGTCGCCCGTCTCTGGGATGCGGCAGGTGAGCGTCACCATGTTTTTATTGGTGTACACTTTGGTGCGAGCGACGGTGCTGGTGTCGTATCGCTCCACACTTTTTACCACTACGTTTGAGCCGCGATAAAACACATGTGGGCCATCCACATCCGCCTTGGAGCGGTCGTCAATTGGTTCTTCTCCATGTGCAAAGAGCGGCAGGGGGAGTGCCAATAGGGCGACACAGAAAATTTGATTCAGTAGCATAAGCGGAGGTTTTCTTTTGAAAAGTGGAAACGTGGAATACCTCTTTTTGTCACGCGCAAAGATACGATACGAAAAGGCTGCGTGTTTGGAGTTTTTTGTTAGATTTAAAACTTCATTCTTTTTTGTCGCTTTTTTCCAAAAATCAATGTGGGGAAGGGACTAAAATGCGAGGGTGAGAAAATATAGTTTGGAATTAGCGGGCTGCGCAATGGCGCGGGCAATCAAGGTGTTAACGTTCGTTTGTTGAAAGATTAACGAAATCGGATGCTGACTCGGGGTGCTCTTTTCGGCGAGGCGGGTGGTGGGTTTTTCCAAGAGAAGGTATCAAAGAATTTGCTTCAAGGCTTCATCAAGAGCGGGGAATTCGTACTCAAATCCTGCTTTCAGCGCCTTCTCCGCGGAGACTCGGTTGCTGTTGAGAATCGCCGCAGACATCTCCCCAAAAATCATGCGCAGGCCAAACGTCGGGGCAGGGATAAAAAGGGCGGGCTGTCGCATGGCGCTGGCAATGGACTTGATCAAATCCTTGTTGCGTGCAGGTTGGGGCGCGACTGCATTGAACACGCCCTCTACTGTTTCATGCTCCATGGCCCAAATGAAAAACCGGCACACATCGTCGCGGTGAACCCACGAGTACCATGCCTGTCCGTCGCCAAAATAACCGCCGATGCCTACACGGAGAGGCTTCATAAATTCCGCCAAAGCGCCGCCTTCTTTCGCCAACACGATTCCGATGCGAAATTTCACGGTGCGAACTCCCAGTTGTGCTATTTCATCCGCAGCCTGTTCCCATTGTTTGCAACATTCCACCATGAAGCTCTGGTCTACTGGCGAATCGGCTTCCGTCATAAGTCGTTCGCCCGAATTGCCGTAGTAACCTATGGCGGAGGCAGACAGATATGCCTTTGGCCGCCCGCTGGTTCGTTGGAAGGCATCGCGCAAGGTGTGGGCGGTTCGCAGCCTGCTGTCCACGATTTCGCGTTTGCGGGCCTTTGTCCAGCGGCGCTCGGCGATGCCCGCTCCTGCGAGGTTGACCACGAAATCAACATCTTGAAGGGCGGTCTCGTCCATAGTGCCAGCCGAGGGGTTCCAAGCAAATTGTCCTGCCTGTTTGGGAGTGCGAGTTAGGATGCGGACGGAGTATGCCTTTGCGCGAAGCATTTCGGCGAGGCGTGTTCCGATGAGACCAGTGCCTCCGGCAAGCAACACAGTGGGCATTGTGATTTTTTTTGAACAACAATTAATACGTCGCGTTTAACACGAGAAAAAAAGTTGGGTTGAGATATTGTGCAAGAAATAAAAAAGAGGTTGTAACTTTGCACCAAGTTTGGGCTACGAGCGGAGAGAAATGTTTGTTGGATGTGGGGCTTGAGGCTGAGGTCATGGGCAAAGAAGTCAGATTGTTGAAGTTCGGTAAAGGAGAAACTCGAGGTGATAAAGGTCATGCGAATGTCGGTGTTGTTAACAAATTTGACTGAATCAAACGTTTGTTTAAATGTATCGTTAAACTACCTTTGCCCGAATGACAAAACCTGTGTCCGAGCGTTTTAATGACGTAACCTGCAAGCGAGCAGGGGACACAAAGCAAAAAAGGAAGATTGTTTTCATTTGGTTTTTTGGGGTTTAGCCGTTGGACGAAAGTCCAGCGGCTTTTTTTATTTGCCCCTTTGATTCGTCTGATTTTGAGGGGCTTGCGAGATTTTTCGTCGGCATTCTGTCGAATTGCCAACAACTTTCTTTGAGGGCTTTCGATGGTGTATGTGCCTCTCTATGGCAAAACAAAACCGCCCCGTCACGCGAATGCTGCGCGACGGGGCGGTGACTTTTGGTGACGACTTTTTGAGATTTCAATTTTTGCCAGCCAAGGCATCCAAGCGAATCATGTCCTGCATGATGTTGAATGCTTCGAACAATTGGATGTCTTTCTTTTTGTCCTTGAGCCAGCTATCGTTGCGCGCGGTGCGAGAGGTGTCGCTTTGGATTTGCTGCAAGTCTTCACCAAGATTTTTCAGGCTAAACCCATCAATCGGGGTGAACAAATTTTCGTAGAGCTCTGCTTCTTCTTTTTGGCGCTGATGCCATTGGCGATATTTATCAGCCTGAAGCGGATACTGAGATTGGTCTTTCATCTTACGCAGACGCGCCGCATTGTCATTGATTTTTTTAAAGGTTTCGTTGCTACTGACGCGCGCCTCGCTTGCCGATTTAAGTTTGCCCATGTCTGTGATGTGATAGGCGTTTTGACTGAACGGGACTGATTCTATAATGGTGGATTCGAGCGGATAATCGTTTTCGCGCTCGCCCATGTCCACGAGATTGTAGAAATCGGGCAACACGATATCTGGCTTCACGCCGTCCAACTGGGTCGTTTTGCCGGTGACCCGATAAAATTTCTGAATCGTCAGTTTCATCTCGCCGAGGGGCTTCACAGATTCGTTGCTGGTGGAGTTGTCGAGGTCGAGAAAACGCTGAACGGTACCTTTGCCATAAGTGTGCGCCGAGCCGACAACGACTGCGCGGCCATAGTCTTGCATGGCGGCTGCGAGGATTTCGGATGCGGATGCGCTGAAGCTATTGACCATGACGATGAAGGGGCCGCCCCATTGCACACGGGGGTCATTGTCGGTCATGATTTCGGGCTTGCGCGTACGGTTTTTCACCTGCACGATGGGGCCTTCTTCGATGAAAAGGCCGCTCATCTGTACCACATCGCGGAGCGAACCGCCGCCATTGTCGCGCAGGTCGAGGATAAGCCCTTTCACGTTTTCCTTTTTGAGTTTCTCGATTTCCTTGGCCACGTCTTGGGCGCATGAGGTCAGCCCTTGCGGCGTGAAATCGGCGTAAAACTTCGGCAAATAAATGTAACCTACTTTTTCAAGTTTTTCCTCGCCGCCGAGGATGAGCGACTTGGCGAACCCCTCTTCCATGATGACCACGTCGCGCGTGATGGTGATGACCCGCTCTACTCCATCGGGTTTTTGGATGGTAAGCGTGACTTTTGTGTTTTTGGGGCCGCGAATTTTGCCTACCACGTCATCAATGTCCCAACCCATCACGTCCACCGATTCGGCATCGGACTCGCCTTGCGCGACTTTTAGGATTACGTCTTTGGGTTGCAGCGCCCCTTGTTTCCATGCAGGGCCTCCGGGCACGATTTCGGTGACGGAGGTTTTTTCGCCGTCGCTTTGCAGGCGTGCGCCGATGCCTTCAAGCTTGCCTGACATTTGAATGTCGAAATTTTCTTTTTCCTTGGGCGAATAGTAGCCGGAGTGGGGGTCGAACACGTTGGTGATGGCGTTCAGGTACACTTCCAAGCGGCGGTTGCGGTCGGCCTTTTGCAGCCGTTTGAACCACTTGTCGTAGGTATCCAACACTTTTTGGCGCTGTTCGGCTTCCAGTTGGGCGAATGTCTTTTTGTCGCCCGTGAAATCGGGCTTGCTTTGCTTGCTGAGTTCCTCCGTGACGCGCGAAAGCACTTCATATTTCATCTGCTTCACCCAGCGGTTGCGCAGATCGGTGTCATCTTTTGCCCAATCGAGCTTTTTGCCATCGCCTTCGTGCGTTTCGTTTTTGGAAAAATCCAATGGCTCGGACAGTATCTCGCGATACCAATTTTGGGTCTTCGAAACCGCCTTGTCCATGAGTGTCACGGAGAGGTTGAAAAACTGGAAGGTGCCCCGGTTGGCTTCATCGTCCAATTGTTTCTCGAACACTTTGAGTTGATCAATATCTGCCTTTGTGAAAAAACGTTTGCCCCCGTCCAAATCGTCCAGATAAAGGCCATAAACTTGTTGCGAAAAGTTGTCGTCAACGGTTTTAGGTTGAAAATGCAATCGGTTCATGCCCTGCAAAATAGCCTGCATGAGGGCGGCTTCTCGCTGGGGGTTGTTGGTTGTGCTCTGAAATGGATTGTACTGGCTGACGAGAAATGCGATGCCAGCGACGCCAATGAAGGAGAAAAGCACTACGGACGTTTTCAGTTTCATGTCCAGAAGGAATTTATCAAAGTCAAAATTGCCGAAGAGGCGTTCCGAGTTTAACATCTCTAATGATGTGGTTTTTGAATTAACAAAGATAGGCAGACGAGTGTTTCGATTTTGCGATGCGGTTTTGTTTTGCAAAATTTAACACGCACAGGACTTTACAAACGCAAGAATGTATCGTTTGTGTCGGGTTGCTTCATTTTTTCTACGAACTTGTGACAGAAGGGGTTTTGTGCTGCATGCGAGCGGGTGAAAATCTTTTGCGGCGCTTCTGTGCTGAATTTTTCCCGATGTGTCGTTTGGCATTACCTTTGCCTATTATATCCTCGCCGCTTTCGAGTCCAAGTCTGCCTTTTAATCGAATTTTCACCCAAAACTGATATCGTTTCAATGGACGTAGGTTACCTTCTTCGCATATTGGCTCGCCGCAAATGGCTCATTATTTTCGCAATGCTGGCGGCGGCGGTTGCCACATTTTTGCTTATTGGGCGAAAACCGGAGCGCTACAAGGCGACGGTCATCATGTCCACGGGCATCGTCAACTACAAGGGGCTCAACTCGAACAACGATGATGCCTTTGTGCAGCAATATCAAGTCGAGAACGCTTTTTCCAACCTCATTGAATTTATCCGCTCGCGTTCCAGCGTGAAATTGCTAACTATTTCCATGCTCAGACACGACCTTCTCGCGGAGGATGATGAAGAAGGGCGGCCATTTCGCCGCGTCAACAAAAGTCTTTCAAATTTCACGGATGATGAGCGCCAGACTTTGTTGGAGGAGTTGCAGAAAGTTAACCTCGACAGCATCAACGACCCCTCGTTCAGCCAGCAATTTGACTACCTGCTCGACAAAATCGCACGGGCTTACGGCTACGACAATGATGCTATCCTGCGCGGCCTTTTGGTGAAACGCCGCACGGCCACCGATTATCTCGGCATCGAAATGACAACCGAGAGCCCTCGCCTTTCGCAGTACATGGCCAATGAGTTTGTCAATCGGTTCATGATTTATTACCAAAACCTCTCCGTGCGCGAGAAGCGAAAAAAGGTGGATTTCCTGACCGATTTAGCTGCGAGGCGCAAGCATACGGTGGACTCCATCACAGAAATTCGCTTTGCCTATTTGCGCACACGGGGACTGCCGTCCATCGGCAAACAAAGCGAGGATTTGATTACTCAAATCTCGAACTTCGAGCGCGACAGGGAGTTGGCCTCATCCAAACGCGACGCGGCGGAGGCCTCTGTGCGAAAAATAGACGACTACATGAATCGGAGGGGCAGCAGCGACGCAGGAGAGACTCGCGCCCGTATCATTGACAAGACTGACACCGACGAGCAATTGGCCCGGGTGCGCGAGCTCACGCAAAAAAGTATCGCCGCTGGCGGCAAAGACCCCGATATAGAGGAAGAGCTTGCCGAAGCCAAGCAGCAGCTGCAAGAAGCCATTCAGAAGTCGGCTCGCACCATTGGCAAGCCTAAGGAAAAAGACGAATCGAAACGCACCCGCGAAGACCTTTACAAGGAGCGCGTATCGGCTGACCTCAACCGCATTGATGCCGAGAAGACCGTGAGCCAACTGAACGGGAAAATTGCCGTGCTGAAAAGCAGATTGAGCTCCATTGTGGTGGACGACGAGTACTCTTCCAGCTTGGCCGTGAGCGAAGAGCGCGCCCGTGAGGAGTTCAACAAGGTAAATGCCCAACTTATTGACGCTCGCCTCGACTTGTCCAAGCAGGAAAGCCCGCTTTCCATCGTGGAGAACGCCCAATTGCCCGAGTGGCCCGAGCCTGACCGCCGCGTCTTGCTGAGCCTTTTTGCCGCCGTGGTGGCAGGCACGCTCACCACCATCGCCATTTTCTTGTTGGCTTACATGGATGGCAGCATGCACTCGCCTGAATTGTTCAAGCGCTACACAGGCAACCTCCCCTTGTTGGGCGCGGTCAGCACAGTGCCTTTGCAGGGGTTGAACTTGGGACAGGTTTTTTCCACCAACGGCGAAATGCCCAAGTACACCCACTTCCGCGAGAGCTTGCGGAAAATCCGAACCCTGCTCCTTCAAAATGAGGACGACCATGTCTTTCTGGTCGTCAGCCTGAAAGGACAAGAAGGCAAGACCTTTACCATGCACGCATTGGCTTATTCGCTTGCGGCCAATCACAAGCGAGTGCTCATGCTCGATACCAATTTCAAGACACCGCTACCAGAGGACTATACCGACCGCCCCACGCAGAGCAGCGCGATTCTGAACAAAACCATCCGAGAAAACAACTTGGCCAAGGTGTTCCAACTCAAGACCCCACTTGGAGGTGCTGGCAAAAAGCAGAAGGTGGACATCATCGGCAATCATGGCTTGCAAAAATCGCCTTCCGAAGTGCTTGAGCCGACGCAATTCAGGCAATTCCTCACCGATTTGCGCGAGCATTACGACTACATTTTCCTTGAGTCGGCCTCTCTCAATGAGTATTCCGACGCACAGGAGCTGGTGCCCTTCGTTGACAAAGTGATTGCTGTCTTTAATGCCCGCTCCGTCATCAAGCCTGCCGACAAAGATTCGCTGGACTACTTGCGCAACATGGGCGACAAGTTTGCTGGTGCCGTTCTGACGGAGGTTGACACACGGAACTTGAATTGAGATAGAACGGCTCTTCGCCTCCTTTTCAGAAAAATCAGCAAAACGCATGGCCATGAGCCAACCGTCCCGTTTGCTTCGTTCCGGCTTTTTCTCCCTGCTCGAAAAAGTGGCAGCGTTGGCCTTCAACCTCGGCACCACGGTGCTGCTCCTGAGGCTTGTGAGCAAAGAGGAGTTTGCCGCGTGGGGGGTCTTCATCATCGTTGGCTATTTTGTGGAAATGGGGCGCAGCGGCTTGATTCAGAACGGATTGGTGCGCCAACTTGCCCTTACCCGCGACGATGCCGCCACCTATGCTGCCGTGTCCACAGCGTCTTTCACGCTCAATTTGCTCTTTTCCCTACTCTCCAACGCATTGCTTTGGTGGGGCGGCGACTGGGTGGCTCGTCAATATCAAGTGCCACAAATTGCAGCCTTGCTTCCCGTGTATTTTGCCGTCAATCTGGTGATGGCCCCTTACACTCACGGATACTTTGTGCAGCAGGCCAACTCGGAGTTTCGAGGCATCTTTTGGGGGGCGGTTTTTTTTCGCGGGCTGCCGTTTGCTTGGGTGTTGTTTTGTTGGCTCACGCACCAGCCTATTGAGTTGGTTCACTTGTCATTTTCGATGTTGGGTGGCGCGCTGGTTGGGGGCCTTGCGATGTGGTATTTTGCCCGCCCATATCTTTCGTGGAGCAGGAAGATTGATTTTAGGTGGATTGGGCGGCTTTTTTCTTTTGGAAAATATGTGTTGGGCACCAACCTAAGCACCATGTTTTACAAAAACATAGACAAACTGACGCTGGGTCACTTGCTCGGCCCGGCGGCTTTCGCGGTGTACGACGCGGCGGGCAAAGTGACTCAAATGGTGGAAGCGCCCTCGTTCAGTGCGGCAGCTGTGGTGTTCCCTCACAGCGCCGAGCGCATGGCGCGGGAAGGGGCGGCCGGCGTGAAGCGCCTCTATGAGCGCAGCGTGGCGGCCATACTCGCGTTCATTTTGCCGTTCCTCGCATTGGTGCTGCTGTTTGCGGAACAAATAATATGGCTGCTTGCGGGGGAGGCATACATGGCCTCTGCGGATGTGTTGCGGCTGACCGCGTTTTTTGGGTTGTTCTTGCCTTTTGCGGTGCAGTTCGGAACCGTGCTGGATTCCACCGGGCAGCCAGCGACGAATTTTGCCTACACCCTGTTCACAGCGTTGCTCAACTTGGGATTAAGCTACCGGCTCGTGGCCGAATTTGGTCTTTTTGGCGCGGCATTTGCAACCCTTTCGGGGTATGCCGCAAGTTTTGTCTTGATGCAGATTTATTTGTTCAAAAATTTCAAAATCAACGCTTTGAATGTGTTGCGGTATGTGCCGGAGGTGTATGGGATGGTCTGGAAAATGGCCCGGGAAAAAATGGCCGCTCGGCGCTGAACCCACCAAGCGAGGCCGCAAAGCGTAGCGCACCCATGGAGGAGAAATTGGACATCGTTTTCTTCACGCTGTTTCGCACAGACAACCCGTATTCGTCCATCTCGCTTTCCATGGCGAAGGAATTGGCGAAGACGCACCGGGTCTTTTATGTGAATCATCCATATTCGCTGAAAGACCTCGTGGTGGGTTTGTTTAGAGGCGACAAGATGCTGCGCTCGCGTATGCCTTGGCTCGTCAGCGGGCGGGTGCGTTATGAGGGGTTGGACGCGCTTCCTCACAATTTTGTGGCCGCGCAACCACCGCTGACGTTGCCCATCAATTGGCTACCCAAAGGGAGGGTGTATGATTTCTTTCAAAGGCTGAACAACCGCGTCGCCCTGCGTGCCATCCGCCGAGCGCTCTCCGACCACAACGTGCGCAACTATGTGTATATCAATTGTTACGACCCATTTTTTGCTGGTTGTTTGCCTAAGGAAATGGGTGCCAGGTTGTGCATCTATCACTGCATTGACGACATCACGCAAGACCCCTACACGGCCAAACACGGCACAGATTTGGAACATGAGGCGATACGCAACGCCGATGTGACATTGGTGACGAGCACCAATTTGAGACGGCTGAAACAACCGCTATCAGAGCGAGTGCGCACTTTTTTCAACGCTGCCGATGTGTCTGTTTTTCGGAAAGTTATTTCCGAAAAATTTCCGCGCCCGGCAGCGCTGGAAGGCCGCAAAGGACACGTCGTCGGCTTTATCGGCAACTTGGACGAACTGCGCATTGATTATGATTTGCTGAAAAAAATTGCGTTGGCGAACATGGACAAAACCCTGTTGCTCGTGGGGCCAGTGAACAGCCCCAAGCCAAAAGCACTCGGTTTGGATAAGTTGCCCAACGTGGTTTTCGCGGGCAGTCGCCCATTGGAGCAGTTGCCGCCCTTGTTGCAACACATGGACGTGGTGCTGATTCCTTTTTTGTGCAACACGCTGACAGCGAGCATTTACCCACTTAAAATCAATGAGTATTTGGCGGCAGGAAAGCCAGTTGTTTCCACTAGTTTTTCAGAGGATATTCGCAGTTTTGCAAATTGTATTTACCTGTCGGAAAATCACGAGGAATTCATCCGCCGCATTGATGAAGCCATTGCCGAAAATAGCGCTGAGCTGTCACAGCGCCGTGTGGAAGTGGCCGACGCGAATACTTGGGAGACCCGGATAAAACAACTGTGGGAAATAATGGATGCCCACCTGCTCGATGCCGCCAAGAACCCATAATTTGAAAACCAAATTGCCACTACAACTGTGTTCAAAATGAAAGAGCCGAAAATAGAACTTACACGCTACCAGCGTCTTATCGAAACAATGATGCACATATTCATCATTGTGACGTTGCTGGCGATTTTCGTGAAAGTCCTTTTCCTCTAAACCGAACCGCTGCCGAAGCAGTGATGACACGATAGCAAGAATATGCGCAGATTCGACCACGGACATCTTTTCACACGCAACAGCAATGCGTTGGGCCGGGCCAAAACTTGGCTGGAGCGACAGCTTTGGGTGCAAAAGCTCAACAACCCCTTGGGGGTGGCGCTCCTGCTGTTGGCATCGTTGGCGGTTGCCTACATCATGTCGTCTTTGAGCATTCGCACGAGTTTCGTGCTGTATGTGGTGGTGGTGGGCGCGCCCTTGATTGTGTTGTGCTTGTTCAATGTGGCGTTTTCCATCGGGATGATGATTTTCACGGCATTCATGGTGCCCTTTGTGCTGAAGTTCACGAACGTGCCGATTGGCACACTGCTCGACTTGCTGATATTGCTCGGCGCGGTAGGCATTTTATTGAGGCAAATAAAAGAGCGAGATTGGTCATTTGCGAAGCATCCGCTGAGTTACATGATTCTCATATGGCTGTATTACAACCTTATGCAGGTGCTCAACCCTTATGCCGAGTCGAAAATGGCATGGCTCTACACGGTGCGCAGCGTGGCCATTCAGCAGGTGGTGTTCTTCATTGGGGCGTATGCTTTTCGCCACAATCGGAAAGCTGTTTTTGGCATTTTGAAACTAATCGTCGTATTGTGTTTTGCCGCGGCACTGTACGGATTGAAACAGCAATTTTTTGGGTTTAGCGCGGCGGAAACCGCATGGGTAATGGCCGACCCGGAGCGTTTTCAGCTCTACTATCAGTGGAACATGATGCGTGTGCCCTCTTTTTGCTACGACCCCACCACCTTCGGGATTCTTATGGCGTGCTTTGCGCTGTTCTGTCTGGCCCTGATAATTGGCCCCACGAAGCGCAACCACAAAATCGCGTTGATTGTGATGTTGATGTGCTCGTTGTGGGCAATGGCTTACACCGGGACACGCACGGCGTTTGCCTTGGTTCCTGTGGGTGCCATTTTTTACGCGGGACTCATCCTGAACCGCAAGGTGCTGCTGGTGGGGGGCATACTTGCTGTGCTGGGGGCGGGTTTGGTGTTGAAATCAACCAGCAGCGGCGTGATGTACCGCATCCAGTCGGCTTTCAAGCCTACTCAGGACGACTCGATGAACCTCCGGTTGGAGAACCAGAAAAAAATCCAGCCGTTCATCCAAAGCCATCCCATCGGGGGGGGCTTGGGCAGCTGCGGGGTGTGGGGCAAGCGTTTCAACCCCGACGCGGAGCTTTCTCATTTCCCTCACGATTCCAGTTTCGTGCGCATGGCGGTGGAATTGGGCTGGATTGGCTTGATTCTCTACACCTTGTTTCACTATGCCGTGCTTCGCACAGGGCTTTACTATTTCATTCGGTGCCGCGACCCGCTCATCAAGGCTATTTATGCGGGCATAACGACTTGGACTTTCATGCTTGCTGTGGCTTGCTACGCGCAGGAAGCCATTCTGCAATTGCCGATGAATGTGATTTACAACGTGTCGCTTGCGCTTTTGGTGACGCTGAAAAATTTTGACCCTGCTTTTCGGGTCAATGAGCACGCGCCCCCGGTTTCTTCAGACAATCCGGCTCCGTATTCCGTGTCTCGCACAGAAGTGCCGGAAAAAAGCGCATAGCCTTCCCATCCGCAATCGAAATAAATCCACACCATACTATGTTTCGCAACCACACCTTTACCCTCAGCATTTTGCTCTGCCTGAACGGCCTCCTAAGTGCCCAACAAGCCAATTTCGATGCCGTCGTCATCCCCGTGGAAACAAAGGCGCGCGACTTCTCGGAATATCTTGTGCAAATCGCTTGGCTCAACCAACCCGAAAGCGCCATTGCCCAAGAGGAAGTGAAAAACGCGCATGACGAAGCCAAAAACACCCGCAAGGAATGGATGCGCGATGTGCAAGCCACGTTTAACCTCAACGAAGGCAATCTGAGAGGAGCCGACGACAACGGCAACATCTTCTTCCCACGCTACAACTTCGGTCTGGGGCTGAACCTCTACAACATCACCAGCCAAAAATCGAAAAACACCATCGGCAAGCGCGACATCAAAATCGCCGAGCATCGGGTGAACCAACGAAAACTCGAAATACGCGCCGAGACACTCCAGCGATATGCCCTGTACAGGCTGGCGAAAGAACTCTTCAAGACCCGCACCCTGGCCGAGCAAGAAGCCAGCGCCAGCTACCTGCTCATTCAGCAGCTCTACAAAAACGACGAAAAAACTTTCGAGGAATACACCACCGCTGCCACTGCCTACTATCAAGCGCAAGAGGCGCGTCTGAAAGCGGAGACGGACGTGACGCTGGCTAAAATAAGCTTGGAAGAAATGTTGGGCATCAAATGGGAGCAAGTGCAGCACCCAGGCAAAGGGGACTGAGGGTGCGTTTGGAAATGGAGGTTGGTGAATTTATGCAAATAAGAAGCTGAGTATTTTTTGGCGCTTGGTATTCAAACACCTGTTCAGGCGGCGATTTCAAATCACCGCCCGAATCGCATACGCTTCTAGACGTGCCAAAAAACGTCGTGACGAGCGCATCCTCACAAATATCCCTTCGCTTGCAACTTGAACAGCTCCGCGTACTTCCCATTTTGGGTGAGCAATTCCTCGTGGCTGCCGATTTCGAGCAGTTGGCCGTGTTCCAAAAACAAAATGCGGTCGGCCATGCGCACGGTGCTGAAGCGGTGGCTGATGAGCACCCCTGTTTTCCCTTTGATGAGTTCCGAAAAACGGACAAACACTTCGTGCTCTGCGCGGGCGTCGAGCGCGGCGGTCGGCTCGTCGAGGATGATGAGCTGAGCCTCGCGCATGTAGGCGCGAGCAAGCGCGACTTTCTGCCACTGGCCGCCGGACAGGTCAATCCCGCCGGAGAATCGCTTGCCGAGCATTTGGTCGTACTTCTTGGGCAGGTTTTTCACCACTTCATCGGCGAGGCTCTTGCGGGCAGATTCCTCTATGAGCGGGCGGGCGGTGCGCTCTGCGATATTGCCGACGGCGATATTTTCGGCAGCGGTGAAGGCGTAGCGAAAGAAATCCTGAAAGATGATGCCGATTTGGCTGCGCAGGTCCTCGGGGTCGTAGTCGCAGAGGTCTATGCCGTCGAGCAGGATGCGGCCTTCGTCGGGTTCATAGAGGTGGGCAAGCAGTTTGACGATGGTGGTTTTTCCGGCGCCGTTCTCGCCCACGAGGGCGAGTTTTTCGCCAGCGCGGAGGTGAAAACTCAGGTGGCGCAACGCCCACTGGTCGCTGCCGGGATATTTGAAACTGACGTTTTCAAAAACAAACCCCTCGCGGATGGGGCGCGGCACGCGCAGTTTCCCCTGATGATTGTCCGAAAGCGGCTTCATTTCCAAGAAGTCAAAAAAGTCTTGCAAGTAAAGAGCCGTCTCCGACAATCTTGAAAACCGGCTCATCACGCCCGACAGCAGGCCCTGCATCCGCTGGAACGAGCCGGCCAAAAAGGTCAGCATCCCGACCGTGATGACGCCTTTCACCGTCTGCAGGACGATGAAGACGTAAGCACCGTAATAAGAAGCCGTGCCGACGATGGAAAAAAGGCTGCCCCACGCGGCGCGTTTGAGGGTCAGATTTTTATTCGCCTCGTAGTATTTATCGGAAATGGTCTTGAAGCGGTCGGTCAGAAAATGCTCCAGCCCAAAAATCTTGATTTCCTTGGCGGTTTCGTTGCTCGCGCCGATATAGCGCAGATAGTCGAGCTCGCGCCGCTCAGGGGTCCAAGAGTTGGTGAGCGAATAGGAGCGACGATTGAAGTGGGTCTCGCCCAAAAACGACGGAATGACCGCCACCACCAATATCACGATGAGCCACGGGTTGAAAGCCGCCAAGCCACCCACGAGGAAGAGCATCGTGATGAAGTCCTGCAATTGAGACATCACCAAACTCATCAACATGGTGCGGCCAGTTGTCTGGGTGCGGGCACGTTCGAGTTTGTCGTAGAATTCCGCATTCTCAAACTGAAACAAATCGAGCGTGGCCGCGTGCCGCATGATGCGCACGCTGCTGTCGTTGCTCACCAAATCGCCCAACAGGCTCTCCGTCAGCGTGATGGCTCGGCCCAGCAGGCTATTCGCCACGGCGAGGGCGAACTCCGCGCCAACCCATTGCCACAAGGTGTAGGTGTCGCCTACGGTGTTTGTTTTTTGGTACTGCTCGACCAACAACAACACCGTATCAATGATTTCCTTGCCCACATACAGCATCACGACAGGGATGGCTGCCTGCGCGACGCGCAACCCGGCATTGAGAAGTGTCATGCCCGGGGCCACATTCCAAATCATTCGGAAAAACGGCGGGATATTGCGCAAGGCGCCGAATTGCTTGAAAAAGGCGGAAATACGTTCGCGGAGCATTTTTGTTGAGAAAAGTTAAGAGGGGTTGAGGAATGTTGAGGGATTGGGAAGTTGAGGCAGTGCCGTACTTTCGCAGGAAATTTTTTTATCAAAACTATCTGCCAATGAAAAAGTTGTTGCCGCTCGCTTTTGTTCTTTTGGGAAGGTGGTCCGATGCACAGGACGCTCTCCCACAACATTCGCTGTCGCTCGTTGTTGGCCCCAACTGGGCACACAAAATGATGGGTATCTGTCGTGGGTGTGGAAGCAGCGACGAAAAAATGGGCTACGCCCTCAGCCTGGACTATGCCACCCATTTCGCCCCACGATGGCAAGCCAAATTTGGCTTTCGATACAGCGTTTTCAACGCCGAATCTCAAAGCGATTATATTATATACCCATCGGAGTTTGATGCTGACGGCAACTACATCCCAGACCCCAATCTTCCACACTATGTCACAATCAAGCATACCGACAGGGTTTTGCAATACTTTACTGGCATCCGATGGTTGGCCCTTCCCCGCGTTTGGTCTTGGTATGCCGATGCTGAATTCGGCATCGCGGACTTCATAGAGCCGCCCAACACCCCTCGGACGAAACTACGCCCTTCTCTGGGCATCGGGGTCGGACTGGCATGGCAGCCTGCGGCAAGCGGCATTGCCATATTTGTGCAGCCCTCGACTCGGTATATTTTCAGAGTACCCGGCTCCGTTTTTTCGAGAGGCAGCTCCGCATTACTGATTCCGACACTCGAAGCGGGCATTCGCCGGCGTTTCTGACCTCGTTTCCCAACATTTTTTTCACCATTTACCTTCCAGAAATATGCTATCCAAAACCGTCCAATCCAAGCTCAACGAGCAAATCCAGAAAGAAGCCTATGCTTCCAACGCTTACCTCGCCATGGCCACATGGGCCGAGAAAAAGTGCCTGCCCAATATCGCCGAATACTTCTACCTCGCCTCCGACGACGAGCGCGGCCACGCGCTCCAACTCTATAAATACATCAACGCCAATGGCGGCGAGGCCCGCTTGGAAGACAAACTCGGCAAAGTGAAAGACAATTTCAAAAACGTGTTGGAAGCCTTCAGGCACGTCTTTGACTTGGAACACGGTGTCACAGTGGCCATCAACGAACTGTCAACCTGGTGCCTGCAAAATGGCGAGCACGCCACTTACATTTTCCTTCAGCCCTTCGTGGTGGAGCAGCAAGATGCCGAGCGCAAGGTGCAGGAAATCATCACCATCGTAGAGCGCATGGGCTTTGAGGACCGCAACCTGTTTTATTTGGACAAACAGTTCAAAAAAATCAACCAGCAGGATGCGGGAGGTGGAGCATAAATTGGTTGTTTGTTGTTGGTTATTCCGTTCGCAAAGCAGGATATGTAGCAAGCAGTACGAGAGAAACAAAGGGGTGCAACGAACAACCATCAACAAACAACCACCACCAACGCCAACAACACGCTCTCCTCTTCCGCTGAAACCTCGCGCAACAAGGTAAGCGCACGGGGGTTGGGCGAATCGGCCAAGGCTGGGTTGGCAATGGAAGCAGCCACCGCGTCGCCAAGCAGCACGGGGAATTGTGCCTCGCCCGTTTTTCGCCCAAGACGGGCCAACAAGCGGCCCGACTTTCCGGCAGCGATGAGCGCCCCATCCACCAACACGCCGAACGGCTGGCCATTCAGCCAGATTTCGGTCTCCTTGCCTTTCAGCCTGAAAATAAATTCCCTATCGCTCGTGCGAGCTATTTTGACTGCGGTGCTGCCACTTTTTTGCTCGGCATAAGCCAGTACCGGCTCTTGAAAAATCGTGGTAAAAATGCCCTCTGCCGTGCTGTTGAAAAAGCCGGGCTTTTTCATATTCGAGCGATTGAGCGAGAGTAGCGATAGCATCTCCTTGTCCCACGGCACAAGCGCCCCCGCAGCGAGCGTTTTCAGGCGAGTGCGGAGTTGCTCCACCGTTTTTTTCCAAGCCTGACTTTCGGGGTTTAGATTGATTTGCCCCAGCACTTTGGCAATCAGGTAAAACACGCCGACGACAATGGAGCCGACCAGCAGGAAAAGCATGAGTAGGGGGAGAAAAAAGCGCATCTTCTTTTTGTTTTTCTTGTGCTGAAAAAATGGATGTGCGTGGATGGCATGATGGGCAGCAAACTTGCGAGAACCGTAGCAGTGCATTTTTCAAACTATTTTGGGGCAAAAGAGCTGGCGGTTCGCATACCCGCGCCGGTTTTTTCGATGAAGACCGGATGAGGCGACGATGAACGCGACTCAGCGCAGCAGCACCACGCTGCCCTTCTCGAATTTCTCCGTTGCTTCGTCCGCCACTTTGTAGCGTGTCACATACACATATACGTCTGAAGGCGCCTCGGTGCCGTTGAGCGTGGTGCCGTCCCAGCGAGAGGCGGATTCGTTGACCGTGAACATGAGCTCGCCCCAGCGAGAATAAACACTAAATTCGAGAATTTCGACCTCGCAATATCGAAGCAGCACCCCAAAGGTATCGTTCACGCCGTCGCCGTTGGGGGTGAAGGCGGTGGGTAGCACCGGATGGCAGCAGTCTATTTTTTCGATGGAGAAAGATGCGCTCACCACCGTGTCAATCGTGGTGAAGGTAGTCGAGTACGTCCCGTAGTCAATGATAACAAAGGTGTCGGCCTTGCTGCCATCGGGCCATTCCACGATGCCGATGCCCGACGTGTCGGCACGCAAAGTCAACGGGAAAGGGGCGCAAGTGTCGTATTCCGTCGCAGGCCGGATGCTGATATGCTGGGCGAGCGTGGGGACAGAGAAAAAAACGAAAGCAAAAAATGCTGCAAGGGCAAACCGAGATAGATACTGCATGTAGTAAAAGGATATTGCAAAGGCCGACGCGCCAGTTTAATAGGCTCGCACGTCCCTTTTTTCCACAAAGTTCATAAACGCCCGATTGGCCACCCGATTGCCACCCGGTGTGGGATAGCGGCCCGAAAAATACCAGTCGCCCGTTGTGTTGGGGCAAGCGGCGTGCAGGCCGTCGAGGGTCTGAAACATGACCCGCACCTCTGGTTTGATGTGCTTGGGCGTGACGATTTCGGCGATTTTTTGGCTGATTTGGCAATACTCAAATAGGTCGTAGAGCGCGACGGCTTCATTTTTCACCATCTCGGCGGGCAAATGCTCGGATGCCTTGCAGCGTTCATACGTTTCTTGGAGCAAATGCTCGCGGCCGCTCTCCTTGAGCAGTTCCACCAATGCGTTGAACGCCGCGAAATCACCCATCTTGCTCATGTCAATGCCATAGCAGTCGGGGAAGCGGATCTGGGGGGCGCTGCTCAATATGATAATGCGCTTGGGGCGCAGGCGAGCGGTGATGCTCACGATGCTATCGCGCAAGGTAGTGCCCCGCACGATGGAGTCGTCGAGCAGCACGAGCGTGTCCTTGTCATCCTGCACGAGGCCATAAGTGACATCGTAAACGTAGCCGACCATATTGTGGCGGGCTTTGGTGTCTGCTATGAACGTGCGCTGTTTTTCGTCTTTGTGCACGAGTTTCTCGAATCGCGGGCGCACGTTTAGGATTTCAGTGAGTTTTTCGGGCGTGATTTTTTTGCCCAATTTTAATATCTGCTCTTGCTTCCACAGGTTCAACTCCTTTTCGACCCCTTCCACGAAACCATAAAACGCAGCCTCTGCCGTGTTGGGAATGTAAGAGAAAACCGTGTTTTTGATATCGAAATTCACGGCTTCCAGCACGGGGCGGGCGAGTTGCTCGCCGAGTTTTTTGCGTTCTTGGTAAATTTCGCGGTCATTGCCCCTGCTAAAATAGATGCGCTCAAACGAACAGGCGCGTTTCTCGCGTGGCTCGGCGAATGGCAGCTCTTCCACCTGGCCGTTGTACTTCAAAATAAGCGCGTGTCCCGGCTTGACTTCTTTCACATGCTTGTAGCGCACGTTGAACACCGACTGGATAGCGGGACGCTCGGAAGCAGCCACCACAATCTCGTCGTCGATGTACCAATAAGCAGGGCGGATGCCGTTGGGGTCGCGGATGAGGAAAGCGTCGCCATGCCCCAACAGCCCCCCCAGCACATAGCCGCCATCGAATTTTTTGGTGGCACGGCGCAGCAGCCTTTGTATATCCAAGTTGTCGAAAATCAGGTGGTTGATGTCTTGGTTCGAATATCCGTCGGGCTTGAACCAAGTGTGGAGCCGCTGCACCTCGTCGTCGAGGAAATGGCCGATTTTCTCCAATACCGTGACGGTGTCGCTGCGTTCTTTGGGATATTGCCCGAGGTCAACCAGCTCCTGAAACAACTCATCCACGTTGGTCATGTTGAAGTTTCCGGCGAGCAGCAGGTTGCGCGTTATCCAGTTGTTTTGTCGGTGAAAAGGGTGCACCTGTTCGATGCTGTTGTCGCCATGTGTGCCATAGCGCAGATGCCCCATCAGCACCTCCCCCATGTAAGGCATATTCGCCTTCAGCCAAGCAGGGTCGTTGCGTAGCTCGGGGGCGACGGCGTTGAGTCGCGCCCATACCATTTGGAAGAGGTCGTCGAGATAGTTGGTCGCGTTGGAGCGCTTGCGACTGATGTATCGAGTGCCGGGGGCGGGGTTGAGTTTGATGGTGGCCAGTCCTGCGCCGTCTTGCCCCCGATTGCGCATTTTGAGCATCAGGAGTTGGAGCTTTTGGAGGCCGTAGAAAGGGGTGCCGTATTTTTTGTGGTAAAAATCAAGCGGTTTGAGCAGTCGCACTATCGCGATGCCACATTCATGCTTAATCTGGTCGCTCATTGAAGAGGAGTGATGTGAAAGAAAATGCCCGGTGATGGTTTCGCTGCAAAGGTACGAAAAGCGAATGAAACGGCGGTTAGACGCGAGGGTTCGGCAAAGGCCACTCGTTTGGGAAAAATTTGCGTTTGTGCTTCATTGGCAGCGAAGACGCGAATTGCAATGGGCTGGCAATCGAAATTGTGGAACTATTCCCTTGTTTCATTCCACAAATTCTCCCAATTTTCATTTTTTTTTGAAAATCACCCTTTTGATAGATTTTGTCAAAATTATGCAAGTAATTTAAAATCAATGTTTTGTATCTATTTTAAATGTAGCAACATCAAAATTTGCCAATTATTGACATTTTTTTGTTGAAGAAAAATTTGGTGGTTGTTAAACAGGCTTGTACTTTTGAGGCATCAATTCAACAAACAAGGAGGCTTACCATGACCAGCATGGAATTTAATACCAAACTGAATGGCCTGACCACCCTGCTCCACTCTTTCGCCTACAATCTGACGAAGAACATGGAGGATGCCAAGGACCTATATCAGGAGACGGCCTATCGCGCGCTTTTCAATCGCGACAAATTTCAACCCGGCACAAACTTCAAAGCGTGGATGTTCACCATAATGAAGAACATCTTCATCAACAACTATCGCAAAAAAGTAAAGGCCAATACCATCCTCGATACCACTGACAACCAGTATTACATCAACTCTGGCAATCATTCCACATCCAATGCAGCCGAAGGAGGCATCATGCTGAAGGAACTGAACGCAATGGTGTCGTCGCTCGACGACAGTATCCGCATTCCGTTCACGATGCACTTCGAGGGCTTCAAATATCAGGAAATCGCGGATGAGCTTCATTTGCCACTTGGTACGGTGAAAAGCCGCATCTTTTTCGCCCGCAAAGAGTTGAAGGAAAAAATACTGTCCAATTACGGTTTCAATCCAAACTAATGGGCAGCGCATCCCGGTTTGTCAATTTTTTGGAACATTGACAGATTGACAAATTTTCGCGCTTTCAATTGGTTCGAGCCGCCGCTGCCATTGGCAGGGGCGGCTTTTTCATTTTCTCGAAAAACGCACGCGCGGGTCGGCCCAAGCATAGAGCATATCGGCGAGCAAATTGCCCAGCACGGTAAACGTAGCCGCCAGCATCAGGATGGTGAAGAGCACGGGATAATCTCGAAGCGCGTATGCCTCATACGTCTTCGTGCCCAAACCGGGAAACTGAAACAGATACTCCACCACAAGCGAGCCAGTGAAAATAGCCGGAAACACGCTTGCAAAAACGGTGATGAGGGGGAACAAAGCGTTGCGAAAGGCGTGTCGCCAATGAACGGCATGCTCCGCCAAGCCCTTGGCTCGAGCCGTGCGGATATAATCCTGGCCGAGCGCATCCAACATGCCTCCGCGCATTTGCAGCGCCAGAATAGCCAGCGCATGAAGGCTGAGCGTAAGAATGGGCAAAATGAACTTGTCAAAATTGCTCAGGCACCATTCGAGATAGGTCTTGCCGCTGCTGTGATACATCTCGATGGCGATGCCGTTGATGAGGTGCAACCCGACATGAGGTGTGGCAAAGAGGATGATGAGCAAGCTGCCCAACCAAAACAAGGGCATGGAATAAAGAAACAACAAACCCCATCGAACGAATCGGTCGAAAAAACGGTCGCGCCGACGCGCCATCGCCACGCCCAACGGCACCGCGACCAAATAGGCCAACATGATGGCCAATCCGTTGATGATGAGCGTGGAGAGCAAAGATAGCTTCAGCCATTCCCAGACGGGCTTTTTTGAGGTGGACATCCCCCAGTTGCCCACAACAAAACCCGAAAGCCATTGGTGATATTGGTTGTCGAGGCCGTGCCAATGCATGGCAGGCACATTCATTCTCCCTGGGTTCAAATGGGCGCATATCTCCGCGACCCGTGTTTGCAGCGAGTCAATGAGGTTTGTTGGCAGTGCATCGGGCGGCAAGCCGCCCGCTTTGGCCCGTATGTCTGCCATGAGCGGCGCCAACTGGGCTGCCCGGTCGTTGCGCAACATTTGAGACACCGCGCCTCGAAAATCGCCCGCCACCTCGCCCAGCGTGTCGGGCAGATGGTCGGTCGCTGCCGCCAAATCCCACAGCGCGAGCTCAAAACGGCTCAGCAACGGCCAATCGCCCGTTTGGGCGCAAAGCCTTTTCATGCGCTCTCGGCGCGAGTAGGGGAACACACGGTGGAGCGTGTCGGGGAAAGCAGCTGTCGTTAGGGCAAAATAAAAGGTGGGCTTGTCCGCGCCAAGTGCTTCCGCGCGAAGCAGCGCATCAGCCGCTTGTTGCTGCATATTGCCTAGCACCACCTCGCCCAAGCCCAAACTCGAATCGTAGGGAGCGCATTTGCTCAGCCCAAATACCGCCATCGAAATGACGAGCAGGGTGGGCACGGCGAGCAGGATTCGGCGAAGCACATAGCGCAACATGGGGAGCAAAGTTACAGGTCAAAGGAACGGATTGTACTCCTTCTCATGCCGTATGGTGGTGGCGGGGCCATGACCGGGATAAACCAATGTCGCGTCGGGCAACACGAACAGTTGGGTGCGGATGCTGTGTAGCAGCGTTTCCATGTCGCCGCCGGGCAGGTCGGTACGCCCGATGCTCTCCAAAAACAACACATCACCCGCCAACACAAAGCCCTCTGTCTCGCAGTGGAAAGACAAACTGGCTGGCGAGTGGCCGGGCGTGAACAACGCCTTCAAGCGTGTGCGCCCAAATGCCACCCAATCGCCAGCCTCGATAAATCGAGCAGGAGTAGGCGACTCTTCCGCGAACGGGATGCCATACATCTTGCACACTTGTGGGAAGTATTCCAGCACGGGTAGTTCGCCCGCATGGATTTCAAGGTCGAGATGCCACGTTTTTGCGACGAAAGCATTTCCAAAAACATGGTCAATGTGGCAGTGGGTGTTGATGAGCCGCACCGGGCGCAGTTGTTTGCTTTCGATAAAATGCCTCAGCGCGGCGCGTTCCTCCGCTGTGTAGCAGCCGGGGTCGAAAATGGCGCATTCGCCCGTCTCGTCAGACACAATGTAGGTGTTTTCCGCAAAAGGATTGAACTCGAATGTGTGTACTTGAGCCATGTGTTTGAAGACAACTGTGATGCAACGGGGCAATTTTAGGGGTAATGCGGCAGAGTATGGTGTTTTTGGGAAAACAAAAAACCCGACTGTGTTTTCGACGGTCGGGCAAACACTATATCCGTAATTTGCGCCTTTAAAAACCGATTCGAGTTGGGTTTTCGGAAAAATATATCGAGAAGAGCTTCCCTTCGATGCTCGGCCCCGCTCCCGCCAACAAGCGGGGGCACGCCGGGCAGGGGTGTGCGCCGCAGAAAATTCAAGCATGGCTCGCTGATTTTTATCGCCCTTATTTTTTGTCTCGCTCGCCCACAAGCCCAACCCGAAGGCATCGCGCTCCGGCATATCACTACCGACGATGGGCTGGCCCACAATCATGTCACCAGTATCGTCAAGGACACACAGGGCTTCATATGGGTCGGCACCATTGATGGCCTCACTCGATTCGATGGGAAACGCTGCGCCGTCTTTCGCCCGCGCGAAGGCGACAGCCACTCGCTTCCGGGCAACTACATCACAGGGCTATCACTCGACACGTTTGGACGTATGTGGGTGGCTACCAACAAAGGGCTTTGCCTATGGGACTACGCCGCTCGCCATTTTGAACGCATCCCCTTGAACTACCCCGACAGCGACCGACCCCTCGCGCTCACGCCCTTCGTGTTCGACCAAGAAGGCTACGGGTGGGCTGGCGGCGACACATTTTTGGTGCGATTGGATGTTCGCAGTTTTCAGGCCAGCCTCTATCCGCTTCCCTTGAAATATGGTTTTATCCACGAGGTCTTCGAAGATTCCAAAGGTCGAATGTGGGTAAAGGCAGGCGGCAACATCTTGCTCTACCATCGCCAAAGCAGTGCTTTTGAGTATAAAATTGGCAGGGTCAACGATGACCTTAACAAAAACGTGGTGGCGGGCCACATTAGAGAAGACGAGTACGGGCGCATCTGGTGCTCCTCGTGGGGGTGGGGCTTTTTCATTTACAACGAAAAGACCGGCGAGTTCGACGATTACCCCGACGACACCTCTGTCGCGTCCGTTTTCTTTTTCGACCGCGACCCAAGAGCAGGCCCCATTATATGGTGTGGCGGTGGACTTTATGGGTTGGAATGGCGCACCCTGCTCAACGGCAAGTCAGTCCCATTCCCGCCTCGCCCACGCGAACCTTTCTCGCACAACAACGCCCCGGCAAGTTATTTTTTTAAAGACCCCACCAACGGCATCGTGTGGATAGGCACGGAGAACGGCCTCGAAAAATACGACCCCAACGACCTGAAATTCACCCGCATCATGCTGCCCGATTCATTCAGCATGGGTCAAATGGGCGGCTTCGCCGGCATCGCACAAGATGCCTCGCAACACGACCGCTACTTTGTCGGCTTTTGGGTGAAAGGGTTCTATGAGTGGAATCGCCAGACTGGCGAATTCAAGCAAATAAAAAATGGCCTGGACAATCAGGAAATTTTTGAGGTCATTCGAGCCAAAAACGGGAAGGTCTGGCTGGCGGAAAGAAGTTGCGTGCAGGAGTTCGACCCTGCTACGAGGCGGTTTCGCACGTTCAAGCCAACCTTCCCCACGCCGGGTCTCAACCACAAAGTCTTGAAAGTATTGGAAGGCCGTGACGGGCGAATATGGTTTGGCTGCAATTACGAAGGCCTTTACTGGCTCGACCCCGCCTCCGGCAAATTTGAAAATGTGCCATTGGACGGCAAAAAACGCTACATCAGAGGGCTGGGGGAAGATCCCCAAGGTCGCATTTTGGTCGGCGACTCGTTTGGCTTCCTGCGATACGACCCGAACACCCAACAACACGAGCACTTCGTCCTGAAAGACAGCTCCTATGTCGCCTGCAACGATTTTGCATTCGACCGCAAGGGCCAATTCTGGATAGCCTCCAGCGAAGGGCTGCTTCGCTTCGACGACCACAACCGCATCGCGTTTGCGCTCGGCACCCACAACGGCCTGCAAAACGACTTGATACGCGGTATCGAGATTGATTTGGAAGACCGTATGTGGCTGGCCACCGCCAACGGGCTGCACCGATACTACCCCACCACTGGCGCGGTCAACGTGTATCGCCGCCCGGACGGCGTTTTCAACAACGACATCGCGGATGGTTATCAAATGCTGCCCAACGGCGAGCTGTTTTTCGGTTTCAACGATGCCTTCAACATTGCCAACACTTCCCGCTTGCCCATGAACCCCTACCCGCCGCGCACGGCGCTGGTCGAGGTATTCGTCTTGAACAAACCCTTCGCATGGCACATGGGCGAGCGCATAGTGCTGCGGCCCGGCGACAACGTGGTGACGTTCGACTTTGCCGCACTCAATTTCACCCAGCCCGAAAAAACAGTCTTGGTGTACAGACTCGAAGGCTTCAACCAAGATTGGGCCGAGACGCAGCAAAACACCATCACCTACACCAACTTGGACGGTGGCAACTACACCCTGCTCGTCCGCGCCCGCAATGGCGACGGCATCTGGAGCCGCGAAACCGTGCGCATCGAATTGAAAGTGATACCACCCTTCACCAAAACGGTCTGGTTCCGACTCATGCTGTTAGGCCTGGCAGCGGCTATCATCGCGGGCATCGCGTGGTATCGCCAGCAGCAGCGCCTTCAATTGGAGGCCATCCGCCGTCGTATCGCCCGCGACCTGCACGACGACATGGGCAGCACCGTGAGCAGCATTCGGTTCTTTAGCGAACTGGCGCAAAGCCAACTGACCAAACACTCAGCCGAAGCCCACAATATGCTCGCCCGCATCAATCAAAGCGCAGCCACCCTATCCGAATCCATCCAAGACATCGTGTGGGCCATTAGTGCCCGACACGACAATATCGAGGATTTGGCTGCCCGAATCCGAGCATTTGGGCTAAAAATCAGCGAGGCACGCAACATCCAATTCCTAGCCGACATACCCACTTCGTTCCCCACTCTTGCCCTTCGCCCCGACACGCGCCGCAACATCTACCTTATTTTTAAAGAGGCCATGAACAATGCAGCAAAGTACGCGGAGTGCAATCAAGTGGAAGTGAACCTGCGCTTGGAGCGCCGCAAATTGACGCTGGAAATAAAAGACAATGGCAAGGGATTCGACCCCGCCAGCACCCACTATGGCAACGGCATCGCCAATATGCGCCAACGCGCTGCCGACATCAACGGGAGACTCGACGTGCAGACCGCACCCGGTAAAGGGGTGCGAATATGGCTGGAGGTCAGTATTTGAATAAGCATTGATTCGAACACCTCCCGTCGCATTTTTCGAGGCACCCCATTGAACATTTTCTCGCCAAAAGCATTAAAACTCCCTATCAAATACTGAAAAATGCAGCGCAAAGATTTTCTCAAAACAGGGCTTTTCGGTGTAGGCATTTTCGCCGCGTCGAAAGCGGTGGGCAACCTCGCCCAGAACGGCATTGACGAACTCAAGCCGCTCGACATACTTGGTTTCAATCACCTTCCAAATACGGAGTCAAACATCATGGCAAACACAGTTTTGCACAAGGCTGGCACACGCGGCCATGCCAATCATGGATGGCTTGATAGCCACCATACTTTTTCTTTTGCCAACTATTACAACCCCGAACGGATGCACTTCGGCGTGCTCCGTGTGCTCAACGACGACATCGTGGCACCCGGACGCGGCTTCGGCACCCACCCGCACGACAACATGGAAATCATCTCCATCCCGCTCTCCGGCGACCTCGAACACAAGGATTCGATGAGCAACACGGCTGTGATTCGGCAAGGCGATATTCAGGTGATGAGCGCAGGCACGGGCATCCAACACTCGGAATTCAACAAAAACAAGGACAAGGATGTGCGCTTCCTGCAAATCTGGCTTTTCCCAAACAAACGCGCCGTGACACCGCGCTACGACCAGATTTCGCTCGACACCGCGAAATTGAAAAACCAGCTCCTGCAAATCCTCTCGCCCAATGCCGACGACGACGGCGTGTGGATTCATCAGGATGCGTGGTTCCACCTCGGCCATTTGGACAAAGACACCAAAGTGGATTATACGCTCAAAAACAAGGAGAAAAACGGCGTGTATGCTTTCGTCATCGAAGGCGACGTGACCATCAATGGGCAGGCGCTAAACCGCCGCGACGGCCTTGGCATCTGGAACGTGGACAAACTCGACATCAGCGCAGACTCGAATGCCCAATTGCTGCTGATGGAAGTGCCGATGACGCTGTGAAGAATAACTTTTTTGGTTTTTGAATTGAAAAATCCCGTCGCACAACGGTTGCGGCGGGATTTTTTGTTTTTGGGTAAAGACTTAGCGTCTCGACCCCTCCCGCCGCCTGGCGGGAGGGGTCGAGACGCTAAGTCTTTACGTTTTTTGCAACCATCTCGGTCAAATCCGCCAAAACCTCACTCCTCCAGTTCCACCTTCTCCTTTTTGTCCAAACCCAGCTTTTCCAACCCTCGGTCGAATAGCCAATACACCACCGGCACCACGATGAGAGAGAGGAACATCGAGGAGTTCAGCCCGCCAATGATGGCCCAAGCGAGACCGTTTTTCCAGTCGGCGCCCGCGCCCTGTGCCAGCGCGATGGGCAAAAGGCCAATGACCATCGCGATATTGGTCATCAACACGGGCCGGAAGCGGAGTTTGGTGGCTTGCAGCAATGCCTCGCGCAAGGGCGTGCCGCGCTCGCGCAATTGATTGGCAAAATCAACCACCAGAATAGCGTTTTTCCCTACCAGACCAACCAGCATAAGCAAGCCAAGTCCCGTGAAAACGGTAAGGTTTTCCCGTGCCAGCGCCAGCGCCAGAAACGCCCCAATGACCGAAAGAGGGATGGACACCAATACCACAAGCGGATACACCCAGTTGTCGTAGAGTGCCACCATGATTAGGTAAACCAGCACCAACGAAGTCCACAAAGCGAAGCCGAGGGTGCCGACCCCTTGCTCTTGGCGCTTGAGGTCGCCGCCATACTTGATTTGCGTGCTGGGAGGCAACGGCATGGTATCGAGCCGAGCCTTTATGTCGCGGCCCACCGAGCCGTTGGGTCGGCCAATCACTTGCGCCGTCAGCATGACCGATGCGGTGCGGTCGCGGCGTTCCAAGCGGGTGGGCGCGGTGCTCTGACGCACATCGGCAAATTGTTTGAGATAGACCGTGGTGCCCAACGGATTGACGAAGGAAAGGTTGCGGATATCGTCGGCGCTTCGGCGGTCGAATGCGTCGAGCGCGACCCGAATGGGATACTCATAGTCGCCATCCCTGAATTTTGCGTCGGTATTGCCGCTAAAAGCCGTTTGCAGCGTCAGTCCCACCTGCGCCATAGCCAGCCCATAGTCAGCCATGCGTTGGCGGTTCACCTCCACGCTCACTTCAGGGTTGCCGCCTTCGACGGTAGGGGTGATTTCGACACAGCCAGGCACAAGCGCCATCTCCCGTTCCACCCGCTCGGAAAGGACAAGCAAGCTATCCAAATCAGGCCCGTTCAGCTTGACTTCGATGGGCGAAAACGACAAGCCGAGGATATCCACCGGAGAGGCTCGAATGGTGGCCCCAGCAATGATTTCCTCCAACTTTATTTTTGTTTTTCGCGCATACACCAACGTGGACACGTCGCGCTGTTTGCCATAGGGAGTAAGATAGACTTGAATCTCCGCGAGATAGGGAGCGCTTACGCCGAAGGATTTGTTGTTAGCGCCCACGGTAGCAAAAGTGCGCACGACATCGGGCTGCTGCCGGAGCCATTCTTCCACTTTTTTGACGACGACGTTGGTCTGTGCGAGCGAGGCATCCTTTGGCAGTTCGATGTCGAGCAAAAACTCTCCGCGCTCCCCGGTGTCAAAAAAGGCATTTCCGATGAACCCCTCCGTCAGCAGCAAGAACGAGCCGAAAAACAAACTCGTGGCGGTGAGCAGTGTCAGTGCCTTGGTTTTCCAGCTGCGCAAGGCCCAGCCCAACGCTCCCACAAAGACATCGGTGAGCCATTCGATGAATTTTTCAAAACGCAACACGGCTTGCCCCGCAAGATTTTTCCCCTTGAAGCGGTGCACTTTGGCAAAACGCGAAGTCAGCCACGGCACCAAGGTGAAAGAGACGAACAGCGACATCAAGGTGCTGGTCAGCACTGTCATGCAAAATTGTCGGAGCAAATTCGGCACAAGCCCCACTTGAAAAATAATGGGCAAAAAAATCACCACGTCCACAAGGGTAATGCTGATAGCCGTGAAGCCGATTTCCATGCGCCCGTCGTAAGATGCCTGCACCCGGTTTTTGCCCATCTCAAGATGTCGGTATATGTTCTCAATCACCACAATCGCGTCGTCCACAAGAATACCGATAGCCAGCGACAGGCCGAGCAGCGAAAGCAAATTGAGCGAATACCCGAACAATTTCATCATCACGAACGTGCTGACGATGGATGTCGGGATAGATACCAGCACGATGAGCGCGTTGCGCAGACTGTGAAGGAACAGCAACATCACCAAGGCCACCAGCAACACAGCGATGAACAAATCATGGATGACCGCATCGGTGGCAGCCTTGGTGAAGGTGCTGGTGTTGGCCACCACCTGAAATCGCAACCCCTGCGCGGCGTATATCTGCTCCAGCGTCTTGAGTTTCGCCAGCACCAGATCCGACATTTCCACCGCGTTGGCATCGCCTTGCTTGCGAATGACGAGGCCCACAGCAGGCTGTCCGTCGGTGCGGCAAATCACGTCGGGGTCGCGCGCGCCGTCCTGAATCTCTGCGATATCCTTCAAAAAGATAGAGGCGCCAAACCGGCTCCTCCCCACCACAAGATTCCGAATGTCGTCGAGTGTGAGGAATTTGCCAGCCAGTCGAATGCGCAGCTGACTATCCGAGCCAGTCACCTTGCCCGTGGGAAAGTCAAGATTGGCCGCCTGAACGGCCTGAGCCACCTGTAGGAGCGACAGCCCATATTGCTCAAGGCGCTGCGAAGAGATGTTGATTTTGATTTCGCGCTCCTCGCCGCCCAATATGCTCACTTGCGCCACCCCCCTAATCTGCGCGATTTCCGACACCACGCGATTTTTCACCAAATCGTAGAACGCCGTGCCGGAAAGATTGCCAGCCACCGCCAAGCGCAACACTGGCAACTCGTCAATAGCGAACTTATTGACAAACGGGTTGCGCACTTCTTTGGGGAAACTGGATTGTATCTGATTGATTTTTCGCTGAATTTCCTGCACCGCCTTGTCCACATCCACCGTCTGCGCCAGTTCGAGCGTGACGAATGAGGAGTTTTCCTGCGAGCTGACTTGAATTTGCTCAATACCCTCCAACGACGAAACGGCATCCTCGATAGGCTTGCTCACCGCGTTCTCTACCTCGCTCGGAGAAGCACCCGGATAAATGGTAATCACCGTCACCACTGGCGGGCTGAATTTTGGCACCATCTCAATGGGCAAGCTGAAATAGCTGGCCACGCCCATAAACGTCAGCACGGCGAACACGACAATAATGAGGGAGGGGCGGCGAATGGAGAGTGCGGTGATATTCACGGTGGATGGAGGAGCAGAAGCAGTGCATTGTGGAGGCAGCTCGGCTCCGCTTGTTTTTTGCGCAAAGGTATAAGGTGATGAAAAGACTTGTTGCGGCGGAGGGTTTTGAGTGAAGGGGATTGTCATTTTTTCGACTGGCAAGGCAAATTTTGCAGTCGAAATCGGGCATATTCGGCGAAAAATTTAACGAAGCCAGTCGGAAAAAAGGCTTTCCCTTCGCCAAAGGCCTCCACCGCAACAAGTCTAAAAAGTATTGAGGAATACTTTTCCCCTGTCTTGCCCCGCTTTCCTACTCGTCGCAGCGCAGCAGGAAACCTACTCTTGGATACCATTGACCCTCTCGATAATAGAATTTGTATCGAGGTGCCACAGCCACCAGGCGCGTGTAGAGCAGCCCATCCTCATCGTGCCAGAAAAACTCTTGAATCATCTGCAAATCAATGATTTGCTCGGGCATCAACTCGGTGTGAAACACTTCCACGTGCTCCAGATAGGTCTCCGGATCGAATGTGCTGACCGAGTCCATGCAAGAGAACAGGCAGGCCCGCCGGTCGGGGGGCAGCGGCGCTTCGTCCAGCAGCCCACCATAAAGCAGCACCGAGGTATCGGCCATGATGCGGTAGAAAAAACGCTCCATGATGGGCATATCCGTATCGTCTTTCAACACTTGAAAATCGCTGATGCGCGGACTGCTGACATTGGTCACATATCGCGCCGCCCACGTCACCTCGGCATTGGCAATAAGCGTGTCGGGGCGAAAATCCTCCGTTTCGGGCACTTTGAGCCAAAAACGAGGCACCTCGTTGCGAGCCACAGGCGCTATGGCCAACGTGTGCACATGGAATCGTGCCGCCTCGTCGTTGTAGGTGAGCAATTGGCGCACCTTCACGAACCGCGCATCTTGCGGAGAAGAGCGCATATCCCAAGCAATCTGCACCTTTTCTTCGTAAGTGGAGGGGTCGAACCGAACGATGGTGTCCGGGCCGCTCAGCATCTGCATCAGCTCTTCCGAATCTACGGGGCGCGTCAGCTCGGCATTGGCAAACACATCCCACTCTTCGTTTTCGGCGATTTCCCACAAAATGGCGCTCAGCGAGTGATTCACATAGTTGTGTAGCGAAGACTCGTACTCGGAGGTTATCTTGAGCACGGCTATCGAAGCCGACCGGTCCTCGTGAGTGGCAAACGCCAGAGGGTCGGCAGGCAGGATGATTTCAAATTCTGCCGCCCAATTCACCGAAGGGTCTTCGAGAATGTGCTCCAATTGAGCAAAGAGGTGGCAATGCAACAACAGTAAGGCAGGTAGGATAAATCTTTTCATGGCTCCAAAAACGGTTTTTGCAAAAAACCATTTTGTTGCGCGCACAAAGTCCTTCTGAAAATCTATCGGACATTCGGATTCTCGGACGATACCTTGATTCGTCGAGATTTGTCAGTTCATCATGCTCGCTCTCCTTGATTTTGAAAAGATGGGGCTTTTAACCATGCTAAAAAAAAACTTGGCGGCGCGAGGTATATCTCATTCTCAAATTATCAGATTCCTCTCACCTGCCTTTGTTGCAGTTTTTCAGAATATCCCGTCGGGCCAATCGCGGGTCTTCCAATATTTTGAAAAAGCCCTCAAAATAATTTGTCATCTGCCGCCGGGCGTTGGCTGGCAAATAGGCCGACCGCTCGCAATGCCCAAGCAACGCAGCCTTTTTGCTCAGGTAAAAGTCGAATTGCTCCTGGTAGTGCGCTTCAGAGCGGCATAATCCCAAGTAATATCGGTCTTGCACCGTCTGAATCGGGTAGTCGCGGTTGGGGATGGCGTAGTTGGTGCCCACAGCGCCCGCGTAGTCAAAATCGTAAGGGACGGCGATTATTTTGTCGCTGCCGTTCAAGTACACAAGTTTGATATTGTGGCGGGAGCGGGCGCTCCAATCCGTGTTGCCAATCATAAACTCAAACAAGCACATCCTGTCGTAGGAAACCGAATCGAGCGTGCGGGTGCTTCCCACCCGCGGCTTCATGGGGAAGCCACCGATGCGAGCAGCCATTTCTCGCTCACTTTCAAGAAAAAACGAAAAACTCTCCGCGCTGCGACCCTTACGCTGCGTGTCATCAAAGCGAACATGAGCTGGCTTCACCCGAAAGCTCTGCTCCGTCACGAGGTTGTAAAGCTCGTAGAGCACATATTCGCGCCGGACCCACTCGTCGTTCAGCGGCGATTGGTCGCAGCCCGTCACCAATTTAAGCTCGTTGATATCGGCAAGGCTATCGTTCTCAGGTTTTTGTTCGTAGAAACGCACCTTCACGGGCGGGAACTCGCAAGTCTTTTTGCGCATATTGCCACGCGCCGCCACCTTCACGTTGAGCCGCACGGCCACGCTGTCGCCTTTCAAAATTTTGAACACCGCGGGTTGCCACTTTTCATCGGCCTTGTCGCTTTTCAGCTGCTTCAGGTCGGTCTCGATGCTGATGTTGAGCGAATCGTGCTGCTGCAAAAAAGCAAAAGCATTGGCCCCGGCAGGCAACTGCGCTTGCGCATGGGTGAAAAACAGGAAAACAAACCCTGTCAGACAGGCAGGGAAACGGAGAGGAAATTTGCACATAGAAAGCCAATTTATTGATGTAGCCAATAGTCGTGGGGGCAAGCAGTTACATCAATAAACCAACGCGCTCAATTCACAGAAAAAGCGGGCAAAAATGGATGAGCCGCGTTGTAGAAAGTCAGTTCGCTGATGCGTACTTTCATGTAGCGGGTCAAAGGTAAGGTTTGAATGATTTGCAAGAGCTCCGCCTCGGACTGGACGGAAAAAACCGCCCACAATTTGGAGTTTTCGAGCGACAGGGCGTAGTTGAGGATTTTGCCCTCGTTGAGAAGCCTGTTGACGGCAGCGCGCTGATGTGGGATGCGGCTAACAAATTCCTCAGGCAAATCTTGGGGCATGGTGAAATCAACCATGTACTGCGTTAGGCTGCCTTCCATGTATGTCGTGTGTATGTGTTTTGGATGGGTTACAAAGGTGATTATGTGTCAGTCTCTCGGATACATAACCCACGGGTTCCCGTCAAGTCAAAAACCATGCAAATTTTGCAAAACCCACCGCGAACCTGTCATTGCGTCATGTGGATTTAACAAAAACAAAATCTGTTGCCACATCGCATACGTTTGGGAGCAAAGTAAAAACCCTCCCCCATCGTTTATGGCGCTTTCAATTACATTTGCGGCTCTTTTTTCGTTGCCCCCACTCCTGACAATAGTCGGACAACAAACAACGAACAACAAACAACAAACAACAAACAACGAACAACGAACAACAAACAACAAACAACGAACAACAAACAACGAACAACAAACAACAAACAACGAACAACAAACAACAAACAACGAACAACAAACAACAAACAACGAACACCATGTATCGTACCCATACCTGCGGCGAACTCCGCCTTTCGGACATAAACAAAGAAGTCACCCTTTCCGGTTGGGTCGCCATCAGCCGCGACCTCGGCGGCCTCACTTTCGTGGACTTGCGCGACCGCTACGGCATCACGCAATTGGTGTTCGACATGGACGACAACGCCGCCCTGTGCGAACGCGCCCGCAACTTGGGTCGCGAATACGTCGTCCAAGCGAGCGGCCAAGTCCGCGAACGCGCCTCGAAAAACCCCAACCGCGAAACAGGCGACATCGAAATCCGCGTGACTGACCTCAAAGTGCTGAACGCGGCCAAGACACCGCCCTTCACAATTCAGGACGACACCGACGGCGGCGACGACCTGCGCATGAAATACCGCTACCTCGATTTGCGGAGAAACACCGTGCAGAAAAACCTCCTGTTCCGCTCCAACTTGGCCATCGAAACCCGCAAATACCTTGCGAGCCAAGGCTTTGTGGAAGTGGAAACCCCCAACCTCATCAAAAGCACACCCGAAGGCGCGCGCGACTTTGTGGTGCCAAGCCGCATGAACAAAGGCCAGTTCTACGCACTGCCGCAAAGCCCGCAGACCTTCAAGCAAATCCTGATGGTGGCGGGTTTCGACAAGTATTTTCAGCTCGTAAAATGCTTCCGCGACGAGGATTTGCGCGCCGACCGCCAGCCAGAATTCACGCAGATTGACTGCGAGATGTCGTTCGTCCACCAAGAGGACATTCTCCAGACCTTCGAGGGCTTGACCAAATACTTGTTTAAAAACACTCTCGGCATCACGCTCGGCGATTTTCCCCGAATGACCTACGACGAGGCCATGCGGCGTTTTGGCAGCGACAAGCCCGACCTGCGATTTGGGATGGAATTCGTTGATTTATCAAACATTGCGAAAGGGAAAGGATTCCAAGTGTTCGATAGCGCGGAGTCTGTCATCGCCATTACAGCGCCCGGTTGCGCCGAATACTCCCGCAAACAACTCGACGAATTGACCGAGTGGGTGAAACGCCCCCAAATCGGCGCGAAGGGTTTGGTCTACGTAAAATACGAAGCCGACGGAAGCGTCAAATCCTCTGTTGACAAATTTTACAGCGCCGATGAGTTGAAAATTTGGTTAGAAAAAGGCGGCGCGAAATCGGGCGATTTGCTGCTCATCCTTTGTGGCGAGGACGAAAAAACGCGCAAACAACTATCCGAGCTACGCCTCGAAATGGGCTCGCGGCTCGGCTTGCGCAAACCCGACGACTTCAAGCCCCTTTGGGTCGTGGATTTCCCACTGCTCGAATGGGACGAAGACGAAGGCCGATTCTTCGCCATGCACCACCCCTTCACCTCGCCCAAACCCGCCGACATCGTGAAAATGGAATCGAACGACCACGCCGTGCTCAAAGGCATCCGCGCCGACGCCTACGACTTGGTGCTCAACGGCGTGGAAATCGGCGGCGGCTCCATCCGTATTCACGACCGCGACTTGCAAAGCCGCAATTTCAAACTCTTGGGCTTCGCTACCGAAGAGGCAGAGGCTCAATTCGGCTTTTTGCTCGGCGCTTTTGAATACGGAGCGCCCCCACACGGCGGCATCGCCTTCGGCTTCGACCGCCTGTGCTCCGTGATGAACGGCGTGAACAGCATCCGTGATTTCATCGCTTTCCCAAAAAACAATCAAGGCCGCGACATGATGATTGACGCGCCGGACACTATCAACAAAAAGCAACTGGAGGAATTGGGGATTCGAGTCGTTGCGAATGAGTGATTTTTTCACGGTATACTTCGCGCCGTTAAGTTTTGGGCATGGCTGCAATCGCAATCTGCTAAAAATCAAGAACATCAATCATGTTCATCTAACAAATCCTAGCGAATCAAGGTACAAGAGACGCGAAAACGCAGAGAAGATTCTTCCAAAAGACAAGCCCTGCGTCTCCCCGTGACTCTGCGGTTTAGCCCGAAATCACGGCAATACACTTCAACTCAATCGCAATCGGCGTAGGCAGGCTGTCAATGCCCACTGTGGTGCGACAGGGCTGACTATCCTTGAAATACTCGGCGTAGATGCGATTGAACGTGTGAAAATCGCGCTCCATGTTGACGAGAAACACCGTCACGTCCACCAAATCCTCCCATCGGGCGCCACTGTCTTCCAATACGGCCTGCACGTTGCGGAATACCGAGTGCACCTGTGCTTCAAAGTCAAATTCCATATAGTTGCCTGCCGGAGAGCGTTTCAGGCCCGGCACGCCGTCCGTCGCCGGGTCACGTGGGCCAATGCCGGAGAGAAACAAAAGGTTGCCCACACGGCGTGCGTGAGGATACAGGCCGACGGGTTTGGGAGCAGAGGGAGCGTCAATCTTTTCGGAAAGAGACATGGGATGGTGACTGGTTGGATTGGTGATGGGTCGTTGGTTTGCGAAGCAAAAGTAGAGAGATTGAGCACATCAGCAATCATCATGCCTCGCACCGCCAAGTTTTGGGCATGGCTAAAAGCGCAATCTGCTAAAAATCAAGAACATCAATCATGGCGAACTGACAAATCCTAGCGAATCAAGGTATATCTTCGCCGCAAAGAAATCGAGCATACAGCACACTGTATGCTTCGCGCCACCAGATTTTTGGGCATGGCTGCAATCGCAATCTGTTCAAAATCACGGACATCAATCATGGTGAACTGACAAATCCTAGCGAATCAAGGTATAAAACGAGAAGCCATGCCGAACACACAACAAGCAATCCCGCTTCCTTCAGGTCAGGTCAACGGGCACGCCCCGCTCTGGGGACTCGACCTCGGCGGCACCAAAATAGAAGGTGTCATACTCGAAAGCCGCCACAACCCAAAGGTGTTGCACCGCCTGCGCATCCCCACAGAGTCGGGCAAAGGCTACGAACACATCGTCAATCAAGTCGCCAAGTTGGTGGAAATGCTCGCTGCCGAGTCTGGCTTGCGGCCCTCCCACATCGGCATCGGGCATCCGGGCACCCTCGACCCCAATACCGGCACGATTAAAAACGCCAACACCACCGCCCTGAACGGGCGCCCCTTCAACGTGGATTTGGAGCAAAAAATCGGCGTACCGGTTCGTTTGGCCAACGATGCCAACTGCTTCGCCGTGGCAGAGGCCCTGCTGGGGAAAGTGCCGGCCGCCGTGCCAAATGCGGAAGTCGTGTTTGGCGTCATCATGGGCACGGGGGTCGGCGGCGGCTGGGTTATACATGGGAAAGTCATCAACGGGCGGCAAGGCATCGGCGGCGAATGGGGGCACAATTTTCTCGACGAGAGTGGAGGCCCTTGCTACTGCGGGCGCACAGGCTGCGTCGAGACCGTGATTTCTGGCCCAGCTTTGGAGCGTTATTATGAAAAACTGACGGCGCGACACTTGCCCCTGCGCGACATCGCAAAAGCCGCCGAGACTGGAACTGACGAGGCTGCCGCCCAAACGATGGAGCGCCTCACTCACTTTTTTGGCAAAGCCATCGCCGTCGTCATCAACATCATGGACCCCGATGCCATCGTGCTCGGCGGCGGCGTGGGCAATATCGAGCGCCTTTACACCGACGGTGTGGCCGAAGCAAAAAAATACCTGTTCAACACGCGCATTGACACCGTTTTCCTGAAACCCGAACTCGGCGACAGCGCAGGCGTGTTCGGCGCGGCTTTGCTCTAACCCTCGCCAATACTTCATGCTTCCACCCTCTTTCAACACCCATTCCCATGCAACGATTTTGCCTCGCGCTCGACCTCAAACCCGACCCCGTCCTCATAGCCGAATACGAGGACTACCACCGCGCCGTGTGGCCCGAAATACTCGAGAGCATTCGGGCGGCGGGCATCGAGCGGTTGGAAATTTACCGCGTGGGGGAAAGGCTCTTCATGCTCTTGGAGGCCGACGACCATTTTTCTTTTGAAAAAAAAGCCGCGCTCGATGCCGCCAATCCGAAAGTGCAAGAATGGGAAACACTCATGTGGCAATACCAACAAGCATTGCCCTCAGCCAAGCCCGGGGAAAAATGGGTGCCGATGGAGCGGATTTTTGAAATCTAAACCGCTCTATTCACATCAAACTGCTCCAGATAATCGCCCACTCGACGAATGAAGGAGCCGCCCAAGCTGCCGTCCACCACACGGTGGTCGTAGGACATGGAGAGGAACATCATCTGGCGCACGGCAATCACATCGCCATACTCCGTCTCAAGCACCGCAGGCTTTTTGCGAATCGCCCCCGTCGCCATGATGGCCACTTGCGGCTGATTGATGATGGGGGTGCCCATCACATTGCCAAAAGTGCCCACATTGGTGAGGGTGAAAGTGCCGCCCTGAATCTCGTCCGGTTTGAGTTGGTTCTGGCGCGCGCGGTTCGCCAAGTCGTTCACCTGCTTGGCAAGGCCCGCGAGATTTAGAAAGTCGGCGTTTTTTATGACGGGCACGATGAGATTGCCCGTTGGCAACGCGGCAGCCATACCAATATTGATGTCCTTTTTCACGATGAGGCGCGTGCCGTCCACCGAGATGTTTATCATCGGGAAATCGCGGATGGCACGAGCGACCGCTTCGATGAAAATAGGCGTGAACGTGATATTCTCGCCATACTTTTTCTTGAACTCGTCCTTCACGCGGTTGCGCCAGTTCACGAGATTGGTCACATCCACCTCCACGAACGAGGTGACGTGCGGGCTGGTTTGCTTGCTCATCACCATGTGTTCGGCGATGAGCTTGCGCATCCTATCCATCTCCACGATTTCCACGTTCCCCTCGATGCTGACCGCTGGGCGCTGAGGCTGTGCGGCGGGGGCTTGCACTGGCGGTTGGCTGCTTACGGGCTGCTGCTGGCCGCTGCCTCTGCTGGCGACGTAGGCCAGTATGTCTTTCTTCGTGACGCGACCATCCTGACCTGTGCCGGGGATGCGGTCCAATTCGGCTTGGCCGATTTGCTCCTGCTTGGCTATCGTGCGCACCAAAGGCGAGTAGAAACGCCCTTCCGACGAGGACTGCCGCCCCAGCGCCCCGGCATCGGCAGGCACGGATTGGGCACTCGCAGCCCTGCTGGCGCTTTCGCTGCCCGTGGCAGGCTGTGGCTGCGCGCCGTTGGTCGCTGTGGCTTGTGCCGTGGCAGGCGAGGCAGCGGGCTGAGCGTTGGCCGCCTCCGTTTCGATAATTGCGATGACTTTGTTGATTGGCACCACATCGTTTTCCTGAAAGAGGATTTCGAGCAGCACGCCTTCCACAGGTGACGGCACTTCGCTATCCACCTTGTCGGTAGCAATATCGAGCACCGGTTCGTCGAGTTCGATGCGGTCGCCGGGTTTTTTGCGCCACTTCAAGATGGTGGCTTCCATGATGCTTTCGCCCATTTTGGGCATCACAAGTTCTACGCGAGCCATTATGTGAGGGTTGAGGCACGTTTGTTTTTATCCTGCGGCCTCGTTTTTTTTTATTTTTGAAATAAATGGTTAAAGCGGGGGCAAAGGTAAGGGAAGTTGCCACAAATTTTTCGGGGCGTGCTCTCTGGCTAAATAGTTCTGTTTTATCGGTCAAAGCAAACTCGCAAAACGTTTTCGTTCGGGTATAAATCCTCACTTTTGCCGCATCATGCAGTCTGTAAAAAACGTCATTTTTGATTTCGGAAACGTCCTTTTCGACCTCGAACTATCGAATATCGAGCGTCATTTGAAACAACTTTTTGGGGAAAATTTTGCGGCAGCCATAGAAAAACTCCTGAATGACCGGGTTTTTGAACGCTACGAGGTAGGCGAGCTTGGCACGGAAGAATTCGTGGAAGCCGTTCGTTTTGCCTCCGTTCCGCCGCTTCACGCAGCGCAAGTCGTGGCGGCTTGGAATTCCATCTTCCTTCAAATGCCACGGGAGCGGTTCGAGATGTTGCTGCGTCTTCGAGCACGCTATCGGGTTTTTTTGCTGAGCAACATCAACGACCTGCACGCCACTTGGATTGACGACTACATGGTGCGGGAGCATCGAATCGAAGATTTCCAAACGCGCTATTTCGACGGGGTCTACTACTCGCATCTCATTCGCCTGCGCAAACCCGACAGAGAGGTGTATGAATATGTGCTGACCGATGCCGGGATGGTGCCGGAGGAGTGTGTTTTTTTCGACGACCTGCCCCCCAACGTGGAAGCGGCGGCGGCGTTGGGCATTCGCGGCATTTTGCACCCGGTGGGCGACGACATCGTGCAAGCGGTCAGCCGCTTTGGACTGTTGTAGCATCCTTAAAGATGGCTTGCACCAACGCCAACACGCCCGCGGCTCGCTCGTCGTCCCATCCTTCCTCTTGCCCCGCATTCACGGCGAGCGGGGTGTCGTTCTTGGCCAAGTCCAGCATTTTCTGGCGCTCTGGCTCGCTGAACTGGGCGAATGTTCGGCGCAACAAGGGGAGCAGCTCCTTGAAATCGTCTGGCGAAAGTGTGCGCACCCAACCATCAAGCGTTTGCCACAGCTCGGCGTGATGCAACAACAAAAGGCCGCTGCCGTGCAAAAAGCCTTCCAGCCATTGGGCGGCCAGCGCGGGCACTTCGGCACGCGAAAGGCGGAAGCGCATGGAGTCGCCAGTTTGGGCTGAAGAGCGAATGCCCTTGTCGAAGAGCATCCGGGAGCAAAGCCCGGCGAGCAGGGGTGCCGCGTTGTTCAGTTGGGTGATGTGTTCCAGCGTCTTGCCCCAAGATGTCTCATAATCGAGCATTTGCAAAATGCCCAATGCGCGGTTGACGGCAAGTATTTTTTTCAAAATAACGGCAGCCGCGGTCTCGTCCACGCCAGTGCTGGCGGCGGGCAACTGGATGCACACCCGTGGCACAATCTGGCCGAGCAGCTGCGCCACCGCGTCGAGATTGAGTTGGCGGGCAGCGCCATAGCGCAGCACTTCGGCCAGCGGCAGCACCACATCGGCGAGCAATAGCGCATCTTTGGCCAAGGCGCTGACCGTGCGGAGTTTATGGAGCAAATCGGGCACGATGGCGGGTAGGTCGGCCTTGAGCGTCGTATCCAGCAATTGAGTAAGTTCGGGCAGCTCGTCCGAGTCGCGCACCTTGCGCCAAGCGCGCCTCGATGCGGCATCTTCCACTGTGTTGCCCCATGTGCCTGCTTCGATGAGCCTGATTTCGTAATCGGGCAGCCATTTGAGTTGCCAATGCTCGTGAAAACGCCCCTGCTTGCCGCCGCCGACTTCCCGCATTTTTCCCCAAGCCACCCCCAAGAGGTTGAGACGGTGCAACAATCGGCTTTTTTGCAAATGTGCTTCTTTGCGCAAGTCAAGTTCGAGCACCTCTTCTTGCGTGTTTTTTTTCAAACGACAACTTTTCGCCTGTTGCTCAAAATCAGCCTTGAGCGGTGGCACCGCCAATGTGGAAGGTACTGCGCCCAGTACATCCCCGACGACCAACTGTTGGTCAATCAGCTCCAATTGTTTTTCCGCGCCGTTGCAGAGTACCGTCACTGCTGCCTCGCGCAACTCTTCGATGCCCGGCGAGGGCGTGTTGCGCAACACCGCCAAATGCTCTGCCAACCGCACCGCCTCTATGACGTGCGCGGAAGAGGCGGCCAAGTCGTTTTCGCGCAACAATCGAGCTGCCTGCGTGAGGAATTGCACCTGTGGGCTTCGGGCGGGGGCTTCGGAGTGCCCCATGCCGCATTCCCACAGGGTTCGATACCACGCGGGTGCCACCACCCCGGCACTGTATCCACTTTGGGCGGCCAAGCGGTCGAACGACCAAGGTATCCAAGTCGCCTCGGTCTTGATTTTTGGCAAACCTTTCAGGAGCGCGGCATCGTTCGCCGCTTTCGTTTTTTCCCAATCAGCCAGCGCCGGGCCATGCCAAGCGCCACACACGACCGCTATTTTTGAAAAACCCTCTTTACGCGCCGCGCGAATGTGTTGGCGCATGAACGCTTCGCGGAGCAGGTTGTCGCGCTCCGCAATGGTCTCTTCGCGCATGGCCTGCATCAATGCCAGAATGACGGAAAAAATGGAGGCATCCGGTGCGCTCATGTCTGCTGCGGGAGGGACTGCGGAACGTTCCACCAACGCATCCCACCAGCGTTCGGGGTCGGAATATCCGGCGAGCAGCGCCATTTTTCGGAACGGGTCGGCTGACAGGCTATCGTCGTTTTTCTCCTGAAAATTCAAGGTCGGCGGTGCGGCTTGTTCGCGCATGGCGAACGCCACGCCCATGGGCATATCCATGAAACGCAGGGGGATGTGCCGTTTCAGGCCAAACAATATGGCTTGCCATTCAGGGGAAAACTCGGCAAAAGGGAAGAAGGATGCCTGTTCGAGGTTTTTGGGATTATAGACCAACATGGCCACAGGCGGCTGCATTTCTGGGTGCGGCGCCAAGGGGATGAGTGCCTCCGCATCTGGGGGGCCTTCTAGGAGGAGCAGGTCGGGGCGAAAACGCTCCAATGCCTCCACAAGGCTGCGAGCAGAGCCGGGGCCGTGATGTCGGATGCCAAAAACTTCGATGCTCATGCCTTGAAGGGGGAGTTGTCCAAGTGTTCCTTAATCAGGTTGTTGCAGAAATAAAGGCACAGGTAGAGCGATAGGGTGGCCAACACAAGCAACCAGTCCGACCATTTTTGCAAAATCAACAAATCATAGATGCCGTGCAGCAAAAATGCCATACCGAAGCCCCGCCAAAGCAACACGTTGCGCCGCGTGTGGGCAAATTTGGCCAAACCCGCGTAGTAGCCAGCCACCACGCTGAAAACCAAATGGGCAGGCACGGCGGTGAAGGCTCGAAGCAACAACGTCTCCATGCCGAAGCGACTGGCGTAGAACAAATTTTCCATGGTGGCAAACCCCATCGCAATCATCACGGAATAGACAATGCCGTCCAAGGGTTCGTTGAAGAAGGCACGGGGAAAAGCCGCAAAACGCAGCACGGCAAACTTAAACATCTCCTCGTTGAGTGCCAAAGCAACAAACGCCGTGAGCACGACGGTGAAAAATCCTTTTTCGTAAGGGCGCAATTGCGCGAACGCCCATTTTTCAATCTCCAAGGCGGGAAACGTAGCGGCTGCTCCCAGTCCAAAACAAACCAACAGGGGCACGAGCGGTTCGCGCTCGTACTTGTCTGCCCGGAATATGGCGTAGCAAATAAGCAGACCGGGAAGGATGGCGAGAAGGAGCAGGTGCAAACTCAATGTCAGTCGGGTAGCCTCGAAATAACGGGGGGCTAAATCGTTTTGGCACAAAATTCCCAAAACTCGCGCACAATTTCAGCGCTCTTTTCGGTGGCCTCAAACATTCCCATGTGTCCCACACGGGTCAGAATGTGCACATCCGCCACGCGGGGCAGCACGGCGGCTTGCAGCGCCTGTTCGGGCGGCGCGATGGCATCCTGCTCGCCGAGCACAAAAAGCACGGGGCAGGCAATGCGGCGCAGCGTTTCTGTATGATTCTTGCGCCCGAGCATGGCTTCCAAAGCAGCCGCTATGCCTTCGGGCGCAAAACGTTTTGCCTCGTCTATCAAGGCGTTCAGACGTTTGGGATGGGTTTTTGCAAACGTTTCGGCAAACAAGCCGGGAAATAGCTGCGACACATACAGATCGCGCTTGCCCGCCTGCAGCATCTCTATGCCGCGCCGGCGAGCCTCCTTGCGCTCGTCGGAATCCTCGAACGGATGCGAGTGAAAAAGCCCCAACCCTGCTAACCGTTCGGGGTGGTGTTCGGCAAATTCGAGCGCCGCGTATCCGCCCATCGAGTGCCCGACAAGCACACATCTTTCCACGGAGAGTTCGTCGAGCACAGCGCGAATGGCCTCCGAATAAGCACCCATGCTCGCCGCAGCGAGTGGTGCCGATGCGCCAAAACCGGGCAAATCTAGACGAACGACGCGGCAAGTGGCGGGCAGCGAAGGCATCAACACGTCCCAGACGGAATGAGATTCGCAAAAGCCGTGGAGCAGCACCAGCGGCAGGCCCTCGGCAGCTCCTTCGGAGCGGTAGGCGATGGCATCGGGAAGTCGGGTGAGTTTCATGGCGGCAAAGCTGCAAAAAAGCGCGGATTAAATTTGCCGTTATTTTCCCGACTTTTGTGCCTTGAATCAATTGTTGACAACTGATGAGCAACCCACAAACTGTCAATCAGCGACACGGGCTGCCAACTGAACTATGGCTTTCTACAACGATTTTTTTCGCGACATCTCGCACGCTATCAGTCCTGACTTGCCGAAGGATTTGGGCGACATGGATGCTCACCTCGACTTCATTTTGTCGAAAGTGACACCGTATAGCGAAGATTTGAGGGAGGAAAAATTCTGGCTTAGCAAGCGATGGAAGGAGGTGCGCGACGATGAGGGCTTCCACGAGGCTATTCTGCATATTTTCAACAATGGGGGGGAATACCTGCTCTCGCTCGATGGCAACGTGGCGAAAGGCAGCTGGAAGCGCCTCAATCAAGACAACACGCTTATTCTGGAGTTGTCGGGCAAGAGCGAGTTGTTTGACATGGAGTTTCTAAATTCCGATTTCCTGATTCTTTCCAAACACGGGGACCAATCGCGCAAGGGCTTGCGCAAGTACTTTTGCTTGGTGCACGAACCTGCCAGCCGCGCTAGAGGAAGAGACCTTGACTGGCGTAATGTGATGGAAAAGTTCTACAACATCTGGCGCGACAACAGCCTCAGCATCTGGGCTTGGGTGTTGTTCATCATACTCATGGGTCTCATTCTCTATCTCTCGCTTTAAAGGTCAGTACGACTTAGCGGAAGTGACATAGTACATATCCATTTGCCCTTTGTTTTTGGCGGCGATTTTGCCGCGATGCTGCCACTCGAATTCGTATTTGGCAAGCCAGTAGGCATCCTCGCTGACGTTGACGCGACCGGGTTCGCAGGCTTCTTCCATGCGGGCTGCGGTGTTCACCGTGTCGCCCCAAATGTCGTAGGCGAATTTTTTGGCACCCACCACGCCTGCCACCACAGGGCCGGTATGTATGCCGACGCGGGCCTCGAAGTAGGGCAAGCCTTGATTGAGCCGTTCGGCCTTGGTGTGTTGCAGAAAATCCTGAATCTCCAGCGCAGCCTTCACCATGTCGGAAGGGCTGGCATTCATATCGGAAAGGCCGCTAGCGCAGATGTAGGCATCGCCGACGGTTTTGATTTTCTCGATGCGGTATTTGCTGATGATTTTGTCGAAATTCGAGAAACAAAAATCCAGTTCCTCCACGAGCATTTCGGGGCTGAGGCGCTCGGCAATGTTGGTGAAGCCGATAAAGTCGGTGAACATGACGGTGGCTTGGTCATATTTGCGGGCGGCGACCTTGTTGCGGGTTTTCAGCTCTTGCGCGATGGCTGGCGGCAAGATGTTGAGCAAGAGATTATCGCTTCTTTTTTTTTCTTCCTCAATAAGTGCGTTTTTTTGAGACAATTGGTTGGCGGCGCGTTTTTTTGCGCGGAAACGCAGGTAGAACAAGGCTGCCAACACCAACACAAAGCCTGACACGAGTGCCAACACGTTGCGCAGGTTCTCGCTCTTTTTTTGCAACAGCTCTGCCTCTGCCAGTCGCGTCTTTTGCACCTGTATCTCGCGTTCCTGTTGCGCCTTGATGATGGAATCCACCATCTGGCGTTCGCTTAGTTTCATTAGTTGTTCCACTTTGGTGCTCACAAGGGAGTCGGCTTTTTGCTTTTCGGTGGAAATCTGGGTGATGGCGGCTTCCTTTTGGGTAAGTTCTTGTTTGGTCTTCTCCTGCACTTCCTTGATTTGCGACTGGTAGGATGCCTCCAGATTCTGGCTTTGGCCGCTTAGTTGGGCGATTTGCTCGCGCAGCTCGCGGTTTTCAGCTTGTGCTTTGGCGAGTTGGTTTTCGAGCCTCCGCACGACATCGCCGCCGCTGCGCCCGCCGCCGCCCGTCTCGTTGAGATAGGCCACCGTCTCGCGGCTCCATTTGAGCGCCTCGCGGTAGTCGTTTTGTTTGAGCGCGATGTCTTGCAGCTTTTCGGTGGAGTTGAGCGCCACGTCGCGCAGGCCGTAGTTGCGAGCCGACTGCCACGAGTGTTGGAAACGGGTGGCAGCTTCCTTGTAGTTGCGGGCGCGATAGAGGGCTTCGGCGCTCAGAAAGGCACCGTCGGCTTCGCGGCGCTTGTCGCCGATTTCGGTGGCCAACTGGCTCGACTGCTGGGCGTAGGCAGCGGCTTTGGTGGGATTGGAGCCCAACAGTTTCTCAGCCAATTGGTAAGAGATGTTCATCTTGTCGCTCTTGCTGGTCGCTCGCTTTAGTTGAGCTTCGAGCTCGCTGACCGCTTGGGCTTGGAGCAGCCCTGCGCTAAGGATGAAAAAAATGAAAACAAAGGCGGATTGATGTTTCATCACAGGTCGAAAAAAAATTCAAAATTGCCCTGACGGACAAGCCCACAAACGAGCATTTGAAAAAGATGTTATGGTGGGGCGGTTGGCAAAGGTCGAAGATTTTTGGTTTCTGACAACTTTTCTCCATACAAATGACTTCGTCGAAAAGCCCTACTTTTGAGCGCCTTAACCACTCTCTGCATGAAGATTCAACCTTTTCAGGCTACCTATCCCAATTTCGATTTTATCGCCTCTCCCGATTCGTTTTGCGACGACGCGAAAAATTCTTTCCGCGAATTTCAGGCCAACGGCTTTTTTGAAAAAGCACCACAAAACGCGCTCTACGTCTATCAGATAGAAACCGACGACCACCTGCACACGGGTCTTATCGCTTTGAACGACGTGGAGGATTTTTTTGCGGGCAAGGTGAAAAAACATGAAAAGACACTCAGCGAGCGCGAGCAACAGCAAATGCAGCTGTTCCTTAAATGGAACGCGATACTCAAGCCCGTGCTGCTGACCTACCCGCCCGTGCCAGACATTAGCCTTTGGCTCGAACACTTCACCCAAGCCCACAAGCCGCTCTATGTCACTCGCTTCGTCAAAGACCGCCAGACGCACCGCGTATGGATGGTGACGGCGGAGGCGGACATCCGACAATTGCAGCGCCTGTTTGCCCAACACGTCAACAGCACCTACATCGCCGACGGGCACCACCGAACCACCACCGTGGCGCTTCTGCACGAGCGGCTGAAAGACAAAAGCAAGGAATTTGATTTCGACAGCCTGTTTTGCGCTTTTTTTGCTACCGACCAGCTGGAAATCCTCGATTACAACCGCGTGGTGGAAGGGCTAAAAGATGTCAGCCCGACACATTTCATGGTGAAGATGTCCAAGATTTTTGACCTTGATGTGTTGGAGGTGCCGCGCAAGCCACTCGAAAAGCACGAGCTCGTGATGTACGCCCAAAAGCACTGGTACAGTCTGCGTTGGAAGGAATCCGTGCTGAAAACCCACGCCAAAGACCGCGTGGTGCTCGACGCGACGCTGCTCAACGAGTTCGTGCTCGACCAGATTTTTGGCATCACCGATGTGCGTACCGACACCCGCATCACCTACATAGAGGGCGCGAAAGGCTTGGACGGGGTGCGCAAAGCCACCAACGGCAGCGACGACCGCATCGGTTTTGTGTTGTTCCCCGTCTCCTTCGACGACATGATGAAACTGGCCGACGCGGGCGAAAGCCTGCCGCCCAAAAGCACCTATTTCGAGCCGCGCCTCAAAAGTGGGATGTTGGTAAAAATGCTGCGCCGCTAATCGGTTCAGTGAGCACAATCGAACCATTTTCTCACGTTTTCACGAAAAGATTGTGTGTCACCTTGTCGCTCAGCGTCAGCTCGCGGCCATCGCCCGTGCGAACGCGCACCGATTGGTCGTAGGGGAAACGCTCTAGCAATTCTATTTCGGCGCCGAGTGTCAGGCCGAGCTGGTCGAGATATTGCAGGAAAGCGGCGCTGTGGTCGTCAACGCCCGTCACCACGCCCCGGTCGCCGGGTTGGAGGGTTGCGAGCGGTGCCTGTTTGCGGAAAGTCCAGCGTCCTTCGGCATCGGGGATGGGGTCGCCGTGCGGGTCGAATTTGGGGTGGCCGAGGAAAGCATCGAGGCGCGTCACCAAGTCGTTGCCCTGCACATGTTCAAGTTGTTCGGCCAGCACATGCACCTCGTCCCAAGCGAATCCCAATTTGTCCACCAAAAACACTTCCCACAAACGATGCTTGCGGATGAGCGCCGTTGCCACACGGTTGCCCGCCTCGGTGAGCTGCACGCCCCGATATTTTTCATAAGTAATCAACTGCTTGTCCGACAGGCGCTTGAGCATATCGGTGACGGACGCGGCAGAGGTTTGCATCACGGCGGCAATGGCATTGGTGAGCGCGGGGCCGGCCTCTTTTTCCACGATGGTGAAGATAGCCTTGAGGTAATTCTCTTCTGCTTGTGTGGTTGGCATGGTGCGAGCGAAAAGGGTGGGCAAAGTTATGCCTTGATTCACGAGGATTTGTCAGTTCGCCATGCTTGCTCTCCCCAATTTTTAGCAGATTGCACTTTTGGCGATGCTCAAAACTTGGCGACGCAAGGCATAACAACACACGCGACCGAACCAAAACACGGGGAATGCGCTTACTTTTGTCAACTCGAACCCCGACAGCTAACCCGTTCCTTATCAACGGAAATGAACGGCAGGGGTGGGTGATCGTTCGGGACACTTTTGCCAGTAACATACTTATATGCCGCAGTCTGCTGGATTCTACTGTTGCGCCCTGATTTTGCGCTCGATATTCGTGGTCGAATACCCTTGAATGTATGGAAGGCTTAGCACGCGCCCGCCTCGTGCCAACACCACGTCGGAGCCGACAATCTGCTCCGGCTGCCAGTCGCCGCCTTTCACGAGGATGTCGGGCTGCACGAGTTGAATCAGCTCGAGGGGCGTATCCTCCTCAAATATCACCACAGCATCCACCACTTCGAGTGCCGCGAGCAAATGTGTGCGGGTGAGTTCGTCGTTGATGGGGCGCGTGGGGCCTTTCAATCGGCGGACGGAGGCGGCGCTATTGAGGCCCACCACCAAGCGGTCGCCGAGGTCGCGGGCATCGGCCAGATAGTGCAGGTGGCCAAAGTGAAGCAGGTCGAAACAGCCATTGGTGAACACGATTTTTTCGCCACTGGCTCGCCACTGGCTGAGCGTGGCTGGCAGTTGTTCCCAAGTGTGTATTTTTGAAGCTATGGTCGAGAAAAAAGACATAAGCGGCTCAGTTTTTCACATTTGCATGAGTTCACACTACTGGACGAACTGCGTTAAAGGCCCAAGAAAAAAGCGAATTAAATTTTGTCAGTTTTTTTGAGAATGATTTATCGATTTCTGGGTCGTACACTTTTCCTGATTTAACGACAGCGAAAGCCCAGCGGACGAGTTGGTGCATGACAGCTACCTTGGCTACTTTGGGTGGTTTTCCGCTGGCTCTGAGTCGATCAAAAAGTTCTTTGGAACGCGGGTCATAACGTATTGCGGCGGTGGCTGCCATATACAAGATGGCTCTGACCTGAGGCACAGCCGTTCGGTTAATGCCAAGTCTTCGTTTGACGGAAGTGCCCGAATGTGCTTCTACGGGCGCCAGACCTAAGAACTTGACTACCTGCTTATCGTTGTCAAAATGCTCAAAGCATTGAGTTGAAAGCGCCAGGGCATTTGCAGTTCCTTTCCCGATACCAGGAATGGTTTGCATCAGTTCCTTGGCGTGCTCTTCCTGTGGGGTTGCGAATTGGCCCAATCGGGTGTTAATTGCTCCCTGCTGTTCCTCTATGGCCTCAATCAATTGTTGGTACCCCTGGGTTAGGAGCGGGATGGCTACAGGCTCTTGTGCCAGCACATGGATTTGGTTTTCAAGCCAATGCTTTTGTTTTTCTAATGCCATCATTGCCTGCGCCAAACGTTTTCGCTCCAACTCCGCAGCCTTTAACGCAAGACTCTGGTCAGGGTTGAACAACTCGCCATATTGCCTGATGCAATGGGCATCCTGTTTGTCAGACTTTTGCAGTTTTCCGCTGGCAGACATAAAACCTTTTATTTTACTCGGGTTTACCTTGCTGAAGGCAAGGTTTCTTTCCGATAGAACGTATTCCAAATTCCGGGAGTAGACCCCCGTAGCCTCAAATACGCAGTGGTCGGTGGCACCAAGTTGGCTGGCCCAGGCGCTAATGGCTGAGACGTTGTTAGGCAGAAGGGTACTGGCTGGATACCCATTTTGAAGGAAAGACAAATCCAACCTCTTACTGCCTACATCAATGCCAATGTAATTTTCAACCATAGTTTTGTCAGAAAGTTGGTTCAATTAAATTGTGTCATGTATACCTCGCGCCGCCAAGTTTTCAGCATCGTCTAGGGTAACGTTTACTAAACTTTTGAAGTTTAGTAAACGTGATCTCATCCTTCCAACCATGCTGAGAACTTGGCGGCGCGAGGTATATTTGGCCTATCGTTGTAGATGCAGGTTCTAAGACCTATTGAACTGTCCAGGCTCGCATGACTTTGTAGCGGCGCAGGCGGCTATCGTCCAGTACGGTCTCTAAGACCACCATTATCTCGGCCTACCTGTTCCGCTTCAATTTTTTGATTCTTTTACATTCTGACAAAATTTTGTTTCACCCTAAAGACTTGGGCTAAGATACAACGTTATTTTTGTGCTGCAAAGACTCAAAATGCACAAATCATTGAGTATTTTGCTTTGCGTCTTTGTGACTTCGTGGCAAATTTGAAAATGCCCAATAGGGTGCTTAAACATTCACGTTCGACAAATTTTCTCTCTTTGTTTTGCGGCACTAAACTTGAAGGGCTGTCGGCGCGTTATTTTTTGCCTTTCGTTCTTGTCCAAAATTGCCTGTCAAACTTGCTACTTTTGCGGGCTAAACAAACAGGCTGTTCAAAGTGCACATGGCGGTTGACACAAATTGACTTGTCAACACAAGCCGCCTCGGAGCGCCTTCATCAACATATTTTTCGCAATGACAGACCATTCTGCTGTTTTCAACGCGCACCCTCAATATATCGAATCCCTCTACCGCTCTTGGCAGCGCGACCCGGCCTCGGTGGAAGCCGACTGGCAAGCATTTTTCAAAGGTTTTGATTTTGCCCTGACCTCGGCGAACGGCAGCCCCGCCACAACAGGCGACGGAACGCCATCGGGAGAAAATTTGCAAAAAGAATTCGCCGTGTTGGGCCTCATTCATGGCTACCGCGACCGGGGGCACACGCTTTCCACCACCAACCCCATCAAACCCCGCAAAGACCGCAAGCCCCGCCTCGACCTGGCCGACTACGGCCTTTCGGATGCCGACTTGGACGCTCGCTTTGCCGCAGGCCTGGAATTGGGCATGCCGAACGCTACCCTGCGCGACATCGTGACACGCCTGCGCCTGCTCTACTGCGGCAATATCGGTTTTGAATTCACGGAGGTGTTCGACAAGGAAAAAAGAGAGTGGTTGCGCAAGAAAATCGAACAGCGCGACCTTTCGCCCGACTATGGTTTTTCCATTGAAAAGAAAAAACGCATTTTGGAAAAAATCAACGGCGCGGTAGGCTTCGAGCAGTTTTTGGCCACCAAATTCGTGGGCCAAAAACGCTTTGGCCTCGAAGGCGGCGAATCGGCCATCGCCGTGCTCGATGCCATGATAAATCGCGCCGCAGAGACCGACACGCCCGTAGAGGAAGTCGTCATCGGCATGGCCCACCGGGGGCGTCTCAATGTGCTGTGCAACATAGTGGGCAAGACTTATGAGCAGATTTTCAGCGCCTTCGAGGACAAAAGCATACCCGACCTCAGCTTCGGCTCCGGCGATGTGAAGTATCACCAAGGATACTCCTCGCAAGTCAACGCCCTCAATGGCAAGAAGGTGTACGTCAAACTGTTGCCCAATCCCAGCCACCTCGAAGCGGTGGACCCCGTGGTGCAGGGCTTCAGCCGCGCCAAACTCGATATCCTTTACAGCGACGACTTCGACCGACTGCTGCCGATTTTGATACACGGCGACGCGGCGTTGGCAGGTCAGGGCATCGTCTATGAGGTGATTCAGATGATGAGCCTCGAAGGCTACAACACGGGCGGCACCGTGCATTTGGTCATCAACAACCAAATCGGGTTCACCACGAGCTGGGAAGATGCCCGCTCTTCCACCTACTGCACGAGCGTGGCCAGCGTGGTGCAGGCCCCGGTGTTCCACGTCAACGGCGACGACCCGGAAGCCTGTGTGTTCGCCGCCGAACTCGCGGTGGAATATCGCCAAGCCTTCAACACCGATGTGTTCATTGATGTGGTATGCTATCGCCGCAACGGCCACAACGAAAGCGACGAGCCGCGCTTCACCCAGCCCGAAATGTGGAAAATCATCGAAAAACACGCCGACCCACGCACGGTCTACAACCAAAAACTCATTGCCCGCGGTGACGTGGACGAAATGCTGGCCAAAGACATGGAGGCAAAATTCCGCGCCGACCTGCAAGCTCGCCTCGACAATGTGCGCCAAAAACCACTACCCTACACCTACCAAGAGCCTGAATTGGCCTGGAAGGCGCTGAAAAAAACCTCCGACGACAGCGATTTTCAGGAAAGCCCCGACACTGGCATCCCGCGCAAGACGATTGACAAACTGCTCGACCACTTGCTCACCTTCCCCAAGGACTTCACCCCCATTTCACAAATCGCCAAACTGAACGAGGCGAAAAAACAATTGGTCGCCACCGGCAAAATTGACTGGCAACTCGGCGAGTTGCTCGCCTACGGCAGCCTCTTGCTCGAAGGCCACGACGTGCGCATGAGCGGACAAGACGTGAAACGCGGCACCTTCAGCCACCGCCACGCCTGCATCATTGACGCCAACAACTACCGAGAAATCAACCGCTTGGACAACCTCGCCGACAAGCAGGGCAAATTCCGCATCTTCAACTCGCTCCTCAGCGAATACGCCGTGCTCGGATTCGAATACGGCTACTCGCTCTCCACACCCGACGCGCTGGTGATTTGGGAGGCACAGTTCGGCGACTTCGCCAACGGCGCCGGCACCATCATTGACCAATTCATCTTCGCGGGCGAAGCCAAATGGCAACGCATGAGCGGCATCACCCTCTTGCTCCCGCACGGCTACGAAGGCCAAGGCCCCGAACACTCCTCCGCCCGCCTCGACCGCTTCCTGCAAGGCAGCGCGGAGAACAACATCACGGTGGCCAACGTCACCTCGGCCTCCAACTTTTTCCACCTGCTGCGCCGACAGATGGTGCGCCCCTTCCGCAAACCTTTGGTGGTGATGTCACCCAAATCAACCCTCCGTGCGCCTTTCAACCTCGGCAACATCCAAGAGCTTGAGACTGGCAACCGCTTCCGCGAACTCATTGACGACGACAGCGCCAACCCCAAAAAAGTGAAGCGCCTGCTCGTCTGCACGGGCAAGGTCTATTACGATTTGGACAAGCGCCGCCAACAGGACAAACGCGACGACGTGGCCATCGTCCGCCTCGAACAAGTGTACCCGTTCCCGAAAAACCAGTTCGATGCCGTGCTGAAAAAATACAACAACGCCGAGCTCCACTGGGTGCAAGAAGAACCCTACAACATGGGCGCTTGGAGCTATCTGGCCATCAATCACGGGCACTACGGCTGGAAATGCACAAGCCGCCGCGCCGCCGCTTCGCCCGCCACGGGGTTCCCGAAAGTGCATGAGCAGGAGCAGATGGAGATAGTGGAAAGGGCGTTTGGGGGGTGAGGGGCGTTCAGGTTATTGAGGTCATTATGGTCATTCCCATTGCCGTTGTTGGTGTCCCCGCCACTACTGTACGGAATGTATGGGCGCTCTGCTTTTTTGTCATGTTGTAAACATCTGCCCGCTCTAAAACGAGCAAAACGCAGGGATTTTCCCTTCGTAACATGGACAGATTTTTACAAAATGACAAACGTAGAGTACACAAAAAGCATCTTTTCCAACATTCCGTACACCTATGGTGTCCCCGCCAACAACAACAAGCGGCGGAGAGCAATCGCAAAACTCGAAGCACACTGTCTTCGCTGCCCGACAGTAGACAACCATTGCCGTCCATTGCCGTTGTTGGCGTCCCCGCCAACAACAAGCGGAAGGGCATCTGCCCTACCCCCGCTTTCGCAAACCCATCAGCACCTCCCCAGCGTATGGCGAAAGGGCGCTCAGTTCTGTTTTGACTTGTGTGTCCCAGCGAACCAAGATGGCATCGGAGGTTTCGACGGAAAGCTCGGCATCCACGGCTGCCTGTTCCGCACGGAGCAGTTCCTGTTGGCGAGCGGTCAGGTCGCGGACTTGGCGCGTGAGCGCAGACAAGTTCGGGCCGAGGTCGGCCAAGGCAGCCTTGAGGCGGCGGGCATGGAGTTCGGCAAGGTCGAAGTGCAGTTGAGCGCGTCGCAGGGCGAGTGTGGTTTGGCTGGGAGCGGGAGGCAGGTAAGTGCTATCGCAATAAAAAATGGTCTCGGTGCGGATGATGGCCGTCTTGACAAAATCGCCGCCCAGCCGACAGGTGATTTCCGTGTGGAGCGGCGGCAAAGGCGCTTGAGGCAGTTGGTTGAGAGCGCCGCGCAAGTCCCCGGGCAGCAGGGTTCGAGCTGGGTGCCACCACATCCTGTTTTCCATGCCTTCCAACTGAGGCGCCGCGTATATGTCCCCTCTGATGACGTGGCAATTCGACTTCACGTTGTTCTGCTTGTGTTCCGTGATGACCAACAGGTTCCCGCCGATGCTCCGCGCTCGGTCGGCGGCATGGTTCAGCGCGTCCGGGTATCGGCAGTCGAGGCTGACACCGATGTCGCCCACTTTTATTTTTGCCAAAAAACGCGCCGTGCGCAAGTCCACCGAAAGCGGATGTTCCACGATTCCGATGTAGAGGGTCGAATCCAAGCCCGTCTGCACATTGCGCGGCCGCAGCCGAACAGGAGGGTTGCAGGATGGCAGCAAATAAGCGGCGATGCAGATGGCGATGACAAAAAAACGGAGCATAACAGTCGGCAGAAAAATTTGGGCTAAAAGTACGACTGCGCTCGCGGATGCTTGCATTTGTGCGCAGATGTGGCATGGCTACTTTATGACTAACACATCCGTTTTGTTAAATTTTACGTGAGTTCGGAGTTAAAACTCTTGAAAATCCGGGGACGGTGCCCTGAAACACATTCCGGGGCGCTGCCCCTCTATCAAACAATATCGAGCATCTCCTATCGATTTTTCGGGGCGCTGCACCAGTGGTCACAAAAACTCAAATGCCGCAAACGCTTGATCTCCATAAAGTCATTTTAGCACCTCAAAGAGGTGAAAAGTTGATAAAGATCGGGAATCAGTCAGCTATTCTCGCTTTGTCGGACTCTGAGGTGTCATCCCGGAAGCATGGAGGGGTGACATCTCAAAAACAGGCCGAGGTGTCACCTTTTTCGTTCCTCAAAAGATGACACCTCTTGCAAACCGAGAGTGGCAGGGAATCAGTTAGCGAAGCGCCATCTGTTAGGTCAGATATCTTCGAGTTCACGTTAAATTTTCTCTAAAATTTTGCTCTCCTCTTTTTTTGCTGAAAACCTTTTTCTCACCTTTATCCCAGTTCTTTTAAAAACAGTCTCGGCGAAAGTCGGGACAGACTTATCCAAAAAGGCAGAGGGACCGGCCCGTTGACGCCTTGGCTACCTGCTCACGTTTAGCGCAAACGTGATTAAGGCGCCAATTCCGTTTTTCCGAAAGGAAAAAGAGATAAGTCAGAAGGCAACAGCCAATTTCCCTGCGCAAGAAATTGTCCCTTCCGGCTTGCCGGAGGGGATTTTTGTTTTTATTGCCTCGATTTTTGGATTTCTGCCATGTTTGGTGTTTTCACCAAATGCATCCACGCGAGGCGCCAAGCCAAATCCCCTCACGCTGCTCGCGCTTGGTGAGCACACTAAGCGTAGCGGAAAACTTGGGCATATTATAGTTATATTTTTCGTAAAAACTTAAGTAGAAGGCGGAGGGGAGAGAGGCCAGGGCAAACGCATCAAAATGGCACAAACCTCGGAGAGGTCAAATGTTGGTAGAAACGCCCCATTTTCGCGGTGTTTACGACCCCGACGGGGTCGAACGTTGGTGACCTGTTTGCTGCTATAGACATTTGACCTCTCCGAGGTCGTGATAATTATCACAAAAACACACCATTTCTACCCATGTCAAACCTCTTCGAGGTCGGTTGTATTTTGATGCGTTTGCCCTGGGGGAGAGAGGCTTGCCTTTGAGTCTTATGCTCTTTCAAGGGAGATGAAATCAGCCTTCTACCTAAGTTTCTGCTATTTTTCTTCTATTTCAATTGTGGAGAACGGCCAAGCATAAACAAGGTGTGCCTGTTTAGGGCACACGAACATTTATGCATTGTTGGAAATGTTTTTATTTTTTTATGACCTTCATTGACTTATACCTCCCATCTGAGAGTGCAATGTGAAGGAAATAAATCCCCTTGGGCTCAGGAAGCCGATAACTAACGAATTCTGCGGGCATTACACTTTGAGTTTGAATCAATCTTCCAATTGGGTCAAACAGGGAAATGGAAACTTGTTCCTGAATGGCTCCGAAGTCTATTCGTACTTCCCCATCAGTAGGATTAGGAAAGACTATCAAATTCGGTTTTTCTAATTCCAGCAAATTGCTAATCGTGTACTGTACAGTGGATTCACATCCATCATAATCTACCACTGTTATGATCTTTACATTTCCAGTTGTGTCAATTGAAATATTATAGGGTTCTACGCCTCCCGTCACGACAATAGCTTCGTTTACCATATTGACAGTCAGGGTATCCAGCATGCAGCAAACATCTGGGTCCGTATTTCCTAATGGTTCGCCATCTGGATAATACAAATTAATGATGGACAGCAAGATATCGGTTCGCTGCTGGGCTTCTGCCGCAGTGTAAGTCAATGACTTCTGATAGTGCCAGCCGACCCCATAATCAGGATTATCCGTTGGTCCATTCGTGTATAAATCGGGATATACGGACAGGGCATATTGGACGAACGCTGCGTTGTCTGCCGGAATAAGGCTGATATAATCTTGGAGCCTATTATAAATAGCCCGGGATTTTGGAATGTTTAATTGGTCAAATGACGCCTGAACCGCAATTGGGTCTTTTGGAAGGATTCCAAAAACATGGAACAGGGGTCGCAAATCGGCTTGGGCGGCAGTGGACATTCTAATTATCCTGCTGTCAATGTTCTGGTCATTGACGCCATGGTCTATCCCATTATTAAAATCAATGTATTCCTGTCTCCAAAAGTTCCTGAGCGGACACCAGCCAAGCAGGTTGACTATTTCGGTATAATGCCCGTAACCTCTTTGTTGATAACGCACTTCATCCGTTGTGGTGTTTGAAATATCTCTTTCCGAGCCAAAGGTATTAGAGACCATTCTGTGGGTAGCTGTCCTGTCAATATTAAAAAGACTTGGGCCAAAACTGTTCATCATAGCTTTGTCCAAGTCTGTGTTCATGCCATAATTCACGGCCATGATGTATGGAAAGTTGACTATCGCTTCCACCTCGCCCGGAAATTTACTCATGGCCAATGCATGTCCTGTTTCATGGAAATTTGTATCGTCATCAGGCCCCGGGCCATTTATAAAGTATGCCGGGCCGGGGACATTGAAATAATCGAGTGGAGTGTTGGACATAGGGTAACCTATGGAATACGCCTCAAATCTTATCATTACATCAGCGATCATATACATATTATGCTTGTCAGGGGTAATTTGCCTTGCAAGTATGGAATTGATGCCTCTTACAGCTGTTTCCCAATCTTGCAATGTCTGAATGAGGTCATATTGACCAGGTATGATGGAGTGTTTTGGAATGGTGTACATTACATTTTCAGACTCGAATACTGCCCATGGGCCGGGTTTGTTCAACTCGGCTTGAATGTCTTGAGTTTCGTAAAAAGATTTTAATGATATGAAAGGCGCTTCCACAATATTTGTGGCGCTTACCTGAACGATACCTTCTACAGCTCCGTAAGGGACAAGAATAGATATGGCACCGCCAAGAGGATTAAATACATCAATGCTTGTAGCGTTGATTGCAAATTTCTTTGAAATTCTATTCAGTCTTTTGTAAAAAGGTCTGTTGGAAAGATCCCATTCATGGGAGCCTACCCTGATATAAAAGTCCTTTCCAACAAGCTCTGCCGGAACCGTTACACGAGCGACACTTCCCGGAGATAAATAAAACCCTGTGGGCCGCAGAGCGTGTTCTGTTCCATCTCCATTGATATTGTAATACGGATTCATGCCAACCGGGTCTTTAAAACTGGCAAGAATCATAATGGAATGGGTCAGCGAAGAATCTAATGGCGGATCCACATATCCGGGGAAGGTTACACATGAATTAAATTTCCACTGATTGATGTAATGCGGATATGCTGAATACACATCAGCGGTGAAAACCCGGTCGAATACTCCCTGTTCCAGCCCTGCCATTGCCCGTGCCAGCTCTATATCTGGATTGTTTCCCGGGGTTTTACTGAAACCATATAGTGTATTTGGGGTAGTGAAGAGAGCGCCAATCGCAGTATCATAAGATTCTATTACGTTTTTAGCCAGTAATATCATCGTATCGCTTTGCGCCAAACATTCCGGGAAGTTATTGAAGATGTTGTATATTAAATTCATGTCGCTGACAGCAAGGGAGATGGAACCATCAATGTGCCCTTGCAAATCATTCAGCGCATTCCGGGTATAGGCGCACACGTTGGGGCAATAAGCCGTTGCCTTGGCATAATGCCCAATATCGTCAGCACCGCTTGAAACAAGCATCCCGTCTGCAAATAGTTTATATCCGTAAGGAGCATATATTCCGTCTCCATACGTATCGAATATCTCGAAGAAAAAGCAGCCATCAGCAGCTACACAGATGCTGTCTGAATAAAATGACAAGCTGCCATAAGTGCCTCCCTGACCGCCTTGCAAGATGATAGCACCCGTAAGGTCTGTTATCCTCCAAGAGGTTTCGTCGCCCCAGTTATCTGTTGCAATCTCGACTTTAATTTCAATTTCATTCGCACCGCATTGGGCAAAAGACAAACCCCTGTAGAAGAAAATGAGTAAACAGAACACTAACTTTTTTTTCATTTTTCGTGATTTTTACAATTTTGAAATGTCTTTTTAAAGCGGATTGTGAAAAAAGGCCCCTTGCTCAATCTCGGAGAGATGAGCTGGACTCGTACCCATGCCCGCCACGGAGCGCCACGTGCGAAAAACCGGGAAAACAGGCGTTTTACCCGCTCGACCAAGCCTGAAACGCCCAATATAGACAGGGGCTTGGCGCATATTGTAGGCCAGAAACACCAGACTGTCTTTCCCTTCGACCTTTTCCTTGCCCTTCAACAGGGTGTGATAGAATCCCCTCCGCCGAAGATGGCCTGTCGTCACTTGTACTTTGGGCCAGTTGTTGAGCACGCGCAGACGGTTGGTCTCGTCGGTGGCCTCGTCGAGGCTGCGCTTGATGTGACGGTCGTGTCCGGTGCGGTGTGCCATGGGTCGCGCTGCGATTGGTTTGCAGCTGCGAAGATAGCTGGCTCGGCGGATGCGGAAAGTGGCGAAGAGGCTTTTTTTCACAATCTCTGTCGTTGTTGGCATTCTTGCCAACAATCCCTCGCGCACGAGGCTGAGCAAATGTGCAGTGCTCTTCATCAGTCATCTCGTGCCGCCATAAGTGTTGCTGGCGAGGATGCCAACAACGGCAGAACGGCAGGGACAACGGCGGAAAAACAGATGGTTTTGAGCGAAAAAGAGACGCAGTACTTTCTGTCTTTTGTTAAATTTTCTCTAAAATTTCCCTCTCCCCTTTTTTCTCCGAAAACCTTTTTCTCACCTTTGCCCCAGTTCTTTTAAAAACAGCCTCAGCGAAAGTTGAGGCAGACTTATCCAGAAAGGCAGAGGGACCGGCCCGTTGACGCCTTGGCAACCTGCTCACGTTTAGCGCAAATGTGATTAAGGTGCCAATTCCGTTTTTCCGAAAGGAAAAATAGATAAGTCGGAAGGCAACAGCCAATTTCCCTGCGCAAGAAATTGTCCCTTCCGGCTTGCCGGAGGGGATTTTTATTTTATTGATTCGATTGGACGATTATCAGATTGTTTCGATTGAGTGTTTTTGAATCGAAACAATCGAAACAATCGAAAAATCGAAATAATCGAATCAATCCAACTCCCCTCTCGGCAAGCAGCACACAACACCCGGCGACCGGCTTTTTCGGTAAGTTTTTCGTGGTTTCACCATTAAAAACACTGGAAAAATGCAGGAAATTACCAGAATTCTCCATTCACTCCCCATTGACCCGCTCACAGGGTCCATCTCCACGCCCATCTATCAAACCGCCACTTTCGTGCAGGAAGCACCGGGCGAACACAAGGGCTTCGACTACGCCCGCTCGAACAATCCGACCCGACAAGTGCTTGAAAATCTGATTGCCCGGCTCGAACACGGACGGCGCGGCCTCGCTTTCGCTTCCGGTCTTGCGGCGATTGACTGTGTGCTCAAACTCCTTGAAGCAGGCGACGAAATCGTGGCGGTGGACGACATTTACGGCGGCTCGTTCAGGCTTTTCACCCATGTTTATGAAAAATTCGGCGTGAAAGTCCACTATGTGGACACAACTGAGGCGCACAACATTTTGGAAGTGTTGTCGCCCAAAACCCGCCTCGTCTGGCTCGAAACGCCGACCAACCCGACGCTGAAAATCTCCGACATCGAAGAAATCAGCCGATTCGCACACGCAGCAGGGGCGCTCGTGGTGGTGGACAACACCTTTGCCAGCCCCGCCCTCCAGCGCCCGCTCGAACTCGGCGCCGACATCGTGATTCATTCAGCCACCAAGTACCTCGCCGGGCACTCCGACGTGATTGCAGGATTGCTCGCCGTGAAGGATGAGGAACTCGGCGCTCGCCTGAAATTTATCCAAAATGCCTCCGGCGGCATACTCGGCCCCTGGGACAGTTGGCTGACCATCAGAGGCATCGAGACCTTGCCGCTCCGCGTGGAAGCGCACTCCCGCAACGCGCTCGCCGTCGCCCGCACCCTCGCGGAACACGAAGCCGTTGCCGAAGTCTTCTACCCCGGCCTGCCGACGCACAAAAACCACGCAATCGCCACGCGACAGCAACGCGGGCTTGGCGGCGGTGTGGTCTCTTTCACGCTCAAAGACGACACCGAAGAAGCAGCCCGCGCCTTCGCTACCAGCACCCAACTTTTCAAATTGGCCGAAAGCCTGGGCGGCGTGAAAAGCCTGCTCTGTCACCCGGCAACGATGACCCACAAAAGCATCCCTCGTGAAAAACGACTCGCTGCTGGGGTCCGCGACTCGCTCATCCGCCTTTCGTGCGGCATCGAAGGTGCTGCCGATTTGGTGGACGATGTGCGGCTAGGGCTGGAGGCTGTTGGAAGTGGCAGTTACAGTGGCAGTCGGCAGTTTGCAGAAGCAGTGTAAAACTGTTGATGAAGGTTGATAAGGGTTTATGAAGTTGATAATCAAATTTTTATCAACCCTTATCAACCTTCATCAACCCTTATCAACCTTCATCAACCCTTATCAACCTTCATCAACCCTTATCAACCTTCATCAACCCTTATCAACCTTCATCAACCCTTATCAACCTTCATCAACCCTTATCAACCTTCATCAACTTTATCAACCTTCATCAACCCTTATCAACCTTCATCAACTTTATCAACCCTCACATCTCACCCTCTCACTCCTCTCACATGAAATTAGGACTCTTCGGCTTCGGCTGCGTCGGCCAAGGGCTTTGGAAAGTATTGCACGAAACCAAAGGCATCCGCGCCGACATCAAGCGGATTTGCATCAAACACCCTGATAAACAGCGCCCGGTGCCGGCGCATTTTTTTACCATCCACGCGGCGGACATCCTCGACGACCCTGAAATAGATGTGGTGGTGGAGCTCATCGACGACGCGGAAGCGGCTTTTGAAATCGTTTCCGGCGCACTCTCGCGGGGCAAGGCGGTTGTTTCCGCGAACAAAAAAATGATTGCCCACCGCCTGCCGGAACTCTACGCTTTGCAGCAAAAAACGGGCGCGCCGTTCCTCTACGAGGGGGCTTGTTGTGCGAGCATTCCGATTATTCGAAATTTGGAGGAATACTACGACAATGACCTGCTTACATCGGTAGAAGGCATTTTCAACGGCACGACGAACGTCATTTTGACAAAAATTTTTGAGGAAAATCTCACGTTCGGCGAGGCGCTGCGGTTCGCGCAAGCCAATGGTTTTGCCGAGAGCGACCCGACGCTCGACGTGGAGGGTTTCGACCCTAAATTCAAACTCTGCATCCTCCTGCTCCATGCTTTCGGCGTGTTTGTGCAACCGGAAAAAGTGCTGCATTTCGGCATTCATCGCTTGAACGATTTCGACATCGAGTTTGCCCGCTCGCGGGGCAGCGTGCTGAAACTCGTGGCGCGGTGTTTTCGGGAAAATGACAAAGTAGCCGCCTATTGTTTACCGCGTTTTGTGCCAAAAAATCACCGCTACGAGGGGGTAAAAAATGAGTACAACGCCGTCACGCTCGAAAGCGCGTTTTCCGAGCGACAGGTGTTCACAGGCAAAGGCGCGGGCGACAAACCGACAGGCTGTGCCGTGCTTTCCGACATTTCGGCGCTGCGCTACCAGTACAAATACGAGTACCGCAAGTTCGGCCAGAACGGAACTTTTTTTGACACAAAAGGCACGGAACTAACGGTTTACGTTCGCCACGAACACGACGGCCAAGTGGCGGAAAGCGATTTTTCGGAAATCACGGAACGCTACGCTTCGAGCAAAGCGAAGTATTTAGTGGGCAAAATTCCATTAGAAAAATTGCAATCAGCGGCGTGGCTGCGGGAGCCGGGGGTGAATGTGATTGAGTGTGGGTGACTTTTTAGTAAGCTGATTTACAGATGTTTAGTCGCCGTCATTGAGCAGAGGCAAAACTTTAACGTTAAAGTTTTTGGATATATCCCCCCCAGGGCAAACGCATCAAAATACAACCGACCTCGGAGAGGTCAAATGTTGGTAGAGATGGTGTGTTTTTGTGATAATTATACCTCGTGCCGCCAAGTTTTCAGCATGGTTGGAAGGATGAGACCACGTTTACTAAACTTCAAAAGTTTAGTAAACGTTACCCTAGACGATGCTGAAAACTTGGCGGCGCGAGGTATATCACGACCTCGGAGAGGTCAAATGTCTATCGCAGCAAACAGGTCACCAACATTCGACCCCGCTGGGGTCGTAAACACCGCGAAAATGGGGCATTTCTACCAACATTTGACCTCTCCGAGGTTTGTGCCATTTTGATGCGTTTGCCCTGACGCCCTCCCCCCGACTGAGAGTTCGACTTTTCTCACAGGAGATTTTTTAGATGCCAACAATTATGATTTTTTCTCCGGCGGGGTTGTAATTTATCGAACCAATCATTCTCGAATAGATACCATAATTTACCCCAACTCTCTAAATATCACAAACGTGCTGGCATCAGAGCGCATTTTGAAAAAATAGGCTTGGTGAACAGAAACACCTCCTACCTATACATAGAAAATAAGGTAGGGCATCATGCCGAAAAATTCTTTTCACGCACTCCTATTTTTACCGCTTCCTTCCCTGCTTGGTGTTTTCACCAAGCATAAGCTGCGGAGCAAGGGGACAGATTAGCATCTCGCCGGGGGTGCGCTTGGTGAGAGCACCAAGCGCGGGGGAAGTAAATCGGGACGCTGTTCCGATATATTCCGGGACAGCGTCCCGGGGTACAAAAGCGACAATTTGAAATGCGCCCACGTGCAGCATAGGCTCACATAACAGTCTTTTTTCGGAAAGCGGAATGTCGTTACCTTCGCCCCCGGTCAAATTCCTAACCTTCCCTATTCGCCATGAGCATCCTGCTTCGATACCTCCTGCTGTCCGCGTTTCTATTTTCTTCCCACCTTGCTATCGGGCAGACGCAAGCCCAACCCGACGACGGCATCATAACCGATGCCATTCCCCTCACAGATGGCGATTCGGTGAAGTATTTCGCCACACAAGTGGTGAGCATCACCGGACCCGTGGTGGGCACTGGCAAAACCGAGGGGAAAGACGGGGTGATTTCGTTTATCAATATGTTCAGGGCTTGGCCGGAGACGCCATTCTCCATCACCATTTACCGCCAACATCTCCCGTTTTTTGCGCCCATCGAACAGTTTGAGGGCAAGAAGGTGAGAGTGACGGGCAAGGTGCGCCAGTACGGAGACAAAGAGACGGGTGCCCTCCGTTATTCCATTTCCCTGCGTCAGCCCAGCCAGATTGAGATTTTGGATTGAAATGTTGGCGGAATTATGCCTCACGCCCCCCAACAAATACCCATTCTTAGTGTTACCCCCTTGTTTTCCCTAAAAAACACCAAAGTACATACCTTTACACTCACTTTTGGCCCTAACCCTCCACGCTCTCTATCGTATGGATCAATTAAAAGCACATTTTTACGAAAAAGCACAGGCACTTTCAAAAGAAGTCAAGGAACTGCTTAAAGAACACGGCGACAAAAAGGTGGACGAAGTGCGGCTCGACCAAGTCTATGGCGGTATGCGCGACATCACTTGTATGCTTTGGGAGCCATCGCTGCTCGACTCAGAGGAAGGCATCCGGTTTCGCGGATATTCCATTCCCGAACTTCGTGAAAAACTACCGCGCGCCACAGGCGGGAAAGAACCCCTGCCCGAAGGTCTATTTTGGCTCATGCTCGTGGGCGAAATTCCCACGAAAGAGCAGGTAAAGTGGCTCACCGAGAACTGGGTGCGCCGCGCCAACGTGCCCGACCATGTTTTCAAAGCCATCGAAGCCTTGCCCATTGACACACACCCAATGACGCAATTTTCGGTCGGCATCATGGCCATGCAAAACACCAGCGTGTTCGCGCAGCGCTACAATTCGGGCATGAACAAATCCGAATACTGGGATGCCACATATGAGGATGCCATGAACCTCGTCGCCCGCTTGCCCCGCGTGGCAGCTTACATTTTCCGCAGGGTATATCACAAGGGCGAGCACATCCTCCCCGATATTTCGCTCGACTGGGGTGGCAACTTTTCCCACATGCTCGGCTACGACAACCCGGGCTTTCTCGAATATATGCGCCTCTTCCTCACTATCCATGCCGACCACGAAGGCGGTAATGGTTCGGCGCACACCATGCACCTCGTCGGCTCCATGCTCAGCGACCCCTACCTTTCGCTCAGCGCCTCCATGAACGCCCTCGCCGGCCCCTTGCACGGGCTTGCCAATCAGGAAGTCATCCGGTGGATTCAGAAAATGGTGGACACCCTCGGCACCTCCAAACCCAGCCGCGAACAAATCAGCGAATATGTGAAAAGCACCTTGGCCGGCGGTCGTGTGGTGCCGGGCTATGGGCACGCCGTGTTGCGCAAGCCCGACCCGCGCTTCATGGCGCAGCGTCAATTCTGCGAAGACAATATACCCGACAGCGACTTGGTGAAAATCGTTTGGAAAATTTTTGACGTGGTGCCGCCCATCCTCACCAGCCTCGGCAAAGTGAAAAACCCATGGCCCAACGTGGACGCGCACTCAGGTGCCGTGCTGATTCACTACGGCCTCACGCAATACAATTTTTACACCGTGCTCTTTGGGGTAAGTCGCGCGCTCGGCGTTTTGGCAGCCCAATGCTGGGCACGCGCCCTCGGACTTCCGCTGGAACGGCCCAAATCAGTCACCACCGAGTGGGTGAAAAGTTATTTGGCAAAAGAATATAGTGTGGCAGCTGGCAATTGAGCCATTCCCACTGACATCGTTCGCCGTTGAATAAGAAGACACATGGAAGCGTTTCTGTGTGTCTTCTTCATTAGGGTTGTTTCGGTGGAGGCCTTTGGCGAGAGAAAAGCCCACCACCACTTTTTAGGGGAAAAACCTGTAAATCCCGTCAATCCTGTCGAAATTTATATCTTGATTCGCAAGGATTTGTCAGATGACCATGATTGATGTCCCTGATTTTGAACAGATTGCGCTTTTAGCCATGCCCAAAACCCGACGGAGCGAAGTATAAACTTGCGAAAAGGCCTCAATAAGTGCTTGAAAGCCAGAGACCCCCATTCGCATATTTTGTGCAATCCACATCAAAAGCCGATTTTTCCATGCAACAACAGCCACGCCTCCTTTTTCTGCTTTGCATCCTACTCGGAGCCGCCACAAGCGCCAAACCGGCGAACACGCTGCCCGATGGCGATGCGAAAGGCAAATACTTCGAATTTTCCGTAGTAGCCAAAGACATTTACAACAAAGTGTCCAGTCTGCGTTTTTCGGAAGCCCAAGCGTCTTTGGCGCTCATGCAGCGCAACGAGCCAGACAATTTGATGGCCATTTATTTGGAAAATTATCTCGACTTCTTCACTATTTTCATCAACGACGACAAAAACGAGTATCGGCGGCTGGCCAAAAACACGGAACCACGCTTGGAGAAAATAGCCAAGGGACCAGCCAGCTCACCTTGGCTACTCTACACCCAAGCCGAAATCCGCCTCCAATGGGCCATCACCCGCAGCCGATACAACGACTTCCTCACCACCCTGAGCGACATCAAGCAGGCCTACACCTTGCTCGAGGAAAATCAGCGCAAGTTCCCCGACTTCATGCCCAACAAAAAGAGCCTCGGCATCATGCACGCCCTCATCGGCAACGTGCCGGAGGAGTTCAGGTGGGCGGTAAAAACACTTGGCGGCATGGAAGGCAGCACGGAACAAGGGATGCGCGAACTGGAAGAAGTGTTGGCCTACGCCAAAAGCCGCGATTTCCCCTTTGAGGATGAGGCCGTCGTGGCATATTCTTTCCTCCAACTGTACTTGAACAACCAAAGCGAACAGGCTTGGCAAATCCTAAAAACCAGCAAACTCTCTCCCAAAACAAACCCCCTTGCCGCTTATGTAATCGCCACAGTGGCCATGCGCAACGGCCAAAACGACGAAGCCATCAAGGTCTTGCAGCAAAGCCCAACAGGCAAGCAATACGCATCTTTTCATTACCGCAACTACTTGCTCGGCCTCGCCCAACTCCGCCGCCTTGACGCCGACGCGCACAAGGCACTCGAAACATTCACCAACCAGTTCAAAGGAGAAAACGGCCTCAAGGAAGCATATCAGAAGCTCGCGTGGTATCACTTGGTGTTCGACAATGAAATGGGCTACCGCACCTACATGAACTACGCTAAACTCAAAGGAGCCGCCAGCTCCGAAAGCGACAAGGCGGCCCTACGCGAGGCCAATAGCGGGGAAATGCCCGACCCGCGCCTGCTCAAGGCGCGGCTGCTGTTTGATGGCGGCTACTACCAACGTGCCTACGATTTGCTGAAAAACAACGCCGCCGATTATGCCAGCGACCGCAAGAAAAAGCTCGAATACTCCTATCGCTTGGGGCGCATCGCACACAAAATGGGAAAAACCCACGAAGCCACCCAGCTCTACACTCAAACAATAGAAAGCGGCGCCAAAGACCCATGGTATTTTGCCTGCAACGCGGCGCTTCAACTCGGCTTGCTTTATGAGGAAATCAAAGACAAGGCCAACGCCCGCGCGGCTTTTCAGCGATGCCTGAGCATAAAACCGGAAGAGTATGCCGCCAGCCTCCACGCCCAAGCCAAAGCGGGGTTGGGGCGAACAAAGTGATGTTGTCTTATGAAAACCATAGATGCGCTTCGCGCCGACACCCCTGCTCTCACGGATGCTCCATCGGACAAACCAACCCTCATTCACCTCAACAATGCGGGAGCCGCATTGCCACCCTCGCCCGTGCTTCGCGCCATGCAGGAATACCTCGACCTCGAAGCCCACATCGGCGGCTATGAAGCTGCCGACAAAAACGCGGCTTCGATTGATGGCTTTTACAGGGCAGTCGCTCGACTGCTGCACACCAAACCGCACAACATCGCCTTTGCCACCAGCGCCACCGATGCTTATGCCCGCGTGTTGAGCGCCATCCCATTCCGACCCGACGACACGATTCTGACCACCGAGAACGATTATGTGTCGAATCAAATCGCCTTCCTTGCCCTGCAAAAAAGAATGGGAGTCAAGCTGCTCCGCGCACGCGACACAGCGTCAGGTGGGGTGGATGTGGGCGATTTTGAAATGCTTTTGAAAAAACACCGACCCGTGTTGGCCGCCGTGACGCATGTGCCCACCAACAGCGGTCTCGTGCAGCCAGTGGAGGCCATCGGGCAAATCTGCCGCGAACACGGTGTCTGGTATCTCGCGGATGCCTGCCAGTCGGCAGGCCAGATGACCTTGGACGTGGAGCGCATCGGCTGCGATTTCCTCACCGCCACCATGCGCAAATTCATGCGCGGGCCGCGTGGCGCGGGCTTTCTTTTTGCATCCGACCGCGTGCTGGAGGCGGGCTTGGAAATGCTATTCCCCGACCTGCGCAGCGCCGACTGGCTCAGCGCGGATGCATACGCGACGGTGCCTACCGCTCGGCGCTTCGAGTACTGGGAAATGTCGCCGGCGCTGGTGCTGGGTAGCAAAGCCGCTGCCGAATACGCCCTCGAAGTGGGCACGGATTGGATAGAAAATCGGGTGAAGGAACTCGCTGCTCAGCTCCGCCACCGATTGAGCGCACTTCCCGGGGTGCAAGTGTTGGACCAAGGCACGGCGCTGTGCGGCATCGTCACGGCATATTCACCGCAATGGGAAGCCAAAGGCCTGCTCGAAAAACTACAGGCACACCACATCAACTGCCGTCTGTCGCCCTTGTCGGTGGCGCAGATTGATTTTTCCCGAAAAGGCGTGACATGGGCGCTCCGAGTGTCGCCGCACTATTACAACACGGAGGAGGAGATTGGGCGCATGGTGGAGGTGGTTGGGCAGCGGTAGCCAGAGCTGTTTGCTGAAAAGAGAAGGTAATCTTGGCAAGTTCGATATCTTTCGGAGCGTCCAGTTTTCGACATACTCCAAAACCCCTCAAAATCGAGGGTAGCAACAATGGCAAGATGAGGAATTTTGGCGAATCAAGTCCCAAAAAAGCAGCGAAGCCCAACATTGTGGCATCTTTGCTCCAATCGTTTCATCAAAACCTTACCCTTTTTCGTATGAAGAAACAAATCTTGTTCGCGGTCGCCCTGATGGGATGCTCGCTCGTTGCGCAGGCACAATACGGCGGCCCGCGCCTTTTCCTCGATGTCCCGGTCATCTACTTTACCTCGCCCGATGTGGAAAAAATCGGCAATCGCCTCGGCGCGGGCCTTGAGACCACCATGAACGTCGCCACCCACTGGAGCACGGCTCGGATTGGCGGGGGCGCTTCCTTCACCGTTGACCCCAAAGCCGACGACGTGGGCGATTCCTTCCTCACCACGCCCTATGGGGTGCTTGAGGTCGGCGTGGGGATGTACCGCACCAACGGCAACAAATGCTCGAAGACACACGCCAATGCTTTTACCGCGTTGGCTAAGGGCGGCCTGCTTTACACATTTGACACGAGGAACCTAACTGCGGCCGGGGACAACACTACCGGTTTGGACTACACCGTAGGGGCAGAGTTCGGATACTTTTTCATCCGTGATGTGTTCAAGAACTACGAGGTATTTCTCGACGGGCGCTACCACACCAAAGCGCAGGTCGTGTCCGCACGGTTCGGATTCAAGATGTTTTTGAATTTGCGTGCCAATCGCTGATGAAGGCTCGCGACAGGCTGTGTTGGCCAAAAATTATTTTTCTGACAAGATTTACAAGATTTACAAGATTTTTTCCCGAAAAAGGGCCCGAATCCTGTAAATCTTATAAGTCCTGTCAACAAATATCACTTGCGAGACATTGTCTTTTGAGCAACCTTGGCCCGCGACCGCGATGAGTGAAACCACATAGCCAAAGGTTTGTCAGCCCGAAATAAATGACGAGGGTGTTCAGAAAACCGTGTCATCTTAATGGAGACGATAAGAAAACACAGAGGCACGAAGGGCACGGAGTTTTGGTTTTCAAGAATTTACATTCCTCTGGGCGCGGTGTTTATTGTGCATAAAGAAAACACCCGGTATGGTTTGACACGCTTTTCTGAACATTCTCCCTCTGTGGCGCTCTGTGCAGCAATCAATGCACGCTGTGTTTAATCACATTCCACGCGCTGACACAGTTTTTGAACACCCCTCCGCTTATATCGGACGGATGTTTGCAACATGACAAACACAATGAGCCCCCTCAAACCAGAAACCTTCAAACCCCCAAACCCTCAACTATTTCCATGTCGGACATCTTGGCATTGGCGGCTTGTTGCCGCGAGTTTCTTTTTTCCAACAACCAAAACCCCACCCATGTAATGCCCGCAATCAGCGTCAGCAGCCACCACAAAGTGTAGTATCCCCATGCGGCAATCACTTGCGTGCCAAACAATGGCGCGAGGATATTCGAGACCGAGTAAGCCATCGTGTAAAGCCCCATGTATTGCCCTTGATGCGTGCCGGCAGAGCGTCCATACACATAATTGGAGCTGAAGGGCATCACAAACATCTCGCCCATCGAAATGGCCACCGTGAACAACACAGCTGCCAACACAGCGCCGAACGGCAGCACAAAAGAAAGATACGCCGCCATATACATCAGCAGCCCCATTCGCACATAGTCGAGCTGCGGGCGGCGCCCTTCGAGGCGATAGACGAGCGGCATCTCAATAAGAAATACCATGAGGCCATTGAGCGCCATCATCAGGCCGATGTTCGACTCGTTCCATTGAAAACTATCCTTCCAAAACACAGGCACCGTCCACAACAGCTGCATGAACACTATGGCATTCATCATCGTGAGCAGCACAAACCACAAATAGGGGCGGTCGCGATAAGGGGAGAGCGAAGCGGGCGTGCTGTCGTGCTCCGTGCCTGCGGTCGTCGCATTTTTTGCCTCGGCAGGCTTGGGTGGCATGAGCCAGCGCAGCACCAACGCGGCAGCGATGCAAGTCAGCCCATCCACCCAGAACAGCCAGAACCAACCAAACGCCGCCACCAACATGCCTCCAATGGCGGGCGCGATGGTCCAGCCCATGTTGAAGGCCATGCGCATCAGTGAGATGGAGCGGGTGCGATTCTCCGGGCTGCTGTTGCGGGCGATGGCCACCGAGTTGGCCGGGCGGAACACGTCCCCCGTGAGGCTCATCATAAAAACAGCCCCACACATCACCCAAAAATCGCGGATGGGGATGAGCGCAATCAGCACCAAGCCACTCGCTATGAGGCTCCAGAACTGGACCGGATAGTAGCCAAATCGGTCCGTCAGTTTGCCACCCAAAAAAGCACCTGCCAAAGCGCCTGCACCAAAGAACCCCATGACGTAGCCCGCCTCGCGGATGCTAAAATGCAACTCCTTGGTCAGGTAAATCGTGATGAACACAATGACCATGCTGCCGAGGCGATTCACCAAATTAATGAGCGCCAGCAACCATATTGCTTTCGGAATGCCGGAAAAAGAATCCAGCCAATGGCGGTAGAATTTGAGTAACATGAAGAAGGCTTTTTTGCAAACAAAACAAAAAACTGTTTTTGACAGAATAAAGGTTTCTGACCAGAAGAAAATTTTTTTGGTTGCAAAAACAAAACGCCGACCACGGAATCCCGCAGCCGGCGTCGTTCATACAATAGAATGGATTGAGTGCGATTGGTTAATTGCCGCCCGCCGCGCTCAAAAGGACAAGCGCAGCGATGCTAAGCAGGCGCTAAAGTCGAAACTTTGTTCGAGTGTGCAAACTTTTTTGCGGTACTTATATCTGCGTATCGCGTATTTTGAAAAAGTCGAAACAAGAATCGGCAATAAGTGCGGAATTTTCCCCGCGATTGCCCAATTTGCGCCCCTTACCTAAATCCCCAGTTACCCATCCTCAAATTCAAAAATGCTCCACACCGAACGCCTTTTTCTCATCCCTACCTCCCTGCCCATGCTCGAGGCCATCGCCGACGAAAACTGGCCGGTACTTTCATCGTTGCTTGGAGGGGTTGACATTGCTGACCAATGGACCCATTTCCCAGAGGCCCTCGTGTGGATGCGCGATTTTGCCCGAGAGCATCCCGCCGACATGACGTGGTGGAATTACCTCATCGTGCATCGGCATGACGTGCGGCTCATCGGGACCTGCGGCTTCAAAGGCCCGCCCGGGCCAGATGGGCTGGTTGAAATCGGCTACGAAATCGCGGATGCCTATCAGGGGCGCGGCTTCGCCACCGAAGCGGCCCGCCGCCTGACGGAACACGCGCTCACTCACGATGCGGTCATCGCCATCACCGCCCACACCCTTGCCGAAGAAAACGCCTCCTGCACAGTGCTGCGCAAACTCGGATTCGCTTTCGCGGGAGAACACGTTGACATAGAGGATGGCAAAATCTGGGCGTGGAAACGGGAGCGATGAGGAACGTTCACGAGTTTTCTAATACCCGGATTAAAGATGATTGGTAACAAACCGTATTTTTGAGCAAAATTTAGAAAAATGTCAGTCACCTCTATCTCAGCCACCGCCCCTGTTCCCGTCGCGCCCAAGCAAGGCATCAAATTGCCCAAAACGCTAGCAGAACGGCTCGACCTGGATGAAATCCTCGAAGTGCCTGCCACCTTGGAGGAATACTTCAACTTCTTGCCGGAGTGCGAATACCGAATAGATTATTCAGATGGAAAAATTATTTCAATGGGATATGCCTCTCTTACACACGAAGCCCTCGTTGGTAGGGTCATTTATCTGTTGACGGATATTTTTGGCGTAGAAACAACTTACCATGTGCTCGGCAGCAATGTTGCCACCTTCATCCCCGACGCGCAGGCGGTCCACAACGCAGACGTGGTGGTGTTGCAAGGCAAGCCACAGCACCATGTGCATCAAGGGAAAAAGAAAAAAATCAAGACACTTTTGAATCCGCACATCATCGTGGAAGTATTGTCGCGCACCACCACGCGCTACGACCTGGGCGTGAAGCTGCCGCGATACAAAACCTTGCCAAGCGTGCAGCACATTCTGCTGATTAGCCAACACAACCAAGCCGTCTCCCTTTACAGCCGCACCAACCGCCCCGGTCAGTGGCTCAACATAGAGGAATCCGACGCGGAACACGGCTACATCACCCTCAACCGAAAAAAACTGCGGTTGGCGGACATCTATCGGAATGCCTTGGTCGAGTGATTTTTTGTGGCGGCTTGGTCTTATTTTACACCTCGCGTCGTCAAGCTTTAGGCATGACTAAAAGCGCAATCTGGTCAAAATCAAGAACGTCGAGCATACTCATCAGAAAAATCTTGGCGAATCAAAGGATAATCAGCCCCGTCCGCTTCACTTGGCCGGGCAAGCCCTTAAAACAGGTTCGGACAAAGCGGTTTTGAACAAACAACGCTTTTAGACTTTGGGCATAAGCTAAGTCATTCCGTTGGGAACGTTCTCTAAAAGTCTCCAAAGTCTAAAACGCTTGAGATTCCTTGAAAATCATGCAAACCAATCAAGGGCATCCCTGCCTTGCCAACTGGCAGACTCAAACCCTCTTTAATCTGGACCTGGGTATAACAAACCATATTTTTGAGCAAAATTTAGAAAAATGTCAGTCACCTCTATTTCAGTCACCGCCCCTGTTCCCGTCGCGCCCAAGCAAGGCATCAAATTGCCCAAAACGCTAGCAGAACGGCTCGACCTGGATGAAATCCTCGAAGTGCCTGCCACCTTAGAGGAATACTTCAACTTCTTGCCGGAGTGCGAATACCGAATAGATTATTCAGATGGAAAAATTATTTCAATGGGATATGCCTCTCTTACACACGAAGCCCTCGTCATGCGTGTAGGGCATTTGCTAAATCTTATTTTTGGAATTGACAGCAAGTATCATGTGCTCGGCAGCAATGTTGCCACCTTCATCCCCGACGCGCAGGCGGTCCACAACGCAGACGTGGTGGTGTTGCAAGGCAAGCCACAGCACCATGTGCATCAAGGGAAAAAGAAAAAAATCAAGACACTTTTGAATCCGCACATCATCGTGGAAGTATTGTCGCGCACCACCACGCGCTACGACCTGGGCGTGAAGCTGCCGCGATACAAAACCTTGCCAAGCGTGCAGCACATTCTGCTGATTAGCCAACACAACCAAGCCGTCTCCCTTTACAGCCGCACCAACCGCCCCGGTCAGTGGCTCAACATAGAGGAATCCGACGCGGAACACGGCTACATCACCCTCAACCGAAAAAAACTGCGGTTGGCGGACATCTATCGGAATGCCTTGGTCGAGTGATTTTTTGTGGCGGCTTGGTCTTATTTTACACCTCGCGTCGTCAAGCTTTCAGTGTACGCAAAGTCCCGATTCATTCAAAGCCCCTGACTTTGAGCATGAGCATCTGATAAGTCTTGGCGAATCAAGGTTTGCAATTGGGTGCTGGTATGGGAGGAAAACAATGTTTTGTTCCCTGCTGGCAGACATTTTTCTCGGCGAGCCTCTTGTTTTGTCTTTATTTGCCAGAGAAAAAATTTGTGAAAAATGCGCATTTTGAACGCTTGCCTTCTGACGGCTTGGTTGGCTGTCCCGCTTTTTTCCCAAAACACCAATGTCACGTTGTTGTCCACGTTCACTTATCCCAATCAGACGCTTGCCAACGTGTGGGGTTATGCCGGCAACGGCCATGAGTTTGCCTTGGTTGGGGCGAAAAATGGCCTCAGCATCGTGGATGTGACCAACCCTGCCAACCCCGTCGAGTTGAAACAAATCCCCGGCCCGTCCAGCTCTTGGCGCGAAATCAAGACCTACCAGCACTACGCTTATGTGGTGACGGAAGGCGCAGGCGGCGGTGTGCTCATCGTGAATCTCTCCAACCTGCCCGACACGACCAATATCCCATACAAGACATACACCGGAAACGGCGCCATCAGCGGCCTTTCCACCGTCCATGCGCTGCATGTGGACGAGACTCAGGGCTTCCTCTATCTATACGGGTCCAATTTGTTCGGCGGCAGACCCATCGTGCTCAATCTCAACCCCGACCCCTACAATCCCACTTACGCAGGGTATTTCAATTCCAATTTTTCGGGCAGCCACAATTACGTCCACGATGGCTATGTGGACAACAACATTATGTTTGCCGGCCACATCTACGGCGGTTTCTTTTCGGTGGTGAACATGACCAACAAGACCAACCCTACCCTCATCACCACCCAGCAAACACCGGGCTTGTTTACGCACAACACTTGGCGCTCCGGCAACACCCTCTTCACCACCGATGAGGTGAACAATTCCTTTCTTGCCGCTTACGACATCTCCGATTTTGGGAACATCACCTTGCTGGACAAGATACAGAGCAACCCGGGTAGCAACTCGGTGGTGCACAACACCCACATCATTGACGATTATGCCGTCACGTCATGGTATAAAGACGGCTTCACGATTGTGGACGCGTCGCGTCCCGACAACTTGGTGCAGGTGGGCAACTATGATACTTGGCCCAATGGGGCCGGCCCCGGCTTCGAAGGTTGTTGGGGGGTGTATCCTTATCTGCCGTCGGGCAACATCCTGGCTACCAACATACCCATGCTCAATGCAAACAATGGCCAGCTGTTCGTGCTATCCCCTACCTATGTGCGTGGCTGCTATGTGGAAGGCGAAATCACCAATGCCATGACAGGGCAGCCATTGCAAGGAGCCTTGGTCCAACTGTTGGGCACCAACACGAGCGAAACAAGCAATCTGCTGGGCATTTACAAAATGGGACAACTGCAAAGCGGCTCCTTCACGGCGCGGGTGAGCAAGTTGGGTTTCGTATCCCAAGACATACCCGTCTCGCTCGCCAATGGGGAAGTCACCGTGCTCAACGTAGTGTTGGCCCCAGTTGGTTTTCCGGTCGAAATGACGCGCTTCACCGTGGAGGCCGAAGGTCGCGCCGCGCTGCTCCGATGGTCAACAGCCAGCGAAGTGGACAATGAAGGCTTTGAGGTGCAACACGGACGCAGCATACATCAATGGGCAACACAGGGGTTTGTGCCTGCCAAAGGGCATCGAGATGCGCCCGCTGACTATGAATACAGGATTCCCGACCTGCTCTCCGGCACTCACTTTTTCCGGCTGCGGCAAGTGGATACGGATGGCACGAACACATTTTCCGAAGTCCGCTCTCTGACCATGAAAGGGCAAGCATTTCAGGCAGCCTTTCGACCCAATGCGGTTCACGATGTCGGAGAGTTGTATTTTTTCACGGAAAAGCCGCGCAGTGTGCGGGTGGAGATTTTCAATGCGGCGGGGTTGCCAGTTGGCTTGCAATGGGAATTGGATGTAGCCGATGCTGCCACGCTGAGCATCGAGGCAAGCCGTTTGCCGAACGGGGTTTATTTCGCAGTGGTGCAAACGGAGGATGAGCGCGTGGTGGCGCAGTTTCTGAAAATATAGGCCGGTGTCAGTTGCGCACGTCCCCGCCCCAACCCAATTTTTCCCGAATGGTGTTGAGAAAAGTCACATCCTGCAACTGAATCACTTTGGCAGGGAAATCGTTTTTTCTGACAGCTAATTGATGCTGCGCGTTGATGAGCTCAAACCGCGAATCGAGGGAGCAAATAAAGTTCTCGCCGCGGCCCTCCACCTCGAAAGAAATCACCGAGTCGTCAGAAATGACGATAGGGCGCACGTTGAGGTTGTGCGGCGCGACGGGCGTAAGCACAAAGTTGCCCGAGCGGGGGAAAACAATTGGCCCTCCGCAGCTCAGCGAGTAGCCGGTGCTGCCTGTCGGCGTGGCGATGATGAGGCCGTCGGCCCAGTATGAATTGAGGTAATCGCCGTTGAGGTAAGTGTGGATGGTAATCATGGAAGAAGTATCGCGCTTGAGCAACGTGCAATCATTGAGCGCGAAAGGAATGTCGCCAAAAACAGCGGGGCGGCTTTCCAAATATAGCATCACTCGGTCTTCGATGATATACTGTCCGCGTTTGAGCTTTTCCACCGCCTGACGAATATACCGCTTCTCGACGCTGGCCAAAAAGCCCAATCGCCCCAAGTTGATGCCCAACAGCGGCACACCCGCGTCGCGCACCAGCGTGACGGCATTGAGCATGGTACCATCTCCCCCCAATGATATGACAAAATCAATGCGATGCACGAGGAAGTCGCGGTAATCGTCGAATGGGGCATAAGGCCCCGGAAACCGCACTTTGGTCTCAATGGCTTTCAAAAAAGGCGTGTAAACATAGGTCGTGATGCCTTCCGAATGAAGCACGTTGAGGAGCTCCTGCAAGTGAGGCAGGTCTTTGTCCTTGAATTGTTTGCCAAAAACGACGACTTGCATGGGGGAAGGGTTGACGAGACAATTTTGCCGCAAGGTAGAAAACACTTGGGAGTTGGGACATGATTGGACAGCAAAGAACGCGCTGCTTCCGCTACTCAACCTTTGAGCGCACCACACCTTCTTTGAGGCGCGTCTCCAACCAATCTCCCGCCTTCGTGTCTTTCGCCGCAGTAAGCACTTGGCCGTTTTTGAAGGTCAGGCTGAAGCCGCGTCGCAGCACGTTTTCGGGGTGAATTGCCGAACAAAACGCCTCTGCCTGCTCCAATTGGCGATGTTGGCCTCTAAGGATTTGAACGGTCCATCCAGGCAGATTTTCTTCCAGTGTCTCCAACTTTTGCGCCGCGACGCGCAATCGTTCGCGGGTGCTCCAATGCGTGGCCGCTTCGAGGCGCTCCAGTTCCATGAGGCTGATTTTGAAGCGATATTCGCCCATGGCGCGAATCGCATCAGCCATGCGCAGCATCTCGTTTTCAAAAAGCAAGTTGTGTTGCAGCAAAAAATCTGCGACAGCAGTGGGCGTTTTGAGTGCAGCGTGTGCCACGAGGTCGAACACCGTCTCGTCCACTTCGTGCCCGATGCCAGACAACACGGGCAAGGGCATTTGGGTCACTGTTTTGCAGAGTTCAAGCCCGTCGAAAGCAGCCAAATCGAGTCGTGCGCCGCCGCCGCGCACCACCGCCACACAATCGAATCGCTGCGGTTGGAGTGCTATTTGGGTCAGTGCGTCGCGCAGCTCGGCTTCCGCGTTTTTCCCTTGCACTGACGAGGCAAACAATTGAGTGTGAAACCGATAGCCAAAATTGTTCTTTGACAAATGCTCCCGAAAATCCTGATAGCCGGCAGCCCCCTCGGAGCTGACCACCGCAACGCGCTGCAACACGGGAGGGAGCCGCTGGGAGCGATTGAGTTCCAATAAACCAAGTTCGCGCAGCGTTTGGAGCGTCTGTCGGCGGCGCAGTTCCATCTGTCCGAAAGTGTAGGACGGGTCGAGATCGCTGATGAGCAGCTTGAGGCCATATCGCTCGTGAAAATCAACGCGCACCTGCAATTTCACTTCCAATCCCTCGCGCAGCAACGCATCGAGGTCGGGGCCAATAGCACTGCGTAGCTTGCGACATTCGCTTGCCCAAAGCACCGCTTGGCTTTGCGCCACGATATCGTCGCCTTCGCCTTTTTGCACCAAATCGAGATAGTAGTGGCCCCTCGATAGCCCGACTTGAGCGATTTCGGCAGCGACCCATAGCGGGCGTTGGAAATTGAGCGCCAACACGCGCCGGATATGTTCGTTCAGGTCAAAAAGACTGTAAATCATGGGAATATGCCATGCGCGCCATCAAGAGGCGCGGATAAAAAAGGCCGCTACCTGTCAAGGCAGCGACCCAACCCGGTTAAAGGTTTCAGGTGTATTCAATCTTCCGGCAGCGGGAATCGGTGCGAAAGTATGCCATCGGACGAAATGTTGCGGATTTTTTTGCGTGTGCGCCACTTTTCCGGCAACCTAATCGTTTCGCCTTTCGTCATGCACACATCTTGCAATGAGCAAACTTTCAAGCTATTTCATTCATTTCCCTACTTATTCTTACCTTTGCCCCCCTATGAAAAAAACGTTCGGTTGGCTGGCACTTTCCAGCCTTCTTTTTTTGGTCGGTGCCTGCAAAAGCGAATACGAGCGCATCCGCACAAGTGGCAACGCGGAATTGGTGCTGAACAAGGCATTCGAGTACTACGAAAAAGAGGAGTACCAACGCGCCCAATCCCTTTTTGAGTTGGTAATGAGCAACATAAAAGGGACTGGCAAGGCAGAAAAAGCCAACTTTTGCTATGCATACACCCACTATCATTTGAAGGATTTCATGTTGGCAGCGTTTTACTTCAGAAGTTTTGCGAACACTTTCACGGGTTCGGAGTTTCGGGAGGAAGCAGCTTTCATGTCAGCCTATTCCAACTACAAACAGTCGCCCACTTACAGACTCGACCAAGGCAATTCGGAGAAAGCGATTGAAGAGTTTCAACTGTTCGTCAACCTTTTTCCCAAAAGCCCAAGAGTAGCAGAGTGCAACAAGCTGATTGACGAACTGCGCCGAAAATTGGAAAACAAGGCTTTTGGCGAAGGGGAACTCTACTACAACCTCCGTCAATACCAGTCGGCGGTCATTTCATTTGACAACCTGCTGCGCGACTACCCAGAAAGCCCCGATGTGGAACGAGTCCGTTACCTTATCGCAAAAGCGAACTTTTTGCTGAGCGAGAATAGCATAGTGGAAAAGAAAATTGACCGCTACAACGAAACCACAACACGCTGCGACGATTTTCTGGAAAAATACCCCAATAGCAAATATGCGAAGGAATTGCGCGACATCCGCAAAAAGTCCGAGCAAGCGGTCAAGGATTTGCGCAAGCGCCTGAAAAGCACTTGACCCCCCCTTGAACCACCAACAAACAACCAGCAACGAACAACAAACAACCAGCAACGAACAACAAACAACCAGCAACAAACAACAAACAACCAGCAACAAACAACAAACAACCAGCAACAAACAACAAACAACAAACAACCAGCAACAAACAACAAACAACCAGCAACAAACAACAAACAACAATGAGCGATATTAAAAGTAAAGCCCAAGGCCTCGACCCCAACGTGCAGCCCCGCGATGTCATCGAACTCGTGGAGAAAACTGGCAACATCTATGAAAGCATTGCCATCATCAGCAAACGCGCTCGTCAGATTTCGAGCGACCTGAAATGGGAGATTCAGCGCAAGCTCGAAGAGTTTGCCGTCAACACCGACACCATCGAAGAGGTGCAGGAAAACAAGGAGCAAATCGAAATCTCCAAGTTCTACGAGCGCCTGCCCAACACGCCCATCATCGCCACCAACGAGTTTCTCAGCGACGAGATTCAGTGGCGCTATGTGGAAGACCAAGACTGATGATTTTGGGGAAATGGTGATTTGAGCATCACCAAACCACTATTTCCCCAAAATCCACCATTGCTACGCTCACCATGAAAGTTATCCTCGGCATCAGCGGCTCCATCGCGGCGTACAAAGCCGCCCACCTCACCCGGCTATGGGTCAAACAAGGAGCCGAAGTGCAAGTGCTGATGACCGAAGCAGCCACTGACTTCATCGCGCCGCTTACGCTATCCACCCTTTCCAAACGCCCGGTATTCACCGATGTGCGCTCCGAAGCAGGTTGGAACAACCACGTCGAGCTAGGCCTCTGGGCCGATGCTGTCGTGATAGCGCCCGCCACCGCCAACACGTTGGCCCAATTAGCCAATGGCTTGTGCGACAACATATTGAGCGCGGTGTATCTCTCGGCGCGATGCCCCGTCTTTGTGGCACCCGCCATGGACGTGGACATGTGGCATCATCCGGCCACGCAAGAAAACATCCGCCGTTTGAAGGCGCACGGTGTGCAAGTGATTCCGGTCGGTGTGGGCGAGTTGGCAAGCGGGTTGGTCGGAGAGGGGCGCATGGCCGAGCCAGAAGACATCGTTGTTTTTGTGGAAAAAAACCTCCCGCAACGCCCGAAAATTTTTCACGGCAAAAAGGCTCTTGTCACGGCAGGCCCCACCTTCGAGCCGCTCGACCCTGTGCGCTTCATTGGCAACCACTCATCGGGCAAAATGGGCATCGCATTGGCAGAAGAGCTGGCCACGCAAGGGGCATCGGTGACGCTGGTGCTTGGCCCCACCAATCTCAAACCGCACAACACCGCCATTCAGGTCATCAGCGTCTTGTCGGCGCAAGAGATGTACGAGGCTTGTGCGCCCATTTTCCCACATACCGACATTGCCGTGCTGGCAGCGGCGGTGGCTGATTATCGGCCCAAAACGGTATCGGACACGAAAATCAAGAAAAAAGACACCGAGCTGACGCTCGAACTGGAGAAAACCATAGACATCGCAGCCACTTTAGGCAAGGACAAACGAGCCGAGCAAATTTTTGTGGGCTTCGCACTCGAAACAAACGACGAACTGCAAAACGCGCAAGTCAAATTGGGAAAGAAAAACTTTGACTTCATCGTGCTCAATTCGATGCGTGACGCGGGCGCGGGTTTTGGCCACGACACGAACAAAATCAGCATCCTGCGCCGCGATGGCTCCAAGCAGGAATTCCCCCTGAAATCCAAAGACGACGTGGCACGCGATATTGTGTCGGAAATAGCCCGTTTAGCCAACCTTTGAGCCACGAGCCGCGTCATTATGAAGTTCCACGCTCACGTTCACAAACTTAGTAGTCATGTTCAAGAAAATCACACTTGCCTTTTGGGTGGCTCTTTTGACCTATCCGCTTTTTGCGCAAGGCGAACTCAACGCCACGGTGCGTGTCAGCACCCCCCAGCTGCAAAGAAACGACCGTCGGGTATTTGACCAATTGGAGAGCTCGCTGCGCGAATTCCTCAACACGACCAAATGGACCCCGGATGCTTTTGAGCCGGAGGAGCGCATCAAGTGCAACTTCATCCTGACCATCTCTACCGAGGGCGACAACAACACGTTTCAAGCAGAGCTGGCCGTGCAGGCCACGCGCCCAGTGTATGGTAGCGGCTACGAAACCCCCTTGATATCGCATCTGGACAAGGATATCACATTCACCTACGAGCAAAACCAACCCATCGAGTTCCTGTTGGATGCTACCGACAACCAGAATATATCTGCCGTGTTCGCCTTTTACGCCTACATCATTCTTGGGTTGGATTATGACTCGTTCTCGCTCTATGGCGGCGACCCATACCTGCTGACGGCGCAGCAGCTCGTGACGAACATTCAGAACTCCTCCACCAACCGCTCTCCGGGTTGGCGCCCTGCCGATGGCAGCAGAAATCGCAACCGCTACTGGATGATAGAAAACCTCTTGAACCCTCGCGTGAAACCCTATCGCGCGGCCATGTACAATTATCATCGCAAAGGGCTGGACACCTTCACCTCTGACATGGACGCGGCCAAGTCAGTCATTGTGTCGGCGCTGGAAGAGGTGGACAAGGTGAACACGGCCTATTTCAACTCTTTGATTGTGCAGATGTTTGCCAATGCCAAGCGTGATGAGTTGGTGGAAATGTTCAAAATCGCCGGAAGGCCGCAGAAAGAGCGCGTTCAGCAGATTATGATGAAAATAGACCCCTCGAATAGCCCACGCTATCGAGAAATCGGAACTTGAGAATAGAAGGGGTAGGCCAACGCTATTGAGCACACCTCTTAATGACCACAAATTCCCCAGTTCGGTCGAATTTGACCGGGCGTTTGCGAGGGCTTCCGTAGTTTTGCCCAAACTTCGGAAGCCCTCGTGCATTTTTCGATAGCCACAACTTTTTGGGGGTTTTTACGTCTTTACGATTTCAAAATTCGCATCTACATCTTTCAATGGATAGCATCATCACCGTAAGCCAATTTCTGCTGAGTCTTTCGATTCTGATTGTGTTGCACGAATTGGGACACTTTTTACCAGCCAAGTGGTTCAAGACACGTGTTGAAAAGTTTTACCTCTTTTTTGACTTTGCCCCTTTCAACTCTCTCTGGAAAATAAAAAAAGGAGAAACCGAATATGGTATTGGTTGGCTGCCGCTCGGCGGCTATGTGAAAATATCGGGCATGGTGGACGAGAGCATGGACACCGAGGCGCTGAAAGAACCGCCCAAACCTTGGGAATTCCGCTCCAAACCCGCGTGGCAACGTCTCATCATCATGCTGGGCGGTGTCACGGTCAACTTCCTCCTCGGCTTTTTCATCTTCGGCATGATGCTCTGGGGGTATGGAAAAGCTTATATCCCCACCTCCGAACTAAAATATGGCGTGGCCATGGATTCCGTGTTGCTCGAAGTGGGGCTCAGGAATGGCGACAACATCGTGAAACTGGGCGCTCAACCCTTCGACCGTTTTGACCCCGCAGCATTTGTGGAAGCATTGGTGCTCAACGACGTGCGTCAGGTCACCGTCATCAGAGATGGTCAAGAACAGGTGATAGAAATGCCCGCCGACATGGCTCAGCGCATCACAGGAAAGGGGTTGCCCAAAGGTGCCTTGATGTCGCCGCGCATCCCTTTTGTGGTGGAAGAGGTGATGCCGGGCAAACCCGCCGCACAGGCCAATATCCAACCCGGCGACCGCATCATTGCTTTCAACAATGAGCCAATCCCGTATTTCGACCAGTTTTCCGCCTTGGCCCGGCAACACAGAGGCCAAGCAATCACGCTCGGCATCCTGCGTGGCACCGACACCTTGCATCTGGGGCTTGCCTTGACGGAAGAAGGACTTATCGGCGTGCGCACCAAACTATCGGGCTACTTCACCGAACAGCGCGAGAAGTACTCGTTCCTGCAAGCCATGCCTGCAGGGGTGAAGGCTGGGATGGATTTTCTGAACAACCAGATAAAAGCCTTTGGGCAAATGTTTAAGGGTAAAATCGGGGTCAAAGACAATCTCGGCAGCCTCATCAGCATTGGCAAGATGTATGGGCCAACGTGGGACTGGGAGCGTTTCTGGATGCTCACTGCCTCCATCAGCATCATACTTGCTTTTATGAACCTGCTGCCCATCCCGGCGCTTGACGGCGGCTATGTCATGTTCCTCTTGTGGGAAGTCGTCACCCGCCGCAAGGTGAGCGACCGCTTCATGGAAAAAGCCGTCACTGTTGGGTTCTTCCTGCTGTTGGGTCTCATGGTATTTGCCCTCGGCAATGATATTTGGAAGCACTGGATTCAGAAATTGTTTTAGAACAAGGGAGGAAGGTGGAGGGTAGAGAGCTGCAAATTGGCACCCTCTACCCTCCACCTTTCTCCCTCTATCTTTCCAATGAACTACTTCGATTTTTTTGGGTTTCCAGTTTCTTTTCGTGTGGACGAGTCTGCGTTGCGCCGCGTCTTTTTGCAAAATAGCAAAAAGTACCATCCCGATTTTCACACATTGGCGGACGAGGCGGAGCAGACCAGAATGCTCGAACTGAGCACCCTGAACAACGAAGCATTTAAGACGCTTTCCGACCCCGACCGCCGCATGCGCTATATTTTGGAAATCAATGGGCTATTGGGTGAAGAGGACTCGCAGCCTTCGCTCCCGCAGGATTTTTTGATGGAGATGATGGACCTCAATGAGATGTTGTTCGAGTTGGAACTGGATGCCGATGCCGCGCGTTACGCGGTGGCGCTACAAAAAACAGACGACTTTGAAAAAGGCTTGGAGGCAGAAATTCAGCCCATTGTGGAGCGGTGGACGGCTGAAGAAGGCACCGCTCCATTGCTCGCGGTGCGCGACTTTTTTTTGAAAAAAAGATACTTGTTGCGTATTCGGGAAAACCTTTCTAAGTTTGCGCCCCAATCAAGCGGTTAGTGATTGTTTATTGACACTTGTTGATTGCGCTGAACGAACAATAACCAACTTGCGGGAATGGCGGAATGGTAGACGCGTTGGTCTCAAACACCAATAACTTCACGGTTGTGCGAGTTCGAGTCTCGCTTCCCGCACCGAGGCGCTCCGGGTTTCCGGGGCGCTTTTTTATTTCGGCAACAGCTTTCTCAATTCAGTCACGATGTCCACATATGCATCGTCGAGGCTTTTGAACTGCGACACGGCGCGATTCATGGTGGGCAGGGAGCGCAATTTCTCCAACCCGGTGCCTTCAAAGTCCGCTTGCTCTATTCGGATGGGAATGAGTCGGCGGCCATCGCCCATCGCCTCATAGACCAGCTCGAACCATTCGGGCGAGTTGAAGAGATTGACGGTGATGAGCACGAGCAGATAATCCGCCTTTTCCACTTCCTGCTTGGCCTGCGCCACCAAATCGCCGAAACCTTCCTGCACGTTGTAAACCTGAATTTTCTTCATGATTTTCAACACGTTGAGGTGCTTGTTCAGCATCTTGCAATGCTCGCTGTCGGCAATGTCGTAGATGACGGCAAACTTTGGAATCGCCGACACCGAGGGTTGGGCATGACTGGCGGCAGGGTCGAAGTCTTTTTCCTCCAAGCTTTTTATCAGTTGGAGCATGGCATCGCGGATGCGTGCGGTCTCCAATTGATAGTCGTCCAATTTTACGATTCCGGCGATGTGGTGGTCGCGATTTATTTGGCTTAGCCGGCCTTCGAGCAGGATGGTTTGCCCTTTTTTTTCGGCGTTGCTTGGCAGCAGGCCTTGCAGGGTGGCGATGGCCTGCACAATCTCATTGTTGGCTACGAGTGCCTGCAAATCGTTTTTGATTTCCGAAAGTGGTTTTGGAAGCGGCATGGTTTAAAATTTATTGACCGCAGAGGCGCGTGTGAATGATTGTTCCAACATGACTACGGCAGCGCCTCTGAGGTTTATTCGAGGAATTATTGCCCAATAAAAGCGAAAATATTGCGGAAGAGGATGCCCCGGTTGGCACCGCGGCGCTCGCCTCTCTCATTGATGACCAAGCCGCCTTCCGCGTCGGTTTTGCCGGCGTGGTGAATGGCGACGACTTTCCAGTCCTTGTTGAACACGGGCGAGCCGCTGCTGCCGGGTTCGGTATCGGTGGAGTAGAAAAGGTGTTGGTTGAGTTGTCCGAGCACCTCGTTGGCATTGAGGGCGATTTGTTTATCTTCTCCTTTGGGATGCTGGATGATGGTGACACCCTCGCCCACGGCGGGGATAGCGTCAGGGTCGAATTCGACAAAGCCCCACTGTTTGAGTGGTGCGTCGGCGCGGTCTATGACTTTCACGCGAGCGAAATCAAACTCGTTGGGCGGGCTGGATTTGAAGTCGGAAGCATCGAGCTGGTAAGTGGTGCGAGCCTTTGTTTTGCCGTCTGTTCCGATTTCGTAGTTGAACTCCAAGCGGGCGGTTTTTGCCACATCCGCCGATTTTATGACGTGGTTGTTGGTGAATACATATCCTTCTTTTGTGAGAAAGCCTGTGCCCAACTCTCCATCGGCACACACGACGCGACAAACGGCTTTGGAGGCTTTTAAGGCCTCCTCCAACCACTTGATGCGCAGGAGGTTGTTTTGGCCGATGATTTTCTCTAGTTTGGCATCGTCCGGCACCGAGAACTGGTAGGAGCCGAGGCCCTTGATTTTGGCGTTGAGCTCGATTTTCCGCGGCACGGATTTCATCATTTCCTGCAAGCCGAATTTTGCCTTGTTGGTCTGCATGTTGAACTGGTTGAAATCAATCAGCCCTTGCTGAAACATCTTTGCGGATTGGCGATAGCTGCTGGTGATGAGCAGCACGTCGTTTTTGATGTCGGCTTGGGTTTGATTGTCCAGCTCGATGAGGGCTTCGTAAGCCTTGTCAATCTCGTTGTCGAGCAAAAGGGCATCAATGGTCTGGAAATAAACGTTGAGAGCAGTTTGCATTTGAAGGAAGTGAACGGTGAGAGCGATGGGTGAATTTTTCGTGCGTAAGGTCTGAAACTTTCGGAAAGCAAAAAATATCTCTTCCGTATCAGCTTAAAAAACTTGACGAAAGGCTTCGTAAAGTTTGGATGCGAGATGGCTTTGTTGCATGAATAAATAAAATTTGGCCAGATTGATTTTTTCCAAATAAATTTCATAATAACGGCTTGCTAAAAAATTTTCAGAATTAAAATCGTCTATTTTCAAAATAAAAAATGTTCATGCAACAAAGCCAATAATATGCAAAACTTACTAACCTGTGTGCTTATGCTATAGTCAAACCGGAATGGAATTGAACAGGGCATCGAGAAAACATAACTTTGTGGCATGATAGGCAAACTGCTGACGACATCGGAAAAGGAATTTGTCGAGGAGTTGCGCGGCAACACCCGTGACAAGTTTTCGTACATGAAGTTGTCGGTTTTGATATTGTTGGACATGGGCAAGGATTACGACGAGGTGGTGGCGATTCTGGGCATAGGTCGTGGCACCATCAGCAATTGCCTTCAAAAATACCGTGCCGACAAGTATCTGGACAAGCACTACGTGCCTTACAGCGGGAAGATGAGCGACGAGCAGTTGGGCCGGGTTGATTCTGAGGTTTCGGCTGGTTTTTTCACCAGTTCGCAGCAGGTGCGGGATTTCATCGAAAAAGAGTTCGGCATCCTGTATTCGCTGAGCGCGGCTCGGGGGATTTTGGAAAAACTCGGCTTCGTGTACAGAAAGACGAGCGAAGTTCCGTGCAGGTTCAGCGAGGCGGAGCAGGAGGCGTTTTTGGAGCAGTTTGTCCCCTTTTTGGAGGAAACGCCCGAGGACGAGGCTGTTTTTTCCCTCGACGGGGTGCATCCCACCCACAACACGCGGAGCAGTTACGCATGGGTCAAAAAGGGGCAGGAAAAAGTCATCCCGACGAACACGGGCCGCGAGCGCCTCAACCTGAGCGACGCGATGAACGCCCACCGGCCAGAGGAGGTCATCGTGCACCACAGCGAGTGGGTCAACGCCCAGGCCACCGTCGCTCTCTTGGAGAAAATCGAGACCCGACACGCGGACAAAGAGCGCATCTGCGCCTTCGCCGACAACGCCGGTTACTACAAAAACGCCACCGTCAGCGACTGGCTCGACAAGCACCCCCGGGTCGTCCTCCTGTTCTTGCCCTCCTATTCCCCGAACCTGAACCTCATCGAGCGCCTGTGGAAATTCATGCGAAAAAAGGTCATCAACACCACGTTTTACCCCACTTTCAAAGAGTTCAAAAAGGCTATTTTGGAGTTCTTCGAAAAACTCCACCTCTACAAAGATGAGCTTGACTCTCTTATCTCTTTTAAGTTTCAGCGACTCGGCAAGCCTGTCGTCGCATGAACCGCTTTGTTCACAACCACTCTGGGGCGACTATATGAGCCGCAACGGTTCAGTGGTTTTGAGAAAAAGAAAGACGTTGTAAGGTCATTTGAAAAACTCTTTGAACAATCTTAAGAAATACCCCATTGGCTCATCAGTTACAATGACCGCAGCTACCCAAGCGTCGAGGAACTGACCAACATGATTTCAAAATATAAAAACGTTGAAGTCGAAGCCAAAACCTATCAGAATGGGCGAGGCGGCAAGGGAAGCGTGGCTGGCAGCCAGGAAATTTTGTTTGTCTGCAAACCCAAGCCCAAGCATTTTGTATACTTCGCGCCGTTAGGTTTTGGGCATGGCTGCAATCGCAATCTGCTAAAAATCAAGAACATCAATCATCTTCATCTAACAAATCCTAGCGAATCAAGGTATAAATCTGACTTCAAGGGCAGAAACAATCCTGAATGAAGAACTTTGACCACTGGAAAAAACTGCACGACAGCGACAAATTGGAGGGGTTCGGCTCTGACAAAGCAGGGTTGCTTTGGTTGAAAATCAAGTCTATCGTGCGAAGAGAGTTGCTCGCTGCATTTGCAAAAGAAGCCAATCTAAAACTTACCCGGTCCGCGCTCTCCAAACGATTTGAAGGACGCTACGAAATTTTGTCAAAAGATGTCTCCAAGTCACTTCAACTGCTCAATGCCTTTGTCCAAAAAATCAATAAAACGCAAGCAAGCAACATAGACACCGCGCAACTCGTCTCTGAACTTTACAAACTCAAAAACTTTGATTGGGGTGGCGACTACCAAAACTCTTTGGACAAATACTTGGTCAGCCGCTATGTGAAAGCGCTCCAATCCTACGAAACGCTTCTCTCTAAATTCGACACCGAGATCAGCCGCGCGGTGCCGGGATACGTGCTCAACAGTTGGTACAACCATTGGTCGAGCATCCTGATTGAGCACATTTTCAAATCACATCCAGCTGTTTTGCCTGCCGTGAGACTGCGTTGGCAGACATCATTTTTGTAATCAAGTAAACTAGTCTGCCATGTCGTCTCTTACCACCATCCCCTTCCACACCAAACCCCAACCCTCTTTTAACAAAAACTTCGACCTGCTCATCCGCCACCTGCACGAGATGAAAGCAGCGGGCTACGAGACCTATATCTGCTCCGAAAACCCCAAGCAGTTCGACCGGCTGGCGGCGATTTTTAAGGAATTGAAGGCCGACGTGGCGTTTTTGCCCGTCGAAATCCCGATTCACGAGGGCTTCATTGACGAGGATTTGAAAATCGAGGTGCTCACCGACCACCAGATTTTCCAGCGCTATCACGCCTACAAAATCCGGCAGGGATTTTCCAAAGAACAGGCGCTCAACTACCGCGTGTTGCGCGAACTCGCGCCGGGCGACTATGTGACGCACATTGACCACGGCATCGGCAAATTCGCGGGCCTGCAAAAAATCGAAATCGGCGGTCAGATGCAGGAAGCCGTGCGGCTCAATTACAAAAACAACGATATCCTCTACGTCAGCATCCACTCGCTGCACAAAATCTCGAAGTACATCGGGCGCGAAGGCGAGCCGCCGCAACTTTCCAAAATCGGCTCCGACGCCTGGAAACAACTCAAAGCCCGCACCAAGCGCAAAATCAAGGACATCGCGGCGGAACTCATCAAACTCTACGCCGCCCGCCGCGCCGCCAAAGGCCACGCTTTCCCGCCCGACGACGTGCTGCAAACCGAACTCGAAGCCAGTTTTATCTACGAGGACACGCCAGACCAATACAAATCCACACAAGACGTGAAGGCCGACATGGAGAAAGAATACCCGATGGACCGCCTGATTTGTGGCGACGTGGGCTTCGGCAAAACCGAGGTCGCCATCCGCGCGGCATTCAAAGCCGTGACCGATGGCAAGCAGGTGGCCGTGCTCGTGCCGACGACGATTTTGGCCTTGCAACACTGGAAAACTTTCTCCGAACGCCTCGCCGATTTTCCTGTCACGGTGGATTATCTCAACCGTTTCCGCAGCGCGAAGGAGAAAAAAGAGATTTTGGAAAAACTAAAAAAAGGCCAGATTGACATCATCATCGGCACCCACGCACTGTTGGGCAAAGAAGTGGGATTCAAAGACTTGGGCTTGCTCGTGGTGGACGAGGAGCAAAAATTTGGCGTCGCCTCGAAGGAAAAACTCCGCGCCCTGAAAGTCAACGTGGACACGCTCACACTGACGGCCACGCCCATTCCGCGCACCTTGCAATTCTCGCTCATGGCCGCCCGCGACCTTTCGGTCATTCGCACGCCGCCGCCCAACCGCCAGCCGATTCACACGGAGATTCGCGTGTTCGACGAGGATTTAATCAAAGAAGTCATTTACGCCGAAGTCAATCGCGGCGGGCAGGTGTTTTTTGTCCACAACCGCGTGAACGACTTGCCCAAAATCGTCGAAACGCTCCAACGCCTTTGCCCCGACACCGAAGTGGCGATGGCGCACGGTCAGATGGACGCCGAGCATTTGGAGAAAGTTTTGGTAGATTTTATTGATAAAAAATTCGACGTGCTGGCCTGCACCAACATCATCGAAACCGGCCTCGACATCCCCAACGCGAACACCATCATCATCAACCGCGCCGATATGTTCGGCCTCAGCGATTTGCACCAACTGCGCGGTCGTGTGGGTCGCTCGAACCAAAAAGCCTACTGCTACCTTTTCGCGCCGCCCATGAGCGTGCTCACGCAGGAAGCCCGCAAGCGCCTGCGCACCATCGAGGAATTCAGCGAACTCGGCTCCGGCTTTCAGGTCGCCATGCGCGACCTCGACATCCGGGGCGCGGGCAATTTGCTCGGCGGCGAGCAGTCAGGCTTCATCGCCGATATTGGTTTCGAGACTTATCAGAAAATCCTCGACGAGGCCATTCAGGAGTTGAAAGAGACCGATTTCAAAGATGTTTTCAAAGAAGAAATCGCGCAAAAAGGCTCTTACGTCCGCGATGTGACCATCGAAACGGACGTGGAAATGCTCATCCCCGACGAATACGTCTCGAACACGCAGGAGCGCCTGAGCCTTTACACGGAACTCAACACCATCGAAAACGAGGAAGGCATCGCGGCTTTCGCCAAACGTTTGGAAGACCGTTTCGGCAAATTGCCGCATCAGGTCAACGCCTTATTCGACGGCCTGCGCCTGCAATGGCTTTGCAAAAAATTGGGTTTTGAAAGATTGATTTTGAAAGGCGGCAAACTGCGCTGCTACTTCCTCGGCGACCCGCAATCATCGTTTTTCGAGACGGAGACTTTCAACAAAATCGTGCAGTTCGTGGGCGCGAAAGGCCGTATCATGGGCATTTCGCTCAAACAGACGAACAAGGAACTCATCCTCGTGCAGGACGAGGTGCGGAGTTTGAAGGCCGTGAAGGGGGTGTTGGAGCAGGTGGTGGGGGCTGCGGCTTTTGCATGAAACAAAGCATTGAGCAAGTGCGGGTCAAGAAAAATATAGAACTTTGTGTTTTAAAATTTGGGAAACAAATTAGATGGTGAAATACTCTGAAATTCGGAAAAAATTAAAACTTGATCAAGCCAAGACGAGGGCTGATTGGGGTTTGGCCAGCGTGACCCATTTTCTTCAAAACAGGGAAAATGGGGCGGCGCATTATTACAGCCAAAATGCAACTGAGTATCTATCGAAGTTTGATTTGATAGCTGAGCCATGTTTCCAATACGAACTTCCTATTGAGTGGGATGTTCCATTCCCTCCCCCCCAGCAGCCTAAATTCAAATTCATAGATTTGTTTGCAGGAATCGGAGGGCTAAGACTCGCGTTTCAAAATATCGGCGGCAAATGCGTTTTCACTTCGGAATGGAACCCTTTCTCACAAAAAACTTATGAGGCAAATTTTGGAGAGGTGCCATTCGGAGACATCACGAAAATCAACGAACAGGAAATTCCAGCTCACGACATTTTGCTCGCAGGCTTCCCCTGTCAGCCATTTTCGATTGCAGGGGTGTCAAAAAAGAAAAGTTTGGGTAGAGAACATGGTTTCAAAGATAAGACACAGGGTACCCTATTTTTTGACATTGTTCGCATTTTGGAAGCCAAACACCCAAAAATATTTCTTTTAGAAAACGTCAAAAACCTCGCTACGCATGACAAGGGAAATACCTTTCGCGTGATTCATGGTACGCTGAAAGAATTGGGTTACAATGTTCATCATCGCATATTAGATGGCAAATACTTCGTGCCGCAACACCGGGAACGTATTGTCATAGTAGGATTTCGAGAGGATATTTTCAAAAGGGAAGAAAAATTTGATTTCCCGGAGTTGTCTATCGCAGACTGCACGATTAAAGAAATCCTTGAACATACAGTCGAAGGAAAATATACGCTTACCGACAAGCTTTGGACTTATCTGCAAGACTATTCGCTCAAACACAAGGCCAAAGGAAATGGATTTGGATTCGGCTTAGCAGACTTTGACGGCGTTACCCGGACGCTCAGTGCCAGATATTACAAAGACGGCTCCGAGATACTTATTCCTCAAAAAGGGCAAAATCCTCGCCGACTGACTCCGCGTGAATGTGCGAGATTGCAAGGTTTTCCCGATCATTTCATTATACCTGTCTCGGACAACCAAGCGTACCGCCAGTTTGGAAACTCCGTTGTCGTGCCGCTCATGCAAGCTGTGGGTGCCAACATTGTAAAAGCCTTGAACGCCCATGAATCTTGAAAACCTCAAATCTGCTTTCGCCACACAGGGTTGCCAAAAATTGTACGTCAAGAAATTGGCTGCCAATGACAGCTCTAAAAATCAGGTTTATCTGGGCGGCAGCTTCGACATTTTGAACATTTTTCCCGTGTCGGAGGTGTATGCCGACTCTTCCGGCGATTGGGAGCGAGACCGTTTCAAAGCTGATGTGAACTTCTATTGGCTCACAGAGGGCGGCAATCTTTCTCCAGCACCCAAAGCGCAGTTTATCATTTATCCCAAATATCCCGAGGTTCGGTTTTCGGGTTTTCTGGCAGGGAGTGAAAATCCTCCTTCTGAACTTATGACCCAAAGGCTTCCGGGAAGGTTGCTTTTTTTGTCGCCTAACAAGGAAGGCAGGATTATCGGATATGTCTCATCTCCTGATTCTCAACTTGCCCAAGAGTTTGACCACTTGGCGGAAACCCAGTCATATGGCGTGTTTTCTGTGATTGAGTTGGCTTCAATCGCCAACAACCGTCAAAACCTAATTGCAGAGTTGACTCGAATTCATTATTTGGGCTGGATTCACTCAAAAAGATTGAACAGTGCCGGAGAAATCCTCCCGTGCCTTGCCCCGCAATGTGTGGGCTACACCCTTGAAGCAGAGCTGGGTGTGCGCCCCAACAGTTACTCCGAACCGGATTTTCTCGGTTGGGAAATCAAGGCATTTGGGGTGAAGAAATTTGAAAAATTTGCGGGAAGTGTCATCACACTTTTCACTCCAGAGCCAAACGGCGGGTTTTACGGAATACACGGATTGAGCGCCTTCGTGCGGAAGTATGGGTACTGTGACCTCCGAGGGCGGGAAGACAGAATCAATTTTGGAGGCATCTATAAGGTAGAAAACACGCATCCGAGAACCAAGTTGCGGTTGGAAATCGTAGGTTTTGACCATGTGAGTGGAAAAAATATCGGATTCCAATGGAAAAATAACTTTGATTGACCAAGACGACAATGAGGCCGCCACTTGGTCGTTTGCCGCATTGTTGAAAAAGTGGAACGCGAAGCACAACCAAGCTTGCTATGTTCCAGCAAAATCTGCACAAAACCCTTCGAAACAGTATCATTACGGCAACCAAATCATTTTAGGCATAGGCACCGACTTCCAATTGTTCTTACAAGAAATGTCGGAAGGGCATATCTACTATGACCCGGGCATAAAAATTGAAAATGCCTCTACGGCCAATCCTCGTCCCAAAGGGAGAAGCCAGTTTCGTATTAAGTCGGGCTTTCTTCCAAATCTGTATAGGAAGAGCGAACAGGTAAATTTGTCTGAATAGTATTGAGGGAATCATCGTCCTCTCAAGCCGCCGCCCCCCGCAACTCCACCGGCAAATACGCATACACCAAATCCCCCTCCGCGATGCCCGAATCCATCAACTCGTAGCCGATGGGCAAGTCGGTGCGGTTTTGTTGCACCCACACTTTGTCGCCGATGATATCGAAATGAAAAACAGCGTAGTGGACGTGCTTGCCGTCCTGCCAGCCTACGCGCACCAATTGGTAATGGTGATTTTTCGTGTCGAGGAAAAGTTGATTTTGTACCTCTTTGAAGTTGGCGGGCTTGATTTTGGCGTAGTCCCCCAGAAAGGAAACAATCGCTTTTTGATACTTCAGAACTTTATCCATTGACTGACTTTTTTCTGCCGAAATGACCACCCTTTCCGCTGCCAAGTCAATTTGAAATTCCGTACCCGGTGTCTGAACGGCAAGAGGGTCGTCGGTTATTGTCCAACCATCGCGTTCGAGCGCGTTCCGCACAGCGTCGTGGTAGTTGTCTTTTCTTGTCATGGGCTTTCGTTTGGGCAAAGATATACTTCGCGCCGTTAGGTTTTGGGCATGGCTGCAATCGCAATCTACTAAAAATCAAGAACATCAATCATGTTCATCTAACAAATCCTAGCGAATCAAGGGATAAATCAGAAAGGCATTTCGCTCAAACAGACGAACAAGGAACTCATCCTCGTGCAGGACGAGGTGCGGAGTTTGAAGGCCGTGAAGGGGGTGTTGGAGCAGGTGGTTTCGGCGACCAAGTAACGTCAACCTTCTGGTTGGCGACCAACCGGGAGGTTGGCATTACTTTGAAGAAAGTCTATTTTTGTAGCAAAATTTTGAAAGATGGGAGCACAAACTGGCCCGATGAGCAACCTTCAATTAGAATTGCTCAAACTCTACTCCACCAATTTGTCCGAGCAACAACTGCTGGACATCAAGCGAATATTGGCGGCTTACTTCGCTGAACAGATTGACCGCGAGATGACTGCCTTGTGGGAGGAAAAAGGCTGGGACGATTCGACTATCGAAAAATGGAAGCACGAGCGGCTGCGCACTCCTTACTAATCTCGCCTTTCCATGCGCATCGTGCTCGACATAAACGTTTTGCTCATCTCTCTCCCGGTTGGCAAAAAGTACCGTCCCATTTTTGATGCACTGAAAGCCGGGATTTTCACCCTGCTCGTCCGTCACCAACGAAATCCTCATCGAGTATGAGGAAAAAGTTGGCGAAAAAACTACACCGGAAATTGCTCAAAACGTCGTTCGCCTGCTGCTCAACTTACCGAATGTAGAAAGAATCAGCAACATCTACTACCGTTGGAATCTCATCACCAACGACCCTGACGACAACAAATATATCGATTGCGCGGTGGCCGCCAACGCCACTTACGTTGTTTCCGACGACGCTGACTTCCGTGTTTTGAAACGAACGCCCTTCCCGCCTTTGAATTTGCTTACTTCTGACGAATTTTTGGAGTTGCTGCAAAGCAAAGACACTTGATGCACAGGACGCGGTGCGGAGTTTGAAGGCGGTGAATTGGATGTTGGAGCAGGTGATAGAAGGGACGAAGCAATAACGAAAAGTTGACAACAAAGCCTGCATTTGCCTTTAAGCCACCCTTCCCCCATCTGTTATGTCAAACACCCACCTAAACGCACCCAGACGTTACACCATTCGATTTTCATGGCGCAATTTGCCACTTGTTTGACGCAAAATACGTCAATTCAAAGAGGCAAGCATTAAGACCTTTGTCACAACGAACAAGTTATGAAGCAATACACCATACTTGGCGGCGGCATCGCAGGACTGACCGCTGCCATTGCCTTGAATCAAAAAGGCATACGCCCCACGGTTTTTGAGGCCGCAGCCGACATCAAGCCGCTCGGCGCGGGGCTGCTGCTGGCCGCCAACGCAGTAAAAGGTTACGAACGCCTCGGCATCGCCGAAAAAATCGTGGCACGGGGCCATGCCCTGCCCACGTTCAGCATCCTCGACCAGCGAGGCCGCATCATCACTACCGCCGATGCCGCAAAAATCGGACGGCAATACGGCCTGCACAATTTCGCCATTCACCGCGCTGACTTGCACGACGCACTACTGGCTGAGTTGGCACCCCATCAGGTGCAGACAGACAAACGCGCCATGCGCGTCGAAAAACAACCTGACGACAGCATCGTGATTCATTTCGCCGATGGCTCCGCACACCGGACGGATTATCTGGTAGTGGCAGAAGGGATTCACTCGGCGGTTCGCCGCCAGTTGCTCCCCGATTCGGAACCGCGCTATGCAGGCTACACTTGCTGGCGGGCGGTCATCGAAGCGCCGACCGCCTTGGCCGGCCTTTCCGAGGCATCGGAGACTTGGGGCGCGAACGGGCGTTTTGGCATCGTGCCGTTGGCAGGCGGGAAAATCTACTGGTTTGCCTGCGTGAATGCCCCGCAGAACGACCCAAGTATGCGCGGGGCCAAAGTCGCCGACTTACAGCGTTTTTTCCAAAAATTTCATCCATCCGTGAAGACCATTTTGGAAAACACCCGTGATGCCGACCTGATTTGGAACGATATCATTGACCTCAAGCCAATTGGAAAATTTGCTTTCGAGCACATCGTACTCATCGGCGACGCGGCGCACGCCACCACCCCCAACATGGGGCAGGGCGCGTGTCAGGCTATTGAGGATGCGGTGATTTTGGCTGACGAGTTGGGGAAAAACGCCGACCCTGCCGCTGCGTTTGCAGCATTTGAAAAGCGCAGGCTGGCACGTACACATTTCATCGTGAACAACTCATGGCGGCTGGGGAAAATCGCCCAACTGAACCAGCCGTGGCTGGTCGCTCTGCGCAACGCGCTGTTCCGGTTGGTGCCGGAGCGCGTGAACGAGCAACAATTGAAAGCCTTGCTGAAAGTGGATTTTTGAGAGGTTGCCTAAACTTATACCTTGACTCGCCACGATTTGTCAGATGCGCATAATTGCCATCCTTGATTTTGAGCGGACTGCGCTTTTAACCACGCTGAAAACTTGGCAGCGTGAGGCATGAGATTAAGCAACCTCTTGGAATTGACCTTACATATTGGCAATGATTTCGGAGCCGAATTCAGAGCACTTCAGTTTGGTAGCGCCTTTCATCAGGCGTTCAAAGTCGTAAGTGACGCGCTTTTTGCGAATGCTCCGCTCCAAACCTTTGACGATTAGTTTGGCGGCTTTGTCCCAGCCGAGGTATTCGAACATCATCACACCTGAAAGGATGACCGAGGAAGGGTTCACCATGTCTTTGCCTGCATATTTGGGAGCCGTGCCGTGCGTGGCCTCGAAGATGGCGTGACCGGTGAGGTAGTTGATATTGGCACCCGGCGCAATGCCAATGCCACCAACCTGCGCGGCCAAAGCGTCGGATAGATAGTCGCCGTTGAGGTTGAGCGTGGCTACCACATCATATTCTGCCGGGCGGAGCAGGATTTGTTGGAGGAAAGCGTCGGCAATGCTATCCTTCACAAGCATTTTGCCTGCGGCAAGGGCTTCGGCTTGGGCTTTGTTGGCGGCATCCTCGCCTTTCGATTCCTTGATGCGGTCGTATTCAGCCCATGTGAACACGCGGTCGCCATACTCGCGTTCGGCCAATGCGTAGCCCCAGTCCTTGAACTTGCCCTCGGTGAATTTCATGATGTTGCCTTTGTGTACGAGCGTCAGCGATTTGCGCTTGTATTTGAAGGCGTATTCCAATGCCGCTCGCACGAGGCGCTCCGTGCCTTCGATGGAGACGGGTTTGATGCCGATGGAGGAGGTTTTTGGGAAGCGTATTTTTTTGACCCCCATTTCATTTTGAAGAAACGCCAGCACTTTGTCGGCTTCGGGAGTGCCAGTTAGATACTCGATGCCCGCGTAGATGTCCTCGGTATTTTCACGGAAAATGACCATGTCCACGAGGCCGGGTTCTTTCACGGGCGAGGGCACGCCCTTGAACCAACGCACCGGACGCACACAGGCGTAGAGGTCGAGTTGTTGGCGAAGCGCCACGTTCAGCGAGCGAATACCGCCGCCCACAGGCGTGGTGAGCGGGCCTTTTATGGCGACTTTATATTCGTCAATGACTTTCAAGGTCTCATCGGGGAGCCAGTTGCCTGTTTTGTTGAAGGCTTTTTCACCCGCGAGCACTTCTTTCCACACGATTTTCTTTTTGCCGTTGTAAGCTTTCTCCACAGCCGCGTCGAGCACGCGCACAGAGGCGGCCCAAATATCAGGCCCCGTGCCGTCGCCCTCGATGAATGGGATGATGGGGTCGTTGGGGACTTTCAGTTTGCCTTTTTTGATGGTGATGGTAGAACCTTGCATTTTTGAATGGTAAGTTAAGAGTGGTGAGTACTATGTTGCAAAATTGGGGCGCTAAGGTAGAGAAATGCCTTAATTTTGCCGCCCGAACTAAGCAACAAACAAAGTGCACGAAATCAGTCCTGACCATTTTTCCCTTGAAACCATTCGCCAAATTGTACTCGAAAGGCATCCGTTGGCCTTGTCAGAAGCATCTGCCCGCCGCATTCATCGCTGTCGGGAATATCTCGACCACAAACTCGCCCAAGCGAACGAACTCTTCTACGGCATCAACACGGGATTCGGCTCCCTTTGCGACATCCGAATCTCCGAGGAAGACATAGAGCAATTACAGCACAACCTAGTGGTGAGTCATGCGTGTGGCACAGGCGACTTGGTGCCGCCCGATGTGGTGCGCCTCATGTTGCTGCTCAAAATTCAGAGCCTCTCCTACGGTTACTCCGGGGTGCGAGAAAAGGTGGTGCGACGCCTGCTCGATTTTTACAATGCCGACATCCTGCCTGTTGTGTTTGAGTTAGGCTCGCTGGGCGCTTCGGGCGACTTGGCTCCGTTGGCGCATTTGAGTTTGCCGCTCATTGGCCTTGGCGAAGTATGGCACGAAGGGCGCAGGCAACGAGCGGATGTGGTGTTGCAATTGCGGGGTTGGCCCCCGTTGGTGTTCAAGGCCAAAGAAGCATTGGCCTTGCTCAACGGCACACAGTTCTCAGCCGCTTATATGGTGTGGTGTCTGATGGAAAGCCGCCGACTGACCCAAATAGCCAACATGAACGCAGCTATTGGCTACGATGCGTTCAACTGTCGCTTGTCGCCACTCGACGCACACATCCATCAGATTCGCCCGCACAAAGGGCAGTTGGAGGCAGCACGGAACGTGTTGCAATGGCTTGAAGACAGTCAAATAGCCCCGAAGGAAAAAACGAGCGTGCAGGACCCCTACGCTTTTCGATGTGTGCCCCAAGTGCATGGTGCCAGCCTCGACGCGCTGGCGCATATCGAACAAATGCTCCTCACCGAAATCAATGCCGTGACGGACAACCCCAACATCTTCCCCGATGATGACTTGATTCTTTCTGGCGGAAACTTTCACGCGCAGCCGCTTGCGTTGCCGCTCGATTATCTGGGCATCGCATTGGCCGAGTTGGGGAGTATCTCCGAGCGCCGCGTCTATCAATTGATAGGTGGTCAGCGCGGCCTCCCCCCATTCTTGACCGACGACCCCGGCCTCCATTCCGGGATGATGATTGCACAATACACGGCGGCTTCCATCGTCAACCAAAACAAGGGGCTTTGCACACCCGCCTCGGTGGATAGCATCATAAGTTGCAATGGTCAAGAAGACCATGTTAGCATGGCGGCGAATGCTGCCACAAAGGCTCGGCGCATTGTGCTTAACTTGGAAAGGCTTTTAGCCATCGAGTTTATGGTGGCCATGCAGGCGCTGGAGTATCGGCGACCGTTGCGCTCGTCGCCAGCCATTGAGTCAATGCACGCCCGCTATCGGGCGGTGGTGCCTCGTCTGGGGCACGACCGCGTTTTGCACGACGACATAGAGGCCACGGTGGTGTTTTTGCGAAAAGCGATGTTGGATGCACACGCTTGATGCTGGGAGCAAAAGAATGGGGAAGATTTGTTTGTTTGGGGGCTTGGGGAGGCTTGACATGTTTTTTACATTGCACTTGCCACCGACGGCCTCCCCAAATCCTCAAATCGCCAATGTTCAATCCCCCCTAAAACCTGAACCCCAAGGTCAAAGCCACATCATTGAAGGCGTTGTCAGTCAGCACGGTGGGGGCACCTACACCTGGGTTCACGATGCCGTCGCCCGTGAATCGGCGATATGCCACGTCTATGAAAAACGATTGCGCCCTGATGCCTGCCCCCAGCGAAAAGGCCGTGGTGAAGCCTGACTCTCCTTTTTCGGGATTGCCCAACAGATTCAAGCCTGCGCGAAAACGAAACTGTTCGAGCGCCAGCTCTCCCCCCAAACGGATGTTGGCAGCCGTTTGGTAGTTGCGCCGGATTTCGTTGTTCAGTTGCCGCTCAAGTGTTTTGTTCTCGTTGTTGGACACATTGGAAGTAAAATTGTATCGGTTTGCGGTGTAATCCACCCACTCCACATCGGCGCTGATGAAGCCGTATTTTTTGAATACAAAAGCAGTGCTGCCGATAAATCTCCACGGCGTGCGCAATTTGTAGTCAAAAACCCCATCGGGCGAAAGAAGTGTTTGCCCTTTGTAAGAGCCGCTTCCATCGCCATAGTCGTAGGCAAACGTGTTGCTGTAGTTGTCAGTCAAGCCCAACGCGGTGGGGGTGTGAAAGGCAACGCCAAGCCGCATCATTTGATTCACGCGATAAATCATGCCCATCTTGAGGTTGATGCCGATGCCTTCCGTCCGCAGATAATCGGTGTAAACCAACCGACCAAAATAAGGGACATTGCCCTCCACATCGCCGCCGGGGTCTCTCTCAACGTACTCACTTTCGAGGCGATAGTTCACAAACGGTACGCCCACCGTCACCCCCACCATGAGTCTTTCATCGTAGTTTCCGGCAAAAGAAAGCGCCATCTCGTTCATGCTGCCGAAGGTGGTGACGGTCTGCGAATGTTCAATCGTCGCATTCTCGTATCCTTCAAAATCATAAGTGAATCTGCCGTCCTGAAAATACAAGGCTTGCGCGTCCCAGGCAAGTTGCGACCCAAAGGGGTTGAGGTCGTCGTCGGTGCCTCCGTTGTTGAACACTGCTTGTGCGTCGTCGAAGAAACCTTTCATAATGGTGCCCGGCGCATCGCCAAAGTAGTAAATCGCTTGATTGTAGTTGTTCATTCGGTTGAAGCCGATGCCTACGTTGAAGGTCTTCCAACGACCCGTGCGAGGAGTGGTGTTGAACACCAAGCCCAAATTGTCGAAGCCAAAGGCGCTCCTGCTTTCGTCCACTGCCGGATTGCCCGGCAAACGGGCATCGGTATTGGCAAAGCGAAGGCTGGGTGTCGCGGTAAATTCATTGGCACGGAAAAGGGCCAAGCCTGCCGGATTGCTGCTTATCGTGCCGAAATCCGCGCCCAAAGCACCCATAGCGCCGCCTACGCCCATGTATCGGGCCGTTCCGCTGGGTTGCAGGAAAGAATATTTGAGGACATCGCTGGCTGTTTGCGCCAACAGTGTGGCCGACATCAACAAAAGGAATGTCGGCATTAGGTACCGTTTCATAGTTCGTTGATTTAGCAGTAGTTAAAATAAGCCGAAAGGGGAAGTTGTTCAAGGAAACGCATCCAAATATCGTGTTTTTTTCGAGAGCACCCGCTTCGGCCTTTTTGAAGGGCAAAGAAAATGGGTGGAAGAAGGTGTTGGTACCAATTTCCACCCATTCACAAAAAAATTGTTGGCGAAAGGAATATCAGTTGCGGCCACCGCCTCGGCTACCGCCACCGCCGCCGCCTCGGCTACCACCGCCAGAACTGCCACCGCTCGAGCCACCGCTGCTGCCCCGGCTGCCGCCCGAAGAGCTCGGGCTGAACGAACGGCCACCACCATCAGAGCCACCGCTGCTGCGGCTGGGCCGAGCATCAGAACCACCACCGCTGGGGCGCGACGGGCGCTCTTGCACCGATGGGCGGTCTTGCGTGGAAGGACGGCTTGGGCGAGCGTCGGAACCACTCGGACGAGTGTCAGAACCGCTTGGGCGCGAAGGCCGGGTTTCTTGTTGTGATGGCTGCTGGCGCGAAGGGCGCGTCTCTTGCGAAGGCTCGCGCGAAGGGCGCGTCTCTGCCGCCGGGCGACGGCTGGGGGTCTCGTTGCCAGAGACTCCTTCACGGCTCGGACGGTCGTTTCTGCCTTGCTGCACGCTTTCACGACCACTCGTGGAGGCAGGGTTTCTGCTCACCGCATCGGAAGTGGGTCTGCGTTCCGTGGCGGATGGCGACACACGCTCCACTTGCTGGTCGGCAGGCGTTCTCACCGATTCGCGGCCATTGGTTCGTGGCCGCATCTCCACTACCGGAACATCTTTCTCGGCAGTAGCCAAGCGTCCGTTGGAGCCGGTGTTGCTGGCTATGCGGGCAAAGCCCGACGAGTTGACACCCGTGCCTCCGCGACGCGGGCCTGTGTAGGTCTGCGGGCGGTAGCCATTGTTGTTCCAGTTGTTGTTATTGTTGTAGTAGTAATTGTTGTTGACCCACACGTTGCCGTAGTAGGGGTTGCAACCATTCCACGTCCAGTAAGGGTCGTAGAAATAGTTGTTCCACACGAACGGGTTGTTCCACGCATTGTAGCCGCCCCAGCCCCAGCCTGCGTTCCAGCCCGTCCAGCTATTCCAGCCAAAGCCGAAACCGCCCCAGGGGTTCCACGGATTCCAAGCGTTCCAAGCGTTCCAGCGTTGCCAGCGGCGCCATCTCCAATAGTCGTTGTAGCCGAAAGTGTAGATGGAAGCGCCCGGCAAAAAGAACGGGTCGTAATAGTAGAGGTCAACGAAGAAAGGGTCGTAGTAGTCAATGGCACGCACCGGGCGATGGAATCGGCGGATACGCGACGAGTACTCGTACGCATAATCGTCTTCTTCATAGTAATAGTCGTCGCCATTGTAGCGGCGAGTGACGTTGTTTGGCTCTTCGTAAGTCTCTCTGTACGTCGTAGTCGAACGCCTTGTGTCGGTTGACGGGTCGTAGTAGAGGTCGTCTTGTGCTTGGGCCGGCATGGAGAGTGCCAGCGCGAACAGCGCGACGAACATCCAAATCAATGACTTTTTATTTCCTTTCATGGTGTGAAAATTTTTTGTGCGCGTTCTGTTGCGCCATGATTTGCAGGGTCAAAATTAGAAGGTTTGCGTACTTTTTTTGGTTAAAACCGATTTAAAGTGAACGACTTTAGTCCGTTAAAGTTCGCTTAAACCCACCGAACCGCAAAAGGCAATTGTTAAAAACTTTGCTTTCAGACAAAATTGGGTGTCGGCGGTTACTTTTTAAACAAGTGTTTAACCGAGATTTAACGGCGTTTGCCCGCATGAACTTGCTTCACTGGCGAAGTTAGGTCAATCTTCTTAAAAGAGGCTGACATACCCAATGTGAAATTTCACTGCCCGAAAATCCAGTGGGTCGGCGTTGTCTCTTTTGCCTACGGCGAGGCTGATTCCGAAGATGCCGGCCGGTGTCTCGAATGTCAGCCCTCCGCCCATGCCCAATGGGCGCAGGAACACGCGGGCGCTGTTGGTCACGTTTTCCACATAGCCATAATCGCCAAAGGCGGCGAGGTACGAGTTGAGTCCGAGCAGCAAGCGCAGTTCCGCCGTAGTCACCACAAAGCGCGAAGCGAAAATGCTCTCCTCATCGAAGCCACGCAGCAATTTGTTCCCGCCAAGCCGATATTGTTCATTGTTGTACACTGGTCTTTTTGAAAAGATGCCGCCGCCGCGCACGGCCAGTTTTAAAGTGGTGCGTTGAAAAAACGGGACATAAGCCTCTGCTCTCCCTTCCACGCGGTATCGTGCTTGCCTGACGGCCACCGTGTCGTAAAGGCTTGCGAAACTAAATAGAGGGTCGTCGGGGTCGCGCAAATTCTCGATTTGGCTGTTGCGGCGCACGGTATTGAAGCCTGCCAACGAACGCACTTGCGCCGCCCAACCTTGTCGCGGGTTGAAACGATAGTCCAGACGAGTCAACCCGACCTCAAAACCATAGCCATTCTGCCGAAAGTCGAGATTGGGTGGAAGCAGGCGGCTGCGCAACACCGCGCTTGTGTCCACTTTTTGGAGCGAAGAGGTTTTGTTTTCCCAAAGCAACTTCACATAATCGCCCCCGACGAATAGATAGGACACGCCCAGCTCCCCTTGCGCGTCCACCCATGTGCTGTCGCGGCGAAAAATGTTGAGTCGCCCATCCACGCCAAATGGCGAACCGAGCAAATAGGGCACGCCCGCTTGCACGTCGAGCTCTTGAGTTTCTGGCCGCAGCCGCTCGAACTCTGCGGCAAATCGTTCGCCGAAGTTGAGCGCATTTTGAAAGGCCGCGTTGAGCGAGCCTGTGAGCAAAAGCCTGCCGTCCGTCGCGTCGGGTTGAGGCAACAAGCCTATGATGAAGTCGAAGCGGCTGGCTTTTTTTTTCTGCAAGAAGAGATTCACGGTTGCCTCCCCTACTTCCGATGGGCTGGTTGTTCCAGTAGAGGTGGTAGGCTTGCCCGAAAAAGTCACGGTAGGATTGCCCGTTGTTTCCAAAAACAACAGGGTGCGCATTTGTTCGCGGAGGCGCAACACTTGGGCACGGCTGTAAGGGCTGCCGGGTTTCAAGCCCAAATAGTTGGGCAAGTAAGCGGCTGGCAATTTCACGTCGCCGTTGATGTTGATTTGTTTAAAAACAAAAAAGCGCCCGCGCTCGATTTGCAACATCGCCGATACGCCGCCGTCGGGTGCTATCTCGATACTATCGAGCCAGACGCGGGCGAATGGGTAGCCGTTGTTTTCGGCCTGTTTCAAAATGTCTTCCTGTAGTCGCAGCACCGCGTCGTGGCGCAAAGGCTTTCCCTCGAAGGATTTTTCCCGAAAGCCTGCGGCGCGAAGCCATTCCTTGTTGTCAAACAAAACAGGCCGAAGCGTCAACCAGCGCATTTCGGGGCCAAGGTGCAGCGTCGCCACAAAAAGACGAGCGGTATCGTCGCCCGTGGGTTGGCGCAAAGTATCAATGGAAGCGGCGAGGAAGGATTGTTGTCGAAAATGCTGGAGCAAGTCGCGGCAAAGCGGGACAACGGAAACTGAATCGTCGGGTAGTTCAAACACCGCGACACCCGGAAACTCTTCTACTGGTTTGAGGCGAAAATCATTTATTTTTTCAGAAAAAACAGCCTGCTCGGTAGCGGCAATATGCAGGCTGAGCGTGGTTTGGGAAAGAAGAAAACAAAGGGGGCAAAGCAAAAAAGAGAGGGATAGAAATGCGGTTCTTGTTCGCTTTTTTTTGCTTTTTTGTAAAAATCCATCCGCGCCACGGCGAGTTGCCACCCGCTTGCGCCTTCGCAGCGTGGACGGATTTTTACAAAATGACCAAGTTCGCATCATATCGCCCGCTATGACGCACACGAAGCGCCGATGGTTGCGTCGAGCGTAGGGGCGCATGGCTCAATGATGCCTTGTCAATCACAGACCAATGATTTTCTTCAACAGCGCCTCGTCCACCGCCGCGCCGGCGAAGTCGTCGAAAGCCCGCTCGGTGACTTTGATGATGTGGTCGGCGATGAATGGGGCTCCTTCGCGGGCACCTTGCTCCGAGTCCTTGATGCAACATTCCCATTCCAACACTGCCCAACCGTCGTAGTCGTATTGGGCAAGCTTGGAGAAAATAGAGGCAAAATCCACTTGACCGTCGCCGAGCGAGCGGAAGCGCCCGGGGCGGTCCACCCAGCCCTGATAGCCGCCATACACGCCGCTTTTGCCCGTTGGGTTGAACTCTGCATCCTTGACGTGGAACATCTTGATGCGCTCGTGATAGAAATCAATATATTGCAAATAGTCAAGTTGTTGCAGCACAAAATGTGAAGGGTCGTAGAGAATGTGGCAACGCGGGTGATTGCCAGTGGCCTCCAAGAATCGCTCGAACGTGACCCCGTCGTGGAGGTCTTCGCCGGGGTGGATTTCGTAGCAAAGGTCAACGCCACATTCATCGAACACGTCGAGGATGGGTCTCCAGCGGTTGGCCAATTCCTTGAAGGCGGCCTCCACCAAGCCCGCGGGGCGTTGCGGCCAAGGATAGACGGTGTGCCATATCAACGCGCCCGAAAAAGTGACGTGGGCGTTCAGCCCAAGATTGCGGCTGGCGCGAGCGGCGTTTTTCAAGGTTTGGATAGCCCACTCGGTGCGGGCTTTCGGGTGGCCGTGCAGGTGCGGCGGCGCGAAGGCATCGAACATGAGGTCGTAAGCGGGATGCACCGCCACGAGCTGGCCTTGTAGGTGGGTGGAGAGCTCGGTGATTTGCACGCCGCACGCCTCGACGCGACCTTTGAGGTCGTCGCAGTACGTCTTGGATTCGGCAGCCTTTTCGAGGTCAATCAGTCGGCTTTCCCAAGTGGGTATCTGCACGCCGACGTAGCCAAGCGAGGCGGCCCATTTGCAAATGGGTTCGAGCGCGTTGAACGGTGCTTTGTCGCCCATGAACTGGGCCAAGAAAATAGCAGGACCTTTTATCGTTTTCATGCAAGAAAGATGTGTTTGATACGTCGAGCAAAGAAAGGGAATCTGTTGCCTTCACCGACGAATAAATTTGGGCAAAAAAGGCAAGAGGCATCGCCGTGCCAACGTTGGTGTATGAAGGTGTGGCCGCCAATATCCAATGCGGCAAGCCCTGTTTTTCTCTCGAACAACCTACCTTTCACCCCTCAAAAAAAGTGCTTTCACCGAGGCCCCTTTCTGAATGGGACGTGTCGAAAGTTTTGCTCAACCAACAATCGCACTCGTCATGGTTTTCAATCTTTCCGAAAAAAACTCTATTGCCAACCAGTTCATCGCCGAATTGCGGAACGTGGAAATTCAAAAAGACCGGCAGCGTTTTCGCCGCAATTTGGAGCGCGTGGGCGAAGTGCTGGCCTACGAAATTTCTCAAACGCTGCAATATGAATTGTACGAAGTGGAAACTCCCCTCGGCGTGTCGCCCGTCATGTTGCCCGCGCAGCGCATCGTGTTGGGCACGGTATTGCGTGCCGGCCTGCCCATGCACCAAGGGATGCTGAACTATTTCGACTCGGCGGACAACGCTTTCATCTCGGCCTTTCGGAGGCTTCACAAAGACGGCTCATTCGATATCCAACTCGACTATGTGACCACCCCCGACCTCACCGACTGTGTGCTCATCCTCAGCGACCCCATGTTGGCTACGGGGGCTTCCGTGAACGTGGCCTTGCAGGAGCTCCTGCGCTTTGGCACACCCGCCGTCATCCACGTTGCCACTGTCATTGCTAGCACGGCAGGTCTTGATACCGTTCGCAGGCGCTATCCCAGAGCCACTATTTGGGCAGGCGCCATAGATGAGGAATTGACCGCAAAGTCATACATCGTCCCAGGCTTGGGCGACGCGGGGGATTTGGCTTACGGGAACAAGCAACCGTGACGAATTGCCTCAGAGAAGAGGCGGCTCGTTGGTTTTGCGGTTTCTGGAAAATTGCTGAAGTGCGAACATGAGCAGGAATATCAACACGATATCGAGCACCAGCAAGGTAGGTGTACCCAGCCAGTCGAGCATGATAGTGAACACCACGAACAAAATGTTGATGGCAAGTAAAATGGCCGTTGCTTGTGTGTGGCTGCATCCCAAATCGAGCATGATGTGGTGGATGTGAGTCTTGTCCGGCGAAAAGGGCGAGCGCCCTTGGAGAATGCGCTGCACGAACACCCGCACGGTGTCGTAGAGGGGCAAAATCAGGATGCTGACGGCGATGGCGGGGGAAGAATGGAAGGTGCGAGCGGATTGCACCGAGGCGAGATGGTTCATCTCGATGAAATGGATAGACAAAATGGCGCAAACAGTGCCGATGAGCAGCGACCCCGTGTCGCCCATGAATATCTGAGCGGGCGTGAAATTATATTTCAAAAACGCGGTAATCGCTCCTGCCAAGGAGAATGCCACAACTGCCAGGGCTGGCGAATGAATCGCATAGAACCAAATTCCCAAACTCACGCAGGCTAACAAGCCGATGGAGCCAGCCAAACCGTTGATGCCGTCAATCAGGTTGAAAGAATTGATAATCGCGATAATGACGAGCACGGAAAGCACAAAACTCGTCAACTCGGGAAGATCGTGCACCCCAAACACCCCGTAGAGACTGCTGATGCGCACATCCGCCTTGTAGGCGAGAATAACGGCCACCAACAACTGCGCGGAAAATTTTTTGTAAGGGGAGAGTGGAAGCAAATCATCGAGGGCGCCGATAAGAAAAATCAACACAAACGCAGCGAGAATGTATTGCAACACGCTGAACGAATCCAAAGGCGTCCACAGCACCACGGCGCAAATCGTGCCCGCAAATATCCCGATGCCTCCCAAGGATGGCGTCGGCTCCTCATGGGAGCTTCGCTCGTTGGGCCGGTCGTAGATGCGGCGCTCTCGTGCTACCCGAATGATGACCGGGATAATCGAGAACGTGAGCGTGAAGGCTGTTATGAAACCCAAAATAATGGCGTACATGGGAGGGGAGCCGGGATGATTTGGCGGTGCAACTTTCGGGAAGTTCCCCCACATACCGTAATTTGATAGACTTAATTTAAACAAAAAGCCCCACAACTGCCTGTTTCGAGCAATTGCGAGGCTTTTTTATTCCTTGACTCACCACAGCCACCAAGACGAGGGCGTTCCCCTCGCCTGAGTAGTTACAGTGATTTTATTTTTTGAAAAACTTCAACACCTGCACTTGGTCAGCCTCCCGCAGGCGAAGCCAGTAAATGCCTGGCGCGAGGTGTTCCACGGGCTCTTCCAATCGGTTGCGTCCTTTGTCCCAGACAAGTGTCTGTGTGCCAAGCACCCGCCCGTTCTGGTCAATGATGTCCATGAACCCATTGAAAGGGGCTGACAAATCTGCCATCAATGACAAGGTGGAATGGCTCACCGGGTTGGGGAAGAGCTGGAAAGCGCCACTTGCCTCCCCCACCTTCACGGCCTTCACGCCGAAGTTGGTCGTTTGCCCGTCGAAATCCACTTGGCTCAAGCGGTAGTAGTTGAGGCCGGGGTAGGGTCGAAGGTCGAGCCATTCATAGCGAGTGATGTCGGTGGAGAATTGGCGGCCCGACACTTTTTGCACCATTTCAAAGCGTTTGCCGTCTGCCGAGCGCTCCACCATGAAGTAGTCGTTGTCTTTTTCGTTGGCGGTCTCCCAAGTCACCAGCACTTGGCGTTGCTGATAGGGCTGCACGTCAAATCTGGTCAGCGTCACCGGGGCGGCGAATTCATACACATAGTTCATGCACTCCATGTCCTTGACCCCGATGGGGTTGCAGCAAGCGGGGTTCATGTTTTGGTTGGGGTAAGCGGCGGGGTTGAGGTGGTCCATTCGGTAAGTGTGCGTCATCTCGTGGATGAGCATGAGCTCATAATCGCCTGCCGACAGGCACTCGAAGGTGCCATTGTTTACCACCACAAAACCCAAGAGGGCATTGTTCCAGGTATCTCCTTTATATTGGTGCGTGGCAGAGGAAAGATAGCTCCCCCCGATGGCCAACACGCCGGCGCAATTGTTCAGGTTGGCAATCTGGTTGCAAGGGTCATTCAGAAAAATCAAGGTGGTCTGGAAGCCATTCAGCCCGTTCAAAAAACTCACGAAGTCGGCACCCGTCACGGTACCATCCGCGCAGTTGGGGGAAAAGGAGGTTTGTCCAGCATTGCTTGGGTCTATGCCGGGATAGTTGGCGACCATTGTGCCCAGCACCGTGCTCAGCGTGGCATTGAAGCCGGCAGGCGCGTCGGTTTGTTCGTAATAGACCTCGACGCTCTGGTTTTGCCAACGGCAAAGACTTCCGCTTCCGGGCAGGATAAAATCGCAGCCAGCAGGGAGGGCGCGTGATTGTGGAAAGTCGCTGAGCGAAAGCCCGGTCAGCGCCGAGGAGGCATTCCAAGGAAGCGCGCCGCCGCTTGCATATTCCCGCAGCAAGTGCATGAGCTCTTGAGCGCGATACACGCCAACTGGCTCGGGCCGCACGCCATCAGGGCGCGACACGAGCGCGATACTCAAGCCTTCCGCCAGCGGTGCCAAAAACTCCTGGTCGCCAATGATTTTTTTCTCAAAAACATAGTAGGAAAAGGTGATAGGGCGCCAAGCATCGCCCACACGGTGCAAGAAGAGCAAATAAGTGCTGCCCACTTCCGGCACAAAATCGCCCGCAATATCCACGAAATAATCCCCCATTCGGTGAGAGTGCTGGCGCAGCGTGAAAGCTTCGCCCGGGCGCAACGCGCCTTTTGCGGCCTCTTCCACCCGCAGCCTACAGTCGAAAAAAGCAAGGGGGCCAGCAGTGGTCGTGAAGTCGCTTTCCACCGTTGCCAACACCACCGCCTCGCTGCTTTGGGCCGCTTCGCCCAGATGTTTGAAGGGAATGACCGAAGTGGCCGAGAGATGGTTGGAGAGAAAAAATAGAACAAAAGGTAGGTAACGAAGGAAGTTTCTCATAGTAGATATGGTTTAAAAACGGATAAAGGTAAATCCATGTGCAACTGGAAAACACGCCCATTTGTGCATATCGAACGACAAACCGCGATTTTTTTGAACTGCTGGTTGTCGTTACATTTGGGGCGGCGATACGTCTCTACCGCGCATTTATCGCAACGTGTTTGATAAAAAACAGCGGCGACGAAATGATGAAATGCCTTCCCAAACGTTTATAGCGACGAAGAAGGCACACAAGCCCAAATCTTAACATGAGCACCCACCATTTACTTCCCTTTATCGCGCTCTTGCTCACCGTGCCCTTGTCGGCGCAATCCTCCTTTCCTCGCACCGACGACACCCTCTCCCGGAGCGGCGGTGCTTGGGCGCGCATGGAGGTGGAAAATGGCGACACCACTTTTGTCATGTCGCTGTGGCCCGTGCGCATCGCGGCCAAGCGCAACTTCAAAGACCTCGACGAGCAGC